>NZ_JANBNX010000023.1:0-61566 GCF_035615275.1 Acinetobacter sp. IK23
GAAATTCATGCGCGTGTGGCAGTTCTGAATAGATTTACGGAATTAGGTAGACCTCGCACCCAAGTTGTGTCTTAAATTTGAATGGATTGGGGAGAACTCAGCTTTTGAATGTTTATGCAACAAAGCCTATCAACTGCACAAAATCCCTCTATAATACTGCCAATCTTATTAAAGCCAATTGAGTCGTTCATTAAACACATGGCTTTAATCTCTCATTTTTTTTAAGTCAATTTCTTCGCTGTGATTCGGCTTATTTTTCAATATTTAGAATTTTATGTGTCTGTGCTGACACATAAAAATATTTAGGTGCCAGCATGGAAATCAAGGTTAATTATCTCGACAATCTTCGACAGGAAGCTAAGTTCGATGACTTTACGGTAATTGCCGATCAACCAATTCGCTACAAGGGGGACGGTTCGGCACCGGGCCCATTTGACTATTTTTTAGCATCATCAGCATTGTGCGCAGCGTACTTTGTAAAAGTGTATTGTGCCGCTCGAGATATCCCAACCGATAATATTCGTTTATCGCAAAATAATATTGTTGATCCTGAAAACCGCTATAAGCAAACCTTTAAAATTCAAATTGAATTACCAGCTGATATTTCAGAGAAAGATCGCCAAGGGATTTTACGTTCGATTGACCGTTGTACTGTTAAAAAAGTGATTCAAACGGGTCCCGAATTTATTATTGAAGAAGTTGAAAGCATTGATGCAGATGCACAAGCATTGTTATTGCCGAGCTTAACTTCAGAAAGCCATACCTATATTCAAGGTAAAGACCTGCCATTAGAAGAAACCATTGCCAATATGTCTGCCATTTTGGCAAATTTAGGCATGAAGATTGAAATCGCATCTTGGCGTAATATTGTCCCGAATGTATGGTCATTACACATTCGTGATGCACAGTCTCCGATGTGCTTTACAAATGGTAAAGGCGCAACTAAAGAAAGTGCTTTAGCGTCTGCATTAGGCGAGTTTATTGAGCGTTTAAACTGTAACTTCTTCTATAACGACCAGTTCTGGGGTGAAGAAATTGCCAATGCTGAATTTGTGCATTATCCAGATGAAAAATGGTTTAAACCGGGTCCAAATGGTGAATTACCTAAAGAAATCTTAGATGAATACTGTCTTGAGATTTACAACCCAGATGATGAGTTGCTTGGCACACATTTATATGATACCAACTCAGGCAACGTAGAGCGCGGCATTTGCTCGCTACCTTTTGTACGCCAGTCTGACGATGAAGTTGTATATTTCCCATCAAATTTAATTGAAAACTTGTACTTAAGTAATGGTATGAGTGCAGGTAATACTTTGGCAGAAGCCCAAGTTCAATGCTTGTCAGAAATTTTTGAACGTGCTGTTAAACGTGAAATTTTAGAAGGTGAAATTGCACTTCCAGATGTTCCTGAAGATGTATTAGCAAAATACCCAAGTATTGTTGCTGGTATTAAAGGTCTAGAAGAGCAAGGTTTCCCTGTATTAGTTAAAGATGCATCACTAGGTGGCCAGTTCCCTGTAATGTGTGTGACTTTAATGAACCCTCGTACGGGTGGGGTATTTGCGTCTTTCGGTGCGCATCCAAGTTTTGAAGTTGCGTTGGAACGTAGTCTGACTGAATTACTTCAGGGCCGTAGTTTTGAAGGCCTAAATGATTTACCTCAACCGACTTTCCAAAGTAATGCGGTCACAGAACCGAACAATTTTGTTGAGCACTTTATTGACTCAAGCGGTTTGGTATCTTGGCGCTTCTTTAGTTCTAAATCTGACTATGACTTTGTTGAATGGGATTTTTCTGGCGAAGGCGAAGAGTCGAATGCAGAAGAAGCTGCAACATTGTTCGGCATTCTCGAAGAGATGGGCAAAGAAGTGTATATGGCAGTCTATGAGCATTTAGGTGCGACTGCTTGCCGTATTTTAGTACCGGATTACTCAGAAATTTATCTCGTTGAAGATTTGATTTGGGACAATACCAATAAAGCACTTTCATTCCGTGAAGATATTCTAAATCTACATCGTTTGGATGATGAACAGCTTGAGGCGTTGGTTGAACGCTTAGAGGAATGTGAGCTAGACGATTACACTGAAATCACCACACTTATTGGTGTCGAATTTGATGATAATACAGTTTGGGGTCAACTCACTATCTTAGAATTGAAATTGCTAATTTATGTTGCTTTACAACAGTTTGAAGAAGCAAAAGAGCTTGTCGAAACTTACTTGCAATATAACACCAACACCGTTGAGCGTGGCTTGTTCTATCAGTGCATGAACGTGGTGCTTGAAGTGATGTTAGATGAAGAACTCGAGCTTGAAGATTACCTGACTAATTTCCGCCGTATGTTTGGTGATATGCGTATGGATGCTGTACTAGGTTCTGTCGATGGTAGCGTTCGTTTCTATGGTTTAACACCAACAAGCATGAAACTAGAAGGACTTGATCGCCATTTACGTCTGATCGAGAGCTATAAAAAATTGCATGCAGCTCGTGCTAAAGCCGTAGCGATGTAATTTAAAAAGCGAAAGAAAAAAGCCTATTTTTAAATAGGCTTTTTTATAAAACAAATTTCTATTTTAAGCAGAAGCTTTGGTGATCTCTATGGTTACTGCATCTACTCTGTGATCTTGCTGCTCATCCAAAGTATGTTTAGCTGGAATATAAGACATTGCGCGTTCTGCAAGAGCTGTAATGGTGAGACTTGGGTTAACGCCTAAATTGGCACCTAACATTGAACCATCTACAACGTATAAGTTTTTATAGTTAAAGACACGGTTTTGTCCATCTACCACGCCACGCTCTGGACTTGAAGCAATTGCGCAACCACCCATACAGTGGGCTGTAAAAGGTACATTAAACAAAATTTCGGTAATGGTCGTCATTGGGTGGCCATTAAACATTTTGGCAACTTTTTCGGTAAATGCATTGGCCTGCGGAATATACACAGGTAGCTTTTTACCTTCGCTCGATAACACCTTGCCAAAAGGCCAGAACCAATTACGTTTCAAACGCATGTTAATGGAGGCATCTGCTGTTTGCATCACCAAGAAAATTAAAGTCTGACGTGCAAAACTGACAGGATTACTCATGCGAAGGAAAATAAATGGATGGCAAATAAGTGCCCATAACCAAAAAAAGATACGCGTCCAACCTGGTTTACCTTTAGCCATGTAAGTACACATGAGGCCCATGGCATCTGAACCAGTTTGGTAACGAGTCGCTTCAATGTGAGTGTCATGGTCAAGGTAAATACTTGAACCAATGGCAACACCTTTGCTCATGTCGACATCTTTACCAAAAAAGCGAACGCCTAAAATCGACTCAGCATTAGTACGAACCCGATTGCCTAAATCATCAGAAATATTTGGTAGTGAGCCAGCCTGTTTTAAACGGAACAACATCTCTTGCGTACCCAAAGAAGATGCCGAGAAAATCACGTTACGAACACGCCATGTACGGCGCTGCTTGTTAAACCATGAACTTGAACATTCAGTCGTAACTTCATAGCCATCGCTGCCATCGGCTTTACCATTGAGTGGTTTAACGTCAACAACTTTGGTTTCTTCGTAAACCTGGGCACCATTTTTTTCGGCAAAATACAAATAGTTTTTATCTAAGGTGTTTTTTGCGTTGTGTTTGCAACCTGTCATACAGCCGCCACATGCGGTACAGGTTCCGCGGTCTGGACCTTCGCCGTTAAAGTACGGGTCAGGGTAGGTCTTGCCACCTTGTTCACCTTCGGGTGGAAAAAACGTTGCAACACGAGTCGGTTTAAATGTATGCCCAACCCCAACTGCATCGCCCATTTTTTTAAGCATGTGGTCTGCAGGACCGAAAATTTTATTATCAGTCACCCCAAGCATACGTTCGGCTTCAGCATAATGCTGTGGCATTTCATTTTTCCAGTCCGCCGCATCTGCCCAAGTGCCTTCATCCCAAATATGTTCAGGTGGAACCAGTAGGGTATTGGCGTAGGTGATTGAGCCGCCGCCTACAGCATTACCGCAAATAATGGTGACATGGCGAAAAAAACGCATGTTGAAATAACCAAAAAGTTTCATGCCCGGGCGCCAAATCCAGCGACGGGTATTCCAGTTATTTTTAGCAAAATCTTTAGCTTCCCAGCGTCGCCCCATTTCCATTACAGCAACAGAGTAGCCCTTTTCGGTGAGACGGCAAGCAGAAACACTACCACCAAAGCCTGAACCAATAATGAGGTAATCATAGTCATAATTGTTTGTTGTCATGCCGAGGACTCCTCTCTGGCGATATTTTTATATTGACTGTGTATGTTTATCAATGAATTGCCCAATGCGCTCAATCGAGTCATTAGATTCATTTAGTATACCTGCGTGGAATTGAAAAACATGTCCGACTCGGTCATAAACCTTCAAGTTCGTCGGAATACCATACTTTTCGGTTTGTTTAGCGAGCCGTTTTGCATCGTCTAATAAGACTTCTTCGGTACCGACATGAATTAAAACAGGTGGTAATCCCGTTAAATCAGCATAAAGTGGGGAACAGGTTAGGTCGGTTGTCGATTTTTGTCCGCAATAGTTTTTTGCACACCAAGCTAACCAGTCTTCTGACAGCATTGCATCTTGAGCAGCATGAGTTTTCATGGTGCTTCCAGAGAGGCTTAAGTCAACCCAAGGTGAAAGTAAAACTAATGCTGCTGGTAATGGTAACCCTGCGTCCCGTATCGCAATTGCAGTACTTAAACTCAGTCCGCCGCCAGCAGAATCACCCGCAATTACGAGTTTTTTCGGGTCTTGTCCTTGGGTAAGTAAAGCTTTATAGACTGCAACTACATCTTCAATAGCCGCAGGGCTTGGGTGCTCTGGGGCTAGGCGATATTCAGCTAACCAGACTTGTGCTTGAGCGACATGTCCAATTTGAGCAGCAAGCTTAGTGTGACTTTTTGAGCTACCCACCACATAGCCACCACCATGTAAATACAAGATACCAAGCCCTGATTGAGTCGTTTTGGGCTGAATGTGAACTGTCGGTACTTGAGCAATTGTTTGCTTTTTTGTTTTATAGCCACGTGGCCCAAGCACAATTACACTGGCTGCATCGCTACAAAAACGTTGTAGCTTTAGTGGTGTTTTAGGGGATAAAGCTGGACGTAGCGTGGTACGAATAGTCCATGCAAGAAGCTGCTTCATAATAAGGACTCATACTAAGCATTTAATGTCAGTCAGCATCTCTTAAAATCAAGAGAATGCTGACCACTGTTTTTATTTTGCTGATTTGTTGAGTAGGCGAGTTTGCAAGGCAGTCGCAGTTGCAAAAATCTTTTGGTAACCCTGTGGAAGAATACGCTGAATCACATCAACGGCTTTCGCATCGGCTCCAATGAGTAAGCGGCGACGGTCTTTACGCACAGCTTCTAAAATTTGTTGAGCGGCATCGTCAGCAGGGGTGCGAAGTAATTTATCGAAAGCATCCTGACTTTTTAAAGGATCCATTCCTAAAGACTGGACGCTATTATTCATGCGGGCAGCTTTGGCAATATTGGTACGGATACCACCCGGATGCACACAGGTCGCACTCACTCCAGCATTTTGTAGATCGAGTTCTTGGCGCAATGATTCAGTAAAGCCACGAACGGCAAATTTACTGGCGTTATAAGCACTTTGAGTCGGTTGAGCTGTTAAGCCGAACATACTGGAAATATTAATAATATGCCCATCACCACTTTGCTTTAAGTAAGGCAAAAATTCTTTAGTGCCATAAACCACGCCCCAAAAATTAATCCCAATCAGCCATTCAAGGTCTTCGTAGCTCACACCTTCAGCCGTACTCCCTATTGCGACCCCAGCATTATTAAAAATCAGGTTAACTTGGCCATGTTCATCTACAACTGCCTTTGCCCAAGTGGCAACTTCATCACGCTTAGCTACATCAACTTTTTGTGTAGTTACTTTGACTGAATAAGGCGTTAACAGCTCGACTGTTTTAGCTAATCCAGCTTCACTAATATCGGAAAGAGCCAGATGGCATCCTTGTTTTGCGAGAGCAATGGCAAGTGCTTGTCCAATACCTGAGCCAGCACCTGTCACAGCTGCGACTTTATTTTTAAAAGACTTCATAAAATTCTCCGTTTATTTTTCTCATTTCCTATGGTGAAGCTTGTTTAAGAAATAGCCGAAACCTGAGTGTAGTTTTCAACATCGAATCGGCGAGTACGTTGTCGATATTCAAGGGTAAAACCCGGCCAGTTATTGGTATTTTTACCATCCGCAGTTTGATACCAACTGGTACAACCTTGTGCCCAGACAGTTTTTTTCATTTTTTCTTGAATGCTTTGATTAAACTCATGTTGAACTTCTGCACGAACATTGGTGAACAGAAGTTTGTTTTGTAGGGTTGTTTGAATGGCATCTAAAATATAATTCACTTGGCTTTCAATCATATAGACAATTGAGTTGTGCCCAAGATTGGTGTTTGGACCATAAAGCATAAAGAAGTTTGGAAAGCCGCTTACAGTTAAACCGAGATAAGCTTCTGCACCATCTTTCCATGTGTCTTTTAAGGTGCGGCCATCAAGACCTGTAATCTGCATGGGTGCCATAAACTCTGTTGCGGCAAAGCCCGTACCATAAATAATGGTGTCGACTTCACGCGGATTTCCTTCAGTATCTAAAATACCGTTTTCAGTAATTTCTTGAATGCCAGTATTAATGACATCGACATGAGGCTGAGTCAGCGTTTCATACCAGTGATTAGAGATTAAGATACGTTTACAACCAATTGGATAGTCCGGCATTAAGCGGTGGCGCAACTTCCCATCTTTAACGACTTTACGGATGTGGCGCTGGAATAAATATTCCACCAAAGGCATTTCATTAAGTGAAGTTGTAAAAGCAAGTAGGCGAATTTCATGATGACCATATTGCAAAGCACGGTCCAGACTTTGCAAAATAGGTAATTTACGGAAAGCCTTTTTTTCTAAAGGTTGGTAAACCCGATCTGGTTTTGGAATCACGTAAGGTGCAGAACGTTGATAAACGTCTAGATGTGCTACTTGTTTAGCAATTTCAGGTACAAACTGAATTGCGCTTGCACCTGTACCGATCACTGCAACACGTTTGCCAGTTAAGTCATAATCATGATCCCAACGCGCTGAGTGAAATGCCTTACCTTTAAAGTTTTCAATGCCTTTAAGTTTTGGATAGGCAGGGCGGTTGAGTTGGCCTACCGCACCCACTAAGAATTCAGCTTCGAACTGTTCACCCGTTGTACTTTGGATGTGCCATACACCTTGCAGCGCATCAAATTCGGCACTGGCTATTTCAGTATTAAATTGAACATGCGGGCGAATGTCATATTTATCGGCACAGTGACGTAAATATTGATAAATCTCTTGAGATCTACCATAGCGATTTTTCCAGCCAAGTTCTTGCTCAAAAGAAAAAGAATAAAGATGAGAAGGCACATCGCATGCAGCGCCCGGATACGTATTGTCACGCCATACGCCACCAACATCGCTAGCTTTTTCAAAGAGAGTAAATTGTTCAAAACCTGCTTGTTTGAGACGAATGGCAAGGCCTAGACCACCAAAGCCAGTGCCAATAATGGCGATGCGTACATTTTTATTTGAATTAGTAGACGAATTAAACATGGGCTGCTCTAAATCCTTAAAAACAGTGAGCGAAAAATCGCAATTTCCTGTATGCAGAATAGACGTTTATTTGCTTGATTTAGAGGATGGATGAGGACAAAATATTGTGATTCGAGGACATTCTGAGCAATACAGTGAAGTATGCATGGGCTTTTGAACGCAGTGTACATAGTGTTCGGTTAATGGCTGATTTTGCGGTGGAATCAGGTATTTCTTATCAGACGATTTTAAAAGGGACTGGGCTTAGCCAACAACAATTACTCGACCCAAATATGGTGGTGAAAGGCCATCAGGAATTACAGCTCATTCAAAACTTGGTTGAGCAACTAGGAGACAGGCCCACATTAGGCTTAGAAGTAGGTACACGCTATCATTTCACCACATTTGGGTCATTAGGTATGGCTCTGATGAGTAGTGCTAGCATTCGTGAAGCACTAGATTTGGCTTTAACCTATTTTACTTTAACTTTTGCGTTTACCCGCTTTGATGTATCCGATACACCACAGGGCGTCCGCATTGAAATTGATGAGCAAGATATTCCCTTATCAGTTCGTCAATTCATTATTGAACGAGACGCTGCTGCGCTCATTACGGTACAACGAGATTTGGTGCAGGACAATTTTTGCCAGTATTTGGCTTTTTCTTTTCAACCCAAAGGTGATGTTCAGCCTTATCAAGACTTATTTGGCGTAATACCAGCATTTGGCTCAGCTAAAAGTTTTGTAATTCTGGATCCTCAAAAAGTAGATCAAAAGCTACTTATGGCAAATGATTTGGTGCTACATACAGCCGAAGAACAATGCCGTCAAATATTAGAGAAACGCCAATCACAAAATAAATTTACAACCTTGGTGCAACAGCAACTTATGAATGTGCGAGGGAAAATACCTTCTATGGAAATAGTCGCTGACCGATTGCATTTAAATGTTCGTACTTTACGCCGTCATTTGGCATTAGAGGGAATGACTTTTATTCAAATTCGTGAAGAGGTTAGACAGGTCTTAGCAGAGCAATATTTGGCATTACCCAAAACTTCGGTTGAACAGATTGCCGAGTGGCTAGGCTATGCAGAACCTGCCAGTTTTATTCATGCTTATAAAAGATGGCATGGGAAAACACCTCATGCCATGCGGCTTAACAACCAATAAAAATATCTTTATTTCTTCAAACGTAGATGCAGTAAGCGTGTTGCCGATGTATGGCGTATATTGTCTGCGCGATTATAAAAATAACGTTCAGTAATAGCTTCACCAGATAGGTCTTCTACGACTTCAAAACCCATTTTTTCAACGGCCTGATGCAAATCTGAGGGTTTAAATTGGCCTAATAAAGGTTCTTTCAGTAAATGGGTAAACTGTGCAACGCCCATACTTCCAAGTCGCTCAATACCCTTTAATTCCTGAAAATCAGTTGAATAATCGAGTACTAGTTCACTACCGTTTGTAGCAAATTTGGCAATACTTTTTAAAGTTTGCAGGGTTGTTTCGGGGGTTAAATAATGAGTGGTGCCTAACCATGAAAAAAATGCAGGAGCAGATGAATTATAGACACTTCTAGTCAGAGCTTCTGAAATAGATTCTTTTTCAAAGTTAATGGCAACAAATTCAATCGTGGAGGGGAGTTTGCCTAGCTTTTTGAGCTTGGCTTGTTTAGTCGCTTGAGTATCTGGATGATCGACTTCAAAAATTTTTAACGTTGGATAATGCTGTGACTCACGTAGTATAAAAGAGTCTAGACCCGCCCCAACCAAAACATATTGCTCAATATTGTGTTGAACTGCCTGATCCAGTAAATCTTCGGCATAACGAGAGCGACCGACCACTTGCCCAGTAAGTAAACCTAAAGTACGATTTAAAACCGAAGAATTCATCACTTTAGCAATCAGTGGGTTAGAGAGTAGTTTTTTCCAGCCTTTACTCGTTAGTTCAAAAGCATAGGGATCTGAAAATACAGGGTTCGTCGTATTTTTAAAGTGATTTGCGCGTAAGGCAGCAGCAGCTTCGGCAGTACGGCTTGATTGACCTTCTTTCATCTTTAACCTGTTCTTTTATTTCTTGAAGATTCAATGAAGAAAGCAGTGTATTTTATAAAAAACAAAAATACACTGCTCATTCCTAACAACGGATTTGGTCAAAATTACAAGTTAATGTGTTTTTGACGTTTGATATGTGACTTCATAATCTTTTAAATCTAGATTTTTCAAACGTTGTTTTAGCTTTTTCAATGACCACGGCCATGCGGCAAAGTTGCGACCGTTGGCATCAAGGTAATAACTCTTACAGCCACCGCTATTAAATACCGTTGTTTGTAAGTGCTTTTGCACCAAGTCGTTGTGCTTTTTAATTACATCAGACTTAACGTTTAACTTGCTAATTCCTTTATTTTTAATTTTCAATAAGCCATCTACGATATAGTCGAGTTGTGCTTCTGCCAAACCAATAAAAGAGTCATAGACAAGTACGTTAGGACCTAAAATTAAAAATGCATTTGGCACATTTTCAATGTTGGTTCCTAAGTAAGCTTCTGGTGAAGTGTTTTTCCATAAATCATTTAAACGTTGTCCTTTTTCATTAAACACACGTTTACCGATAGGTGGGTGCGATACTTCAAAACCTGTACCCCAAATAATCACATCAACTTCGTGGCGCTCACCATTTGCAGCAATAACAGTATTGCCTTCAACTTTTACTAAACCATGAGGAATCAGAGTCGTGTTTGGTGCTTGTAGTGCAGGGTAGTAATTGTTAGCAAACAAAATACGTTTACAGCCAATATCAAAATTAGGCGTTACGTTTTTGCGTAATTCAGGGTCTGCAATTTGAAGTTTAAGTAATTGCTTACCCAATACATTGACTGGTTTTAGAGCAAGTGGATTACGTAAACCAAAGTTAATTGCATTCAACGTTAGCGCTACACTTTTACGCCAGCTCGCTTGAATAGACGGATATTTAGCAATGACGGATTTACTCAACTCGCCCAAGTCGGTATCTGGTTTTGGCAGCACCCAAGGAGCTGTACGTTGGAACACAAACAGCTCTTTTGCTTTAGGTTGAATTTGTGGCACAAATTGGATGGCAGATGCACCCGTACCAATCACGGCAATGCGTTTACCAGTTAAGTCATAATCATGATTCCATTTCGCTGAATGGAACATTTCACCTGTAAATGTTTCTAAGCCTTCAAGACGTGGAATTTGAGCTTCAGTAATTGGACCTGTGGCAAAAATAACGGTTTTAGATAAATATTGACCAGTAGTGGTATCAAGTACCCATACATGACGTGAGTCATCCCACGCTGCGTTAAGCAACTCGTTGTTAAACTCGATTTTAGATGTAACATTAAATTCGTTACTCACATCTTCCAGATAACTTAAAATTTCTGGTTGACGCGCAAATAAATGGCTCCATTTTGCACTTGGGGCAAATGAGTACGAGTAAAGAGCAGAAGGTACATCACACCCACAACCTGGGTAGGTATTTTCACGCCAAGTACCACCTACACGTCCTGCTTTTTCAATAATTTTGTAGTTGGTATAGCCAACTTGGTCGAGACGAATCGCTGTGGCAATACCTGAAATGCCAGCGCCCACAATAAAAGTATCGAAAATATGCTGAGGTGAATTGACAGCTTTTTTTGCTGATGCATTTGTTTTCATTTGAGCAGTCATATGTGTACTACCTATAAATTTCTTATTTAAATAATTTGTAAGACGTACCAAGGAACTTGGTATACAAGCTTGGAGATGCGCGTTTCATGAGCCAGAATAACTTCGCATCGATTTGAGGAATGGTATAAAGCTCATCCTGATCAAGACGGTTAAGGGTGAGTTTGGCGACGTCATCACTTGTGGTGAGTGCATAGTTCATAAGTGCATGGTCTGCAAGCTTCGAATAACGACCCGGAATACGACCATTTTTAATGATATTGGTGGGAACTAAAGTTGGGCAGAGTACATTGACTTTAATATTAAACTTACGCAGTTCGGCCGAAAGTGTTTCAGATAGCGCACGTACACCCGCTTTCGTTACGTTATACGCGGTCATTTCTGGAGCAGCAGTGTAAGATGCCGCCGAAGCCACATTAATAATTGCGCCGTAACCTAACTTTTTAAACTTTGGTACAAAAGCATGACAACCATGAATAACACCCCAAAGGTTAATGTTCATGACCCAGTTCCAGTCTTCTAGACTGAGTTCGTCAAACTTGCCACCCAAACCCACTCCTGCATTATTAATGACAAGAGTTACAGGGTGCCCAAGCAAAATTTCAGCAGTTTCAGCTAAATGATTTACTTGTTCTGCATTACCCACATCACAACGCATAGCAAAAGCTTTTGCGCCTTCTTGTTCAAGAAGCTTTACGGTTTCTTCTGCGGCTTCTAAATTAATATCTGCACATACTACGCTGCCACCACGTTTTGCCAGTTCAATTGCAAAACTCCGACCAATTCCGCTACCTGCACCCGTCACGACGGCATAAGCTTTTTGGCTTGGTTTAACTCTCTTTTTGCCAAATAAAATCATGATTCATCCCGAAATAGATTTAAGGAAAACCAGCCATTGAGTAGTGACTGGTTACAAGCCAATTAAGACATGCGTACAGGAGGGGTAAATTCCTTCACAAAGTAAGGTGCAATTGCACCGCCTTCGCTTAGTAATTTGTTTTTGTAATATTCTAGATATTCAGTCGTATCATGATCATTTGGGTGGAAATCAGGGCGTAAGTAGTCAAGAATTTGACTAATGGTGCTACCAAATACGCCATCTTTTGGACCAAAAATAAGTCCTACACCACGGCGAGCATCTTTCCAGAATTTTCTAGTCAACATTTCCTGTGGCTTTCTTAAAACCGGAATAAACAAGGTAGTTGCTGGGATTAAACCTAAAATAGTGAACAAAGCTAAGAAGAAGCCAGAAGCTCGTAATGGGTAGCTACCATTAAGTAATTGATAAACATCGTAGGCAATATCTTTATGCTCGGATTCTTCAAGCATATGCCACATCCATAACGCACGGCTTTTCGCATCGTCCGAATAGTAAAAGTTCTTCTCGTGCTTCATCATGTATTCAGCAAGTACAGCCGTAAAATGCTCAATACCAGCCATCATCGATAATTTCAGTGGTTGCGGGAATTTTAAAAACACATATTTGAAGAAGTTCTCGCCCAAGAAACGATATAAATCGACAGGGTACTCAACATCTTTAAGCGCATCGTTATATTCATTGTGCAATTTTGAATGGATGGCTTCTTGACCAATGAGGGAGGTAACGCGTTGCTTTAACACGGGGTCTTGAATAAATTCGCGGTGGTGACGAGCAGTTTCAATCACCAAATCTTCACCATAGGTTAGAAATACTGAAAGCGTAGCAAAAAAAATCGTCGCAAATTGATTGTCCATATAGAATCTGACATCAATTTCCTTTCCATCAAAACCAATATTTAAATGACGGATTGGGATAGATTTTTTACTGGCAAAATCTGGTAACTCGATTTCACGGTAAAATTTAATTTTGTTTAGTGATTTTTTAACTGTGGTCGAGATCATGGCGACACCTTCAGATCAATCAGTGATAGTGCGATATTGCTGAAAACCAAAAAGCTTTGATTTCCAACAGGGCACTGTAAATTCCATTTTCAAAAAGCAGTTTTCTCTGCTTACTGAGTACGGTGATGTTGCTCCGTTATTTGTTTGATTATTTGACTGAATAACGGAAAAAGAGGCGAACTTGATAAAATGAATCAACCTCTTTTTAGATTTTTTCATGTTAATCTGAGTTTATGTTCGGATTCAATTCGGGTAACTTTTCAATTTATTTAAGCTCAAACCTAATGTATAAATAAAATAAAAAATTAGTTTAAAATTTTATTAATACATTGATTTTTATTTGAATATTTTAATTTCTTTTAAAAGTAATTTCCTAATAATAAGAGAACTCATAACTATGTTTAGCCATACCTCTAAAGAAATTACTTCATGAAGTTTGACAAGTATTCGGATTTTGTTTTTTTATTAGGGTAGGGCTAAATTACATGCTAACCTGAGCTTATGTTCGGATTATTTATAAGAAAATATGTCTACGCGAAAACCCCGTCAGGCACGAGCCAAAGTCACTGTTGATACTATTATTGAAGCAGGTTTTATTGCCGTAGCATTGCATGGACCAAGTGGTACCACTACACGTCATATTGCAGAAATTGCAGGTGTGAGTGTTGGGTCACTTTATGAGTATTTTAAAAATAAAGAAGAAATTTATGATGCGATGAATCACTACTTTGTGAGTGAAATTCTCGATATGATTAAAGAGTTAACTCCTACAATTCTAGAGTTGGAGTTAGAGCCTGTTATCGAAATGATCTTTTATACATTTAGTGATTTATTAAAGAAGAATAATGACCGTTACTTAACCGTTTTACGTTATGCAGGTGAGTTGCAATACGACAAATATATTCCAAAAATTGAACAGGCTTTAATGGAAGTCATCATGAAATATATGATGCATAATCCAAAATATTTAAAAATTAATAACTTACCTGTCATTACTTACATTTGTATAAATAGCGGTATTTTTAACGTAGCAAGACATCTTATTTTACCTAACCCATTTATTAGTTTTGATGAAATGGTGCAAGGGTTAACCACTATGATCATGAGTTATATCAATACTGAAATGGCACGCTCGGAAGAACATTCATAGTTTTTAATTTCAATATATAAAAAAACACCTACATATAACTATGCAGGTGTTTTGTTGATTATGGCATGGTTGGAACTTCTTCTGGACGCATATCAAAAATCAGAATTTCAGCATTATCACCATTAGTAAATGATAACTTGCCTCCATCACGAATTCGCGCAGCATCACCCGTGTTAAAGGTTTTACCGTTTACATCAATACGGCCTTTTGCCACATGTAGGTAAACATAACGTCCTTCTGGAATTGCAAACTCTGCTGTTTCTTCGCCGTCAAAAAGACCAGAATAAATATTAATGTCTTGTTTGATCGACAAAGTTTTTTCGCCACCTTTTGGTGAAATCATCAAGTGCAATTTACCGCGTTTGTCTTCCTCAGAAATATGCAATTGTTGATAGCCCGGTGTAGTGTTCACTTCGTTTGGAACAACCCAAATTTGCAAGAAGTGCACGTTTTCTTGTGCAGAGTGGTTAAATTCACTATGAGCAACACCACGTCCTGCGCTCATTAATTGAATATCACCAGGCACAATCACCGAACCTGTACCCATTGAATCTTTATGTTCTAACGCACCTTCAAGCACATAAGAAATAATTTCCATGTTGCGGTGAGGGTGAGTACCAAAACCTTTCGATGGAGCAACAGTATCGTCATTAATCACAAGCAAATCTGAAAAACCTACTTGTTTCGGGTCCCAATAATTTGCAAATGAAAACGTGTGTTTTGACTGTAACCAGCCATGATGTGCTGCACCACGCTCATGAGATAAACGCATATCAAACATGATTTATTATCCTCATTCAATTTTTTTCTCTGAATGCAGTTTATCGTTTTTATTTATGCAATGAAGCTCTAAAAACAGAAAGCTTGGTGTGATTTTTGGAACGCTGAAGTATTAAAATGATTTATTTGGAAAATAGGCATAATATTTCATTTATTATCTTTTTAAGCCATCTTTTTGTCATTTTAGGACAAGTGTCCTTTATTTAAATTATTATGAATAATATTAGCTTATATAAGTTGTTTGAAATAATCAAAAAATATTTAAATTGGCAAAAAGTTTCAAAGTGGGTTGGCTTTTTTTGTCCTTGTTCGAGTAATGCATCAAGCGCACTATTTAACCTGATTTGGTGAATTTAACCTCGCTTAAGTTCATAAAACATGGCAAGGCAGATGTATTCGAGCAAATTTTTGTTCTGGAGCAGTTAAAGATTGCAAGAAATAATTTAAAGACAACTTTACCTGTTTGATTCGACGCTGCCTTGTATTTAACAAATTTTATAGGGTGTCAAAAATGGTCGCTCAAGCTATCCGAAATATTATTTCTCCTAAATCAGTTATGGCTCAGTATCAAAAGATAGACTTTTCAAATAAAGGATCTATCCCAATCCGCCATCTAAATATCGGATTTGATGGCAAAGAAATTGATATCGAGTTTTACGTCAACAATCAGTTTGCAACTTTGTTCTTTGCAACGCTTTCGGTTTTTTTGACCTATGGTGAAGATTTGGTGATTGAAACAGCCCGTCATCACCGCGAATTTATTCAAGACCCAATTTTAAAACAGCGTGTTACTTCTCTTATTGGTCAAGAGGCCATCCATTCAAAATTGCATAATGAATTCAATGATGCAATTAAAGAGCTGGAATATCCGGTCGATTTATATCGTTTCTTAGGTGAAAACTTCTTTAAATATGTGTTTTTAAAATTCCCACAGCCATTAAAGCTTTCACTTATGGCAGGCATTGAGCACTTTACGGCAGTTCTCGCTGAATACATGATGAAGCATGAAAAGAACTTTTATTATACCGATGATGCGAAAAGCCGAGCGTTATGGATGTGGCATATGCTTGAAGAGTCTGAGCACAAAGATATTGCTTATGATGTCTATCAGGTTTTGAACGGTAACTATCCATTGCGTGCAACCGGTTTTCTAATGGCTTTCATTACCATTTTAGGGCTTATTCCAACCGCAACATTATTTGTGCCTGTACTGCGTAAGCCACAAGAAATGCTGACCAGAAAATTCTGGAAAGATGCACGTCGTGGCGTCAACTTAATTTTTAGTCCAAAAGATGGCGTATTCGGTAGCACCGTTGGCCAGATTCTGGATTATTTACGTCCAAGCTTTCATCCAAATGATCATGACACAACTCAATACCTTGAGTACTACAAAAAGAAATTACTTAACGAGGGCGGTGCAATTGCACCTTACTTTGTGAAGGAATTTACTCCCCCAGTTCGTGCAGTTTCATAAGGCTGTTGGTCACGGCAGTAATACCCAAATTACTGTCGTCTCCCTAAAATTTTTTAGGATTTACTATGATTCTATTTGGTAAGAAAGACCAGCCTAGCCGAAACGCATATGCTGTTGTGACAGGGGCAGGTAGTGGAATTGGCCGTAGCTTTGCACTTGAATTGGCAAAACGCGGTGGCAACGTGGTATGTGCGGATATTAATTTAGAAGCTGCTGAAGAAACCGTAAAGTTAGTTGAACAGCTTGGACAAAAAGCTTTTGCAGTCAAGTGCGATGTTGGACAAGCAGAACAAGTACAGGTTTTGGCTGATCAAGCAGAGCAATTATTAGAGCATCCGGTAACACTGATTATTAATAATGCTGGCGTAGGTCTAGGCGGCAAATTTGATGAAATGAGCTTGGAGGACTGGAAGTGGTGTATGCACGTAAACCTATGGGGCGTTATCCATGGTTGTCATGCATTTGTGCCAAAGCTCAAAAAATTAGGTTACGGCGCAATTATTAATGTGGCTTCTGCCGCGTCTTATACTGCAGCGCCAGAAATGAGTGTCTATAACGTAACGAAAGCGGGTGTATTGGCATTATCAGAAACCCTTTCAGCTGAGCTTCGCAAATTCAATATTAAAGTGAATGTGCTGTGCCCGACTTTGGTTCCGACCAATATCATTAAAAATGGTCGTATTCCAGGGCGCTATTCAAAACTTGCAGATCATGCACTCATGAATTATGCCATGACCACCAGTGATGCAGTTGCAACGTTAACATTGAACCGATTAGATCGAGGGCAGCTCTATACTACGCCACAGATCGATGCCAAATTATTCTGGCTTATGAAAAGAACGTCTCCAACTCTATATGCAAAGTTCCTTGGGCTTTCGTATCAGCTATTTAAATAAAATTTTGTATAGGCAGAAAAATTATGGTCACTAAACCTAGAACAAATACACGCACACGTAAAACCCAAGAAGTTGCACATGTTTATGACACTTTTATTGTCGGTGCAGGTATTTCTGGCTTAGCTGCAGCAATTAAGCTAAACGAAGCAGGCTTAACCAATTTTAAAATTATTGAGAAAGCGGGCCGCGTCGGTGGTACTTGGCGTGAAAATACCTATCCGGGTTGTGGTTGTGATGTTCCATCATCGCTTTATTCTTACTCCTTTGCGCCTAGTGCAAAATGGAGTCACTTATTTGCACGCCAACCGGAAATCTTAAGTTACTTAGAAGATGTAAGCCGTGACTTTGATATTGAGTCTTTAATTGAATTCAATACCGAACTATTAAATGCAGAATGGGACAGTCTAGAAAATGTCTGGAAACTCGAGACAAGCTCTGGTTTGTATATCGCTAAAACAGTCCTATTCGCTACTGGTCCAATTACTGAAGCTCAGATACCACGCCTTGAGGGTTTAGATACTTTTACTGGTGAAATGTTCCATTCAGCGAAATGGAACCATGATTATGACTTAACTGGTAAACGCATTGCCGTGATTGGTACTGGTGCATCTGCCATCCAGTTTGTGCCACAGATTCAACCTAAAGCAAAAGAGCTATTTGTGTTCCAACGTACAGCACCTTGGGTACTGCCAAAACCAGATACCGACTTGGGTGAGTTAAGTAAATCCGTCATTGCTAAATATCCAGCTATTCAAGCGACTTGGCGACAGACTGTGGCGGGTACTTTAAATGTCATTAATTTTGGCTTACGCAATCCAAAAGCTTTAAAGCCTGTCAATTTTGCTGCGAAACAACTATTAAAGTTGCAAATTAAAGATCCGGTTCTACGTCAAAACGTAACACCTAATTTTGATATTGGCTGTAAACGTATTTTATTTGCTAACAATTACTACCCTGCACTACAAGCACCAAACACGACTCTGATTCCTCATGGTTTAGTAAAAGTTGAAGGCAATACGGTGGTTGCTGCCAATGGTGAACGCCACGAAGTTGATGTGATTATTTGGGGCACTGGTTTCGAGGTATCTCATCCTCCAATTGGTAAACGCGTACACAATGAGCAAGGGCAATGTTTGGCTGATCTTTGGAAAGACTCTTCACCAGAAGCTTACTTAGGTACCAATATTGAAAATGTGCCGAATGCATTTCTTATGCTAGGACCTAATGTGTTGGTTTACGACTCCTTTATTGGTCTTGCTGAAGCGCAATTGCAATATATTGTTGATGGTTTGCTACAAATGAAGGCAAAGGGTATTGCTAAACTTTCCGTTAAGTCAGAAGTGATTAAAAAGCATAATGAGCTTGTACAAAAACATCTGCAAACCACTGTATTTAATAGTGGCGGATGTAAAAGTTACTATCTCGATGCTAATGGCCGTAATTTTGCCGCATGGCCATGGTCTTTGAAAAAACTTAGACAGCGTTTAAAACATTTAAAGCTAGAAGAATATGAAGTGGTGTATGAGGCTGATTTGATAAAGGCAAAACCTAAAGTTGAAGAAATTGTCGGTTAATTAATTTATAAAAGCCCATTTTGATTGATTGAAATGGGCTTTTTATTATCTGGGAATTGAATAAATAAATTAAAATTCAATCAATAATATAGTGAAGTTAAATTGAAAAATAAATTTAAATATACTTAAAAATAAAAGAGGGAAAGCAGTGTATATAAGTTTTTAATAAAAAAATATAGTGATTTTTAAAAATGAATTTTTAAGTGAAAAGTTTCATTTTTAAGCTTTTTTAAAATTGTAAATTAGAAAACATTTTTTATATCAATAGCTTGAGTGATTGGTAATTATTGTAAATAAATGTGAAAGTATTCACAAACTGGTTATTTTTTGTTAAGATCATTAACATTAAAAACATAGAGATAATAATAATGATCAATAAAGTATTAATAGTGTTGTGTGTGAGTATCGTGTTTGTATTAGGGTATTGGGCGTATTTAGATAGCCAAAATAAAAAACACCAAGAACTTATGCGAATTATTCAAGAAGCAGAAAAAAACTTGCAAACGATTGAGCGAAATCCTAATCGTGTTAGTCATAGCAATTTAGCTTCTTATACTTTGCAAAACTATCTCAGTGATAAAAAAGTTTTTTTCTAGTCAAAACTGTTGTTGTAATTTGCTTTAAAAAGACTGTCATTGGTCATATCTTTTCATAAATTTTGATCATGTTGCGATTGAATCTGTTAAACTTATTTAACGTATAGTAAAAAAGCTGCATAGGGGTTATGCAGCTTTTTTGTGTTTCAAGAGGGGCTGTGTCTATTTTCTATGTATGAAATCAAAATTCAAATGAGTGGCATATTTGTTGCTTCATCTATTTGAGGTTTTTGTTTAGAGATCTGATCAGAAAAACAAGATTGCTCAGATACCTACATAGAAGTACATATTCCACAGCTCAGATTTTGCATAGAGGCTACTTATGGCGGCGCCCAATTCTTCGGCAGGCTGGTTAGAGCGTTTATTTAAGTTAAGCGACAATAAAACCACGTTTCGAACAGAAGTTCTTGCTGGTGTAACTACGTTTTTAACGATGTGTTACATCATCATTGTCAATCCACTCATTTTATCTGAAACCGGCATGGATCATGGCGCCGTATTCGTTGCAACCTGTTTGGCTGCAGCAATCGGTTGTTTAGTGATGGGTATTATTGCCAATTATCCAATTGCATTGGCACCGGGCATGGGGCTTAACGCTTATTTTACCTATTCGGTATGTATGGGCATGGGAGTGCCATGGCAGACGGCTTTAGCAGCTGTTTTTGTTTCAGGAATTGTCTTTCTTGCTATTAGCTTCTTTAAAGTTCGTGAAGCGATTGTCAATGCAATTCCAATGTCGCTTAAATTTGCGATAGGCGCGGGTATTGGTTTATTCCTTGCACTTATTGCGCTAAAAAATGCCGGCATTATTGTTGCCAATCAAGCGACATTGGTAGGTTTGGGTGATATTAAACAACCTACAGTGTTGTTGGCTTTATTTGGATTTTTATTGATTGTAGTTTTACATCAGCTTAAAGTTCGCGGTGCCATCATTATTAGTATTTTAGTCGTTACAGCTATTGCGACTGCTTTAGGCTTGAATCAATTTAAAGGTGTAGTAGGTCAAATCCCTTCAATTGCACCAACATTCATGCAAATGGACTTTAAAGGCCTATTTACTGCAAGTATGGTTGGTGTGATCTTCGTATTCTTCATTGTTGACTTGTTTGACAGTACGGGTACTTTGGTTGGCGTTTCACACCGTGCTGGCCTTTTAAAAGATGGTAAATTACCACGTTTGAAAAAAGCATTATTTGCTGACTCTACGGCTATTGTTGCTGGTGCTGCATTAGGTACTTCATCAACTACGCCATATATCGAATCAGCTTCAGGTGTAGCGGCAGGTGGGCGTACTGGTTTAACTGCAGTCGTTGTTGCTGTTTTATTTATCTGCTGTTTATTTTTAGCTCCTCTTGCTCAATCTGTGCCAGGTTTTGCAACAGCCCCAGCTTTATTATTTATCGGTGTACTTATGATCCAAGGGATCACGCACATTGATTGGGATGATATTACAGAAGCTGTTCCAGCCTTTTTAACGATTGTATTTATGCCATTTGCGTACTCAATTGCAGATGGTATTGCAATGGGCTTTATCAGCTATGCATTAGTTAAACTATTCACAGGTAAGGCAAAAACTGTTCCATACATGGTGTGGATTATTGCTGCTCTTTGGGTATTTAAATTTATCGCTTTTGGCGGTTAATACGATTTTTTATAATTTCCTTCTAGAACTATATTTCGTAATCGTTATATAAGAAGGAAGTTATCGAAGGGTGTGTTACCACACCCTTTTTTTCTTTAGATGTGGAGTTAATATGAATCAAGTCGAGCTGATTCAGGCCTTACCAAAAGCCGAGTTGCATGTGCATATTGAAGGGACGTTTGAACCTGAATTAATGTTTGCTATTGCACAGCGTAATCAGATTCAGATTCCTTACAAATCTGTTGAAGAAGTAAAGCAAGCTTATAACTTTCATAATCTTCAATCATTTCTAGATATTTACTATGCTGGTGCAAATGTTCTTGTTCATGAGCAAGATTTTTATGATTTAGCATGGGCATATTTTGAGAAATGTGCAGAAGATCGTGTCGTTCATACAGAAATGTTCTTTGACCCGCAAACCCATACTGACCGTGGTGTTGCCTTTGCGACAGTAATCAATGGGCTTAAACGTGCATGTGCTGATGCAAAAGCTAAATTTGGTATTAGCTCTCAGCTCATTATGTGTTTCTTGCGTCATTTAAGCGAAGAAGCTGCATTTGAAACGCTTGAGCAAGCTTTACCGTTTAAAGAAGACATTATTGCTGTAGGGCTTGATTCAAGTGAAGTAGGTCATCCACCAGCTAAATTTGAACGTGTTTTTGCTAAGGCACGTGAAGAAGGCTTCTTAATCGTGGCTCACGCAGGCGAAGAGGGCCCACCTGAATATGTGTGGGAAGCTTTGGACTTGCTTAAAGTAAACCGTATTGACCACGGCGTGCGTTCTGAAGAAGACGAACAATTAATGGCTCGCTTAATTAATGAAAAAATGCCATTAACCGTTTGCCCTTTAAGTAACTTAAAGCTATGTGTTGTTAAGGATATGAAAGATCACAATATCCGTCGTCTGTTGCAAAAAGGCGTACACGTGACTGTTAACTCGGATGATCCTTCATATTTTGGTGGATATATGAATGATAACTTCATTGCTATTCAGCAAGCCTTAGATTTAAGTAATGATGAGTTGAAGCAACTCGCAATTAACTCTTTTGAAGCTTCTTTCATTTCAGATGAAGAAAAACAAAAGTGGATTTCAGAAATCCAAAAAATCTAAATAAAAAAACCGCCTTTAATAGGCGGTTTTTTTAACATTAAATTTATTTAGGTTGTTTGGTCATGCTGTTTAAAACATTGTCTTTATCCACAAAGTGATGTTTTAAAGCTGCCAGAACATGTCCAACAATAAGCAGGCCTGCAAACCATGAAATATAAATATGTAATGGTTTAA
Source organism: Acinetobacter sp. IK23 (assembly GCF_035615275.1). Lineage (NCBI taxonomy): Bacteria > Pseudomonadati > Pseudomonadota > Gammaproteobacteria > Moraxellales > Moraxellaceae > Acinetobacter > Acinetobacter sp. IK23. The sequence continues at coordinate 22,570 of NZ_JANBNX010000023.1, forward strand.
CGATAGCTAATAACTCAGGGTTGTCTTGTACTAAACGTGGAATATTAAATAAATATAAAACTGGGGCAGGGTGACCAGCACTCCAGCTAAATAAGCAACCAGTAATAGGTAACGCTACTAAAATCACATAGAGTAATAAATGTCCAATGTGAGCCAAAGTTTTCATTGTTGGTGACATGGTGTTAGGCAACTTTGGGGCTGGATGGGTGTAACGCCAGAAAAGGCGAATAACCACTAGAAAGATAATGGTTGTGGCGATGTTTTTATGTAGTGTAATGACATCACCTTTAAAACTGCCATCAGCATCATAACTTAAAAAATTTCCACTGTAGAAACCAATCACCCAAGCCGTAATGAAAATGATTGCCATAACCCAATGCAAAATCTGTGCAGTACGGGTGTAGTATTGAGAGGATGAGGCAGGCATAAAAGACCCTAATTTTTTGTCATTTTAGCGCTAGATTTTATGGTAAAGCAGTATTTTTGAGAAATGTTGTTCTCGTAACGGAGCGTACTATAAACAGAACGCTTTAGCTGAAGTGCATGATTAAATCAAACTGGAGTGTAGGAAAATTAGATTGCATAAATGCATCAATTTATTTGTTTCTTCTAAGCACGAGTTTAGGCAAAATACGCGCTGCTTACGTTCGATCAAAGGAAAAATGATGAAAAAATTGATGCTTGCTGTGGCACCAGTTGTTTTGGCTTTAACTGCATGTGCAACAACTCCTGGTACAGGTTCTGCAGAAACTACAACTCAACAGTTAGGCATGACTGCATTAAAAGTTGCTGTAAATGCAAAATGTATTACAGAAATTAATAATGTTCCTGCATGGAAAACAGCAACAAAGCTTATGACTGCTGAACAACGTGATAGTATTCAAACTAATGTTTGTGGCTGCGTAAGTGAAAAGGCACCAAACAGTGTTACGGCAGTTGATTTGGCTACTGCTGCACTTGACCCAGCTGCACGTGCAACAATAGTAACCCAAGTCGTTTCTAATACTGTAAATGCTTGTGTGGCTGAAGCTTTACAAAAGTAATTAATAATTTAAGTTTTAAAGAAGGCTGATTCATATTGATCAGCCTCTTTTTTTCATTGGAGTATACATGTTCGTTGCAGGCGTAGATGAGGCGGGGCGAGGCCCATTAGTGGGGTCAGTTGTTGCCGCTGCTGTTATTTTAGATCCGGAAAATCCGATTTTAGGACTAAACGATTCTAAAAAATTAACTGAAAAAAAACGTGAAAAGTTGTTTATTGAAATTCAGGAAAAAGCTTTAGCATGGTCAATTGCAGAAGCGACGCATGCAGAAATTGACGAGCTAAATATCCTACAAGCAACATTTCTAGCAATGAAGCGAGCAGTGGACGGCCTTAAAACACTGCCTGAAAAAGTTATTGTAGATGGCAACCAAATTCCCAAAGGAATCATTATTCCTTGTGAAGCAATTGTTGGTGGAGATGCGAGCCACGCCGAAATTAGTGCTGCCAGTATCTTGGCAAAAGTCACACGTGATCGCCAAATGGCAGAATTAGATCAACAGTATCCATTATTTGGATTTGCCAAACATAAAGGCTATCCAACAAAAGCACACTTTGAAGCGATTGCAGCTCACGGGGTGATCGATCAACACCGTCGTAGTTATGCACCGGTTAAACGTGCATTAGGTCTATAAATTTATATACTCCCAAAAAAATTTAAAGCGACTAGAAAGTCGCTTTAATTAGGGAGAGAATAACTTCATACTAACGATTGAAGTTTTTCTGTGCATAATTATCATCTTCATATGAAACTTGATAATCTTGATCAAGATGTTGAAGGTGTTCATGCATTGCACGTTCATGTTGAATACGTTGATAAATTTCTTCGCGATGAACAGAAACCTCTTTTGGCGCATTCACACCAATTCGAACCTGGTTTCCTTTGACGCCAAGCACAGTAACACTGACTTGATCCCCAATCATTAATGTTTCCCCGACACGGCGGGTAAGAATCAGCATGTTTATCTCCTTGCTAAACGCTTAAAACTGCAATATTGGTACCCAAATAAAAGCTCAACCTCAGTTTTCAGTCAGATTCTAACAGAAATATGAGAACAAAGTCATATTTTGATAATCACTGCCAAAAAACTTTCCGTTTAATATAACAGAGCCGCTATAAAAAAAACTATAGCGGCTCTGTGTTTTCTTTGATTATTGTCGGACAAGTAAACATTTTTTAATGAATTCTTGACCGTTTGGTAAAATTAAGCGCGGGCGCTGCTTTCACCATGTTCGCGATCTAAACCAAATGCGGTATGTAGGCAACGAACTGCAAGTTCAAGGTATTTCTCATCAATAATGACAGAAACTTTAATTTCAGAAGTTGAAATCATAAGGATGTTAATGCCTTCATCAGCAAGGGCAGTGAACATTTTGCTCGCTACACCTGCGTGTGAACGCATACCAACACCAACGATAGATACTTTAACGATGTCATCACGTGTTGAAACTTCACGCGCGCCAATATTTTTAGCAGTTTCGTTTAAGATTTTTTCAGCTTTCGCTAAATCAACACGGTTTACAGTGAAAGTGAAATCTGTTGTGCCATCTTCTTCAACGTTTTGCACTATCATATCGACTTCGATATTGGCATCACTTACTGGTGATAAGATTTTAGAAGCAATACCTGGTTCATCAGGCACACCTAAAATCGTTAATTTTGCTTCGTCACGGTTAAAAGCAATACCTGCAATGATTGGCTGTTCCATATTGTCTTCCGCCTCAGTCGTAATGAGTGTACCTACATTTTCTTTAAATTCGTCGTCAAAAATGCCATCGTTATCATTATCAAAGCTTGATAATACACGTAAAGGAACTTGATATTTCCCGGCAAACTCTACTGAGCGAATTTGTAAAACTTTAGAACCTAATGATGCCATTTCTAGCATTTCTTCAAAAGAAATACGGTCGATTTTTTTGGCTTTAGGAGCAACACGAGGATCAGTGGTGTAAACGCCATCTACATCGGTATAGATCTGACATTCGTCAGCTTTTAAAGCAGCAGCAAGAGCAACACCAGAAGTATCTGAACCACCTCGGCCTAGTGTTGTGGTATTTCCATTTGCATCAAAGCCTTGGAAACCAGCAACCACAATAACACGGCCTGCATCTAGGTCATTGGTCATGACATCTGTATCAATAGACTCGATACGCGCCTTGGTAAATGCACTGTCAGTTTTAATACCGACTTGACGTCCGGTATAGGATTTAGCTTCCACACCAATCGAATTAAGTGCCATAGCTAACATGGAAATCGTCACCTGTTCACCGGTTGAAACCATTTGGTCTAACTCTCGTGGGTCAGGTGTTTCGGTAATGGCTTTAGCGAGGGCAAGTAAGCGGTTTGTTTCACCACTCATTGCAGATACGACCACAACAACCTTGTGACCGTGATCATGCCAACGCTTCACACGACGAGCAACATTTAAAATGCGCTCGGGGGTACCCATAGAAGTACCGCCATATTTTTGAACGATTAATGCCATAGTTGTTCCATATAAGCCATGACCCTGAGAGGCTTTTCAGGGTCAGTTACACAAAAAGTGAAGTCTTATTTTTGTTCAAGCCAAGCAGGCAATGCTGCAATAACTTGTCCAAACTTCTCGTTAAGTGGCGCGCCACCTTGTGCTAAGTCAGGTTTACCACCACCTTTACCACCTAACTCAGTTGCTAGATGTTTGATGATGTCACCTGCTTTTAGATTTGCAGTGTATTGCGACGCGACTGATGCAAGCAGGCTGACCTTGTCACCCTCTACACCTGCTAACACAATCACTGCATTCTCTAATTTTGATTTCACACTGTCATGCAAGTTGCGAAGCGCTTTTGCATCAACACCTTGAACAGTAGTGATAAGCGTTTGACGATCAGCAATCGTTTGTACCTGATCAATCAAGTCAGCCGCTTGGAAGTTTGCCAATTTCTGGTTGAGTTGTTCAATCTGCTTTTGTAATGCAGAAACCAATTCCACATTAGCTTGAACACGCTCAACAGTTTGGTCTTTCTGTGCTTTTAGTAAGCTATTAATGTGCTGAATATCGTTGTCAGCTTTTTGTACCACTTCTAACGCTTTAGTACCAGTCACTGCTTCAATACGACGTACACCAGCAGCTACACCACCTTCAGAAGTGATTTTGAATAAACCAATATCACCTGTACGTTTTACGTGAATACCACCACAAAGTTCGATTGAGAAGTTTTTCTCATCAATGACTGAACCCATAGAAAGTACACGTACTTCATCACCATATTTTTCACCGAACAACATCATTGCGCCTTTTGCTTTCGCAGCTTCAATGTCGAGAAGTTCAGTCGTTACTGGAGTGTTGGCAATAACTTCAGCATTTACGAGACGTTCAACTTGTTGTAATTGTTCAAATGAAACAGGTTGGTCATTTGCAAAGTCAAAACGTAAGATGTCGCTTGCAACTAAAGAACCTTTTTGTTGTACATGTGAACCTAAGATTTGACGAAGGGCAGCATGTAACAAGTGAGTTGCTGAATGGTTGCGCGCAGTAGCTTCACGAATGTCTGCTTTAACAATCGCTTCTACATTTTGATTTGCTTTGAGGTTACCAACAGTCACAATACCTTGATGAACAAAAGCACCGCCAGACTTTTTGGTGTCTTGAACTTCAAAAATACCAGTTTCGTTTTTGAAGATACCCGTATCACCAATCTGACCACCACTTTCAGCATAGAAAGGAGTTTGGTTTAAAACGATTAGTGCTTCGTCACCTTCAGAAACTTCATCAACTTGTACGCCATCTTTATAGATCGCTACAATTTCACCTTGACCAGTTGTGTTGATATAACCATCAAATTGAGTTTCACCTTCAACTTTTACAATGTTGTTATAGTCAACTGCAAACTTACCAGCATCACGTGCACGTTGACGCTGTGCAGCCATTTCAACTTCAAAACCAGCTTCATCAATAATAAAGCCACGTTCACGTGCAATATCAGCCGTTAAGTCTGTTGGGAAGCCGTAAGTGTCGTAAAGTTTAAATACTGTCGCACCAGGAATAGTTTTGTCTTTTAACTGAGCAAGTTCACCTTCAAGTAGTTTTAAACCTTGCTCAAGTGTTTTAGCAAACTGTTCTTCTTCACGAATTAAAGTTGCTTCAATAACATCTTTGCGCGCTGCAAGTTCTGGGTACGCATCACCCATAACTTCAATTAAAGGTTGCAACATTTTGTAGAAGAACGTACCAGTTGCACCAAGCTTGTTACCATGACGCACAGCACGACGGATAATACGGCGAAGTACATAGCCACGGCCTTCATTGCTTGGGTTTACACCATCAGCAATCAAGAAACAGCAAGAACGTGCATGGTCTGCAACAACACGTAAAGAAGGCTGACCTTCGTCTTCAATACCAATAATGTTTGCAGCAGCTTTTAATAGGTGTTGGAACAGGTCAATGTCATAGTTTGAATTAACATGTTGCAATACAGCAGAAATACGCTCTAAGCCCATACCTGTATCTACAGATGGAGCTGGAAGAGGGTGAAGCACGCCATCAGCAGTACGGTTAAACTGCATGAAAACGTTGTTCCAGATTTCAATGAAACGGTCGCCATCTTCTTCAGCAGAACCAGGTAAACCACCCCAAATGTGGTCACCGTGGTCAAAGAAAATTTCAGAACATGGGCCACATGGACCAGTATCACCCATTGCCCAGAAGTTATCTGAAGCGTATTTTTCGCCTTTGTTATCACCAATACGGATAATACGCTCTGGCGCTAAACCAATTTCTTTATTCCAGATGTCGTAAGCTTCGTCATCGGTGTGATAAACCGTTACATATAAGCGGTCTTTCGGTAAAGCAAGCCATTGTTCGCTGGTTAAAAATTCCCAAGCAAAATTAAGTGCATCACGTTTGAAATAGTCACCAAATGAGAAGTTACCTAACATTTCAAAGAATGTATGGTGACGAGCTGTATAGCCGACGTTATCTAAATCGTTATGTTTACCGCCTGCACGTACACATTTTTGTGATGTTGTGGCACGTACATAGTCACGTTTCTCAAGACCTAAAAAACAGTCTTTAAACTGGTTCATCCCAGCATTTGTAAATAATAAAGTTGGGTCGTTGGCAGGAACAAGAGAACTCGACGCGACACGTGTATGCCCTTGCGTTTCAAAGTAGCGCAAAAATGCTTCACGAATTTCAGCAGATGTCATTAAACGAGTACTCACAACCAAGTCACTCCATATTTTCGAATTTGGCTAAAAGCATCACTACAAGTTTGTTTGTTCACAAATCTTGCATGTGATACGGGGCTTATTTTTAAAAAACGCTAAATTGTAACGGAAAAACCCCACCGAACCAACGATTTTAGAGGGAATATCTTACAAAACTGTGATTTGGCTAAAAATCTATATTCAATTAGCCTTCACGTGTTTTACTATATGCCTTCTTTCGTTTCTGGTTTTGTAGATAAGGATAGGTCATGCAACGTATCGCCATTAATGGGTTTGGCCGGATTGGACGTAATGTTTTACGTGCTTGGTTTGAAAGCCCGAAACAATTTCATTTTGAAATCGTGGCGATTAACGATATAGCAGATGTAAAAACACTAGTGCATTTATTCAAATATGATACAACCCATGGCCGTTTTAATGGCAAAGTTGACATAGCTATTGAAAATGAAAAGATTTATTTAAATATTCAATCAAACCAGCGAAATCTGAAAGTTGAAGTTCTTCAGCAAAAACAACCAGAACTTTTACCGTGGGCAAGCTTGCAAATTGATGTTGTACTCGAATGTACTGGATTGTTCCGTTCTCATGCTGATGCAACACGCCACCTAGAGGCAGGGGCGAAGCGGGTCATTATTGGGGCAGCACCTTTTGATCATGTCGATGCGGCAATTGTCTATGGTGTTAACCATGCAGATGTAAAAGCAACTGATCAAATCATATCTAGTGTGTCATGTACTACGCAGGCTTTAGTGCCATTAGTAAAAATTATTGATGATGCATTTGGTATTGAAACTGCGCTCATGACCGAAATTCATGCAGTAACAGCAGACCAGTCTGTACTTGATCACGCACATCGTGATTTACGTCGTGCTAGAGCTTCTGGGCAAAATATTATTCCCACTACGTCTAGTGCACTTGGCGCATTAAAACGTGTAATGCCGAAAATGGAAGACCGTATTGATGGTTACTCAATTCGAGTTCCTACCATTAATGTGGCTGCAATTGATTTAACGTTTATCGCACAATCACCAATTACTGTTCATCATATTAATGAATTGCTGATTAAAGCTTCTCAAACAGATTATGCAGAAATTATGGCAGTAACTGATGAACCACTAGTTTCAAGCGATTTTAATCATTCACCTTATTCACTTATTGTTGATTTAACTCAAACTATGGTTGTAGGGCATCAAGCTAAAGTATTTGCTTGGTACGATAACGAATGGGGTTATGCAAATCGATTATTAGATTTGTGCAATTCTTTTTGAATATATATTTAAATATTTTAAGGATATTAAGTTAACTTAATATCCTTTTTTTTATGGTTAATATAAATCTCTAATAGAAATAATCGAAAATAAAAATTTAGTTTTGGTGTTGTATGTAACTATTTCTGTTTGTATGATTCGCAAACATTAAAATTTTAACTATAGAGTTCATATGAAATTTAACTCAAAAAGAATAAGTGGTTTTTTAATTATCACATCTACTATTATTTTAACTGCATGTACTGGTGACGGTTCGGATCAAGATACGAATGGTCAAACTGACAGTAATTTAGAAAAAGATACCGCGATTTATCAAGTTTATTATCAATCTTCTGATATTTCTTCAGGTATTTATAGTGATTATTTTGAAATAGCTAAATATCCTATTCAAAATAATGAAATATTTTTTGCAAAGTCACATAACCAACCACTAGAAAAAGAACTTTTAACAGAACAGAAAGTTTTAAATAAGGGAACACTACAAACAAACATTGTAAAAAGGTTAACACCGAGCAGTTGGACTTATGAGCTAACACCAAGTTTAAAACAAAACTTAAATTTTGAAATTGTTAAAATAGATGGTGAAAAAATCTTTGATCGAGTATTGCCTGGCTATAAAGAAAATAAAAATCTAGAAACAGAACTTCATAATCAGCTTGATAAAAGTTTAATTGACTTCTATCGAAATTATAAAAATGTTACCTTCCCAAAAGGTAGCTATTGCTATCGTTTAAAAGAAACTCAATGGAATCAATCTTATATTTCTTATATATCTAGTTTTAATTCAAATCCTTCTTTTAGTCAGTCAAAACAGTCAATCGGCGAAAAATATAATAACTTAGGTACAGATAAAAAGTATTTTAGGCTTCTAAACTCGCAGTGGTATGGCTATAACTTAACTGTTTTAGAAAACTTGGAAACAGGGGATATTCAAAGTGCGCTGGGAAATAATAATGACCAGTCTGCTTCTATGGATTTTATATCAAGCAGTTTATGGGATGCTGATAGAAGTTTGGCCTATGAGAAGTCTCATCTGTATTCTGTCGATGATAACCCGCTTAATGAAGTACATTCATTAATTGCTTTCAGACAAAAGTTAAGAATAGCAAGTCTTGAAAAAGGTTGTTTTGCTTTTAATACCCAAGCAGCTCAAGCTATTCAAAAGCTAAATTTGGTTAATTGGAAACAAGGTGATAGTTCAGATATTGGCCCATTCTTTGGTCGAAGAACTTTTGATTATGATATAAGCAAAGCGCAGTAAGATATTGAATGTTATTATTAATTGTTTAAATCTTCTTTTTGACTTTAGAGTTTATTCAGAAAGATTTATGCAAATTGTAAGGTGCATGGCACAAAGTATCATGCTACACTAAGAGAAATCGGGTGTGTTCCCGATTTTTTTATGTGGGGTCGTTCCACGTTGATCAGATTTTAGGCTTGAAATATGACCATTTCAGAGACATGGTTGCTGCCTGACGGGGTAGCAGATGTATTGCCGGAACAGGCGCAAGTCATTGAAAAACTTCGCCGTGAAGCTATCGATTTCCTCGCAGTAAGAGGTTATCAACTGGTATATACACCATTTATCGAATACATCGAATCGTTGTCTTCATTATCAGAATTAAATCAAGACTTGGATTTAGTAACTTTTAAAGTCATTGACCAGCTTTCAGGCCGTTTACTTGGCATCCGTGCTGACATGACACCGCAAGTTGCACGTATTGATGCACATGTAAGACCCGTTGAAGGTGTTGCACGTTACTGTTATGCAGGGACTGTATTACATACAAAACCACAAAATTTCAATGCAACTCGTGCACCTTTGCAATTGGGTGCAGAGCTATATGGCCACGATAGTATTGAAGCTGACGTCGAAATGGTCGATGTTATGCTCGGGCTAATTGAGAACATTTACACTTTACAAGGCGCTCATCTAGATTTGGGCCATGTAGGTTTGTTCCGTAGTCTAGTAAAGTACGCTGGTCTGTCAAAAAATGAAGAACATGAGCTGTCTGATCTATACCAAAGAAAAGCGTTGCCAGAGTTAGCAGAATTTACTCAAAACCTAAATATGGGTTCTGATTTTTATGCGCTTGGCCGCTATTCAAGTGATTTAGATGCACTACAGGCAAATTTAAGTGCAAACATATTACAAGATGCTGAATTTAAAGCAGCATTAGACGCACTTAAAACAACACTTGACCAAATTAAAAATCGTTGGCCAGCACTGAACGTCGGAATTGACGTTGTTGAACTTCGTAGCTACCACTATCACACTGGTTTGATGTATGCAGTTTATGCACCAAACCGTGCTGCACCTTTAGCACAGGGTGGTCGCTATGACGGTATTGGTGAGCACTTTGGTCGTGCGCGTCCTGCTACTGGTTTTAGTTGTGATTTATATGCATTAGGTGCAAATCAATTCGCTGAGATTGAAACAGTAGTTGCACCTAAAGGTACAGATACAGATTTGCTTAAAGCAATTGCAAATGCACGTTCACAAGGCTTACGCGTGGTTCAATTGTTAGGTAATGATGATTTAACTTCTATTCCATATGCCACACATCAATTGGTGTTGCAAAATGGACAATGGAATATTGAAAAGATTTAAACGCCAACAGTATTTTACTGATGGTTTCCAATTTTAACAGCATGATGTAATGAGGCTATTATGGGCAAAAATGTTGTGGTACTTGGTACCCAATGGGGCGACGAAGGTAAAGGTAAAATCGTCGACCTGCTCACAGATCAAGCGGCTGCGGTAGTACGTTATCAAGGCGGACATAACGCAGGTCATACTCTTGTCGTAGGTGGTAAAAAGACTGTATTGCACCTCATTCCATCAGGCATTTTACGTGAAAACGTATTGTGCTTAATTGGTAATGGCGTGGTGCTTTCACCAGCAGCACTAATTGAAGAAATGGGAATTTTGGAAGCTGAAGGTGTTCCAGTTAAGGAACGTCTACGCATTTCTCCAAACTGTCCACTTATTTTGCCTAACCACATTGCTCTTGATCAGGCTCGTGAGAAGAAACGTGGTAACGCTAAAATTGGTACTACAGGTCGTGGTATCGGCCCTGCGTACGAAGACAAAGTAGCTCGCCGTGCAGTGCGTGTTGCTGACCTTGTTCGTGGTGGTGCAGCGCTAGAAGAGAAACTTCAAGAAATGCTTGAGTTACATAACTTCCAGTTAACTCAGTTCTACGGTGTAGAAGCTGTTAAATTTGAAGATGTATTGGCTCTTTGCAACCAATGGCGTGAAGTTCTTGCTCCATTAGTTATTGACGTGACTAAAGTATTGCATGACTACCGTAAAGAAGGTAAAGCTGTGATGTTTGAAGGAGCTCAAGGCTCACTTCTAGACATCGACCACGGTACTTACCCGTATGTGACTAGCTCAAATACAACGGCTGGTGGTGTAAGCTCGGGTTCTGGTATGGGTCCTTTACATCTTGATTATGTATTAGGTATTACTAAAGCTTATACAACACGTGTAGGTGCTGGACCATTCCCAACTGAATTGGTTTACGATGCTGCAACTGACTCTGGTGATGCAATTGGTAAACACCTCGGTACTGTAGGTCATGAATTTGGTGCTTCTACTGGTCGTCAACGTCGTTGTGGTTGGTTTGATGCCGAAATCCTACGTCGTTCTGTAGACGTTAACTCACTTTCAGGTATTTGCTTAACTAAACTTGACGTTTTAGATGGTTTAGAAGAAGTAAAAATCTGTGTAGGTTATGAAAATACTGATTCAGGTTGCGTAGGCTCTTCTGATGCGGTTTCTTTTGAATGCTTGAAACCAATTTATGAAACTATGCCAGGTTGGAGTGAGTCAACTGTTGGTTTAACTAGCATTGACCAATTACCTGCAAATGCTTTGGCTTATGTGAAACGTATTGAACAATTAATCGAATGTCCGATTGATATCGTTTCAACTGGTCCAGACCGCGCAGAAACAATTGTTTTACGTCATCCGTTCTCTGCTTAATTTGCAAAGATGATAAAAGCCTCCTGAAAAGGGGGCTTTTTTTATATCCGACTAAAGTGCAGTTTCTGTTTTGTCTAATTCAGATTACAACATAGACATAGGTTATATCATGGATGATGAACTCAAATGAAATTACAGCCAGCTATTTCAAAAACGATGTTTTATTCTTTTTTGTTTGCTATTGGTGGTTCGCCTACATTAGCAATGTTAGTCATCTATGGGCAAAATTATAATCAAGATTTCTTTATGACTGCCTTTATGAGCTTGTCCGTATTGTTCGCATGTGTGCTCATTCCTGTCGTACTCATACAAAATAGTTATTTGCTGTGGAAAAGGAAAAGTCCTACTCTTGAGGAAAAAGTTAAGACCTTAAGTCATGTATATTTGGGCTTAAACATAATTTGTTTAATTTTCTGGATTTATTTGATGACTTTATCGACGTGATCTTTACATAAATACTATGATCGTGAAGAAATGAGACATTCAAAGCTTGTGTGCTATTTCTTATAATTAGTGCAAAAGAATAAACAGTTTTTTTAACGATTTAGGTGATCCATGTTGATGAATAAAAAACTCTTTTTAAGTTTATGTGCTGCGAGTGTGGTAACAATCTCTGGTTGTGCAACAGTAGCAGACATGGCTGGTGCAGATACTGCAACACTAAATGCGCAATCTGCACAAGGTTTTAATCAAATGGTGCAGGAAGCGCGTGGTAAAGGGACTTTAGATACAAGTTCAAGTACCTATAGCCGTATTAATGCTGTTTTTAACCGTTTGAGACCTTATGCGAACCAAATGAACCAAACAGGTCAGCCATTTAGTTGGCAGTTGGCTGTACTGAAATCAGATACGGTTAACGCTTACGTTGCACCAGGTGGCAAGGTGGTGTTCTATACAGGCATTGTCAATAAATTGAACCTGACCGATGCCGAAATTGCAGCTGTTATGGGCCATGAAATGACGCATGCTTTAGAAGAACATGCGAAAAGTAAAATTGGTGCTCAAGCTCTCACTGATTTAGCTTTAGGCATTGGATTAAGCTATGCGGGTAATAATGTGGGGCAGCTTGGTACTGCTGCTGCTCAGTTAGGCTCGCAAGTGGGTGTAGGCTTACCATATTCACGTAGTTTAGAAAGCCGTGCTGACCAAGGTGGCTTAATGTTAATGGCCCGTGCTGGGTATAATCCAAATGCAGCTATTACATTATGGGAAAAAATGAACAAGCTTGAAGGTGCTGGTGGTTCATCATTCTTATCGACTCACCCATCTAACTCACAGCGTATTAATGATATGCGTAAAAACTTACCTGCTGCATTAGCGATTTACAATGGTCGTAAGTAAGTTTTAAAACTTTCAGTTCATATAAAAACGGATGCTTAAGCATCCGTTTTTTATTTTAAGGAGCGGGGTTTGGCTGTTGTATATGAATAGCTTCAATACCTTGTAAAATTTCTGGTGAAAGATCAATTTCAAAAGCCTGAATATTTTCTTTGAGCTGATCTAGGTTGGTTGCTCCAATAATTGTACTTGTCACAAAGAACTGCTGCTTAATAAACGCTAGAGCCAATTGAGTCAGGCTTAAACCATGCTTTTCAGAGAGTTGTGCATATTGTTCAGTTGCCCATTCACTTTGTGCATTGCTATAACGACTGAAACGTGGAAATAGAGTAACGCGAGCATTCGCAGGTCGTGCACCATTTCTAAACTTACCAGTTAAATAACCAAAAGCCAGAGGAGAGTAAGCAAGTAATCCTACACCTTCATATTTAGCAATCTCAGACATACCTATTTCATAAGTACGATTAAGCAGGCTATATGGATTTTGTACACTTACAAATTTACTTATTCCTAAATTTTCAGCGAGCTGTAAAAACTTCATGGTGCCCCAAGGTGTTTCGTTAGACAAACCGATATAACGGATACGTCCACGATTAATTTCTTTTTGAAGGGCAAGTAAAGTTTCTTCTAAGGGTGTCGTGTCATAATCATTTTGTGCTTGTTGATTGCCATAAGCGAGCGTTCCAAAGAAGTTGGTATGACGTTCTGGCCAGTGCAGTTGATAAAGATCAATATAATCAGTTTGTAGTCGTTTGAGTGAGCCATCAAGAGCTTGTGAGATATGGTCACTATTGAACTTGGTATGGCCTTCTCGAATATGAGTTCCACCAAAGCCGGGACCTGCAATTTTTGAAGCAAGGAATACTTTGTCGCGTTGACCATGCTGTGCAAACCAATGACCTAATATAGTTTCAGTAGCGCCATATGTTTCTGGTTTGGGTGGTACAGAATACATCTCTGCTGTATCCCAAAAATAAAGACCGTGCTCTAAAGCATAATTGAGTTGTTCGAAAGCCTCTTGCTGAGTGTTTTGCTCACCAAATGTCATGGTACCTAAGCAAATTTCTGGAAGGTTAATGCCAGTGTGTCCAAGCGAGTTAAATTGCATATATCGAAATCCTTGAGAAATTTGAGTTAGCCTAATCGCAAATATGTATTCAACTTAAATCATAAAATTAGAATAGTTTGTAAGTTTTGTGTATTAACTCATTGTTGCATATAAAAAAAGCAAACCGAAGTTTGCTTTTTATTAAATCATTGTAATTACTTATTCTTCATCATCATAGTCTTCATCAGTGACTGAATTCTCTTCTAATGAAGCATCAAAAATGAGAATGGCTTTACCATCAGTTTGGATCATGCCTTGATCTTCTAAAGTCTTCAATACACGACCAACCATCTCGCGTGAACATCCAACAATACGTCCAATTTCTTGGCGAGTGATACGAATCTGACGACCATTCGGCAAGATCATTGCTTCTGGCTGTGAAGATAAGTCGATTAAGCAACGAGCAATACGACCAGATACGTCAATGAACGCAAGGTCAGTCATTTTGCGAGTTGTATTTTTTAAGCGACGAACAAGTTGCGCAAAAACGGCATAGCTAAGATCTGGATACTGCTTGCTCAGTTCGTGGAAGTTGTCATATGAAATTTCTGCAATTTCACAAACATCACGAGTACGGACTTCAGCTGTACGTTGAGGGTTCGGTTCGAAAAGCCCCATTTCCCCAAAGAAGTCACCAGGATTCAAATATGCCACAACAATTTCACGTTCGTCATCTTCACGCAAAATAATTGAAACTGAGCCTTTTAAAATTAAATATAAAGATTTTGACTCTGTTCCGGCATCAACAATTGTGGTTCGTTTTGGATATCTGTTGATGTGAGCACGCTTTAACAATGCTTTAACGGATTCAGGTAGTTGCCCCGGAGATAAAGCATCTGTGCTGAGTTGTGAAAAATTTGAAGTCATGCTTGATATGTTCCGAATAGGGTAAACAATTCACACAGGCTCGAGATGAGCTATTACACAGAAGAGATGAAATTCCTTATCAACTCATTTTATGTTAGTGTACAAAACAAGGGCCTGTTGACATTTCACAGATGGTTGCGACATAAGACGATTTTTCTAGACGTTACGAAGCAAGAACTATGGAATTTAGTCATTCTAAATAAATAGAGCTTAACAACGAAACGCACAAAAAATCTGGTCTTGCGCTGCTTCTAAGATGCTTAAATCACACCTCAGATTTTGGCTGAAATTTAATAAATTTTATTACAAAACTGGACAAAGGATTGCCCTTGTCTGTGTTTTGCGTTTTTATTTGAATTAATTTTTAGCTATTACGCAATCCATAGATGAAATGTCAACAGACCCTGCTTAAATTTATAATTTTTTTTGGGTAGTTGCAATGCAAACAAGTGTACATTGGCTAGAGAATGTTGCTTTTGAAGCGAAATCGGATAGTGGACATAGTGTCATCATGGATGGCTCACCTGAGTATGGTGGTGAAAACCGTGGACCACGTCCTATGGAATTGCTATTAATGGGACTTGGTGGGTGTGCTTCGTTTGATATTGTGACGATTTTAAAGAAATCTCGTCAAGATGTGACGAATGTCGTATGTCAGCTTAAAGCTGAGCGTGCCGATGCAATTCCAGCGGTTTTCACAAAAATTCATTTGCACTTTGTGGTAACAGGTAAAGCTGTTAAAGAAAAACAGGTTGCAAAAGCAGTAGAGCTATCAGCTGAAAAATATTGTTCAGCGAGTAAAATGCTTTCTGATGGTGGTGTAGAAATTACTCACGATTTTGAGATTATTGAAGCTGCATAATTTCATATGAATGCCTGAAAAAGAAAAGCTAACAGTGATGTTGGCTTTTTTTGTGATAAGAATAATTCAAAAAATATTAAGGAGAATGTTGGGTGAATATTCGTTTAGCACAGTCGCAAGATACCGAGGCCATATGTCACTTGCTGGAGCAAATAGGATACTCGCAGCCTTTAGGATTGGTTCAGGAACAATTTCAAAAGTTAAATGAAGATCCCAATGCAATTACATTGGTCGCAGCCGATGATTCGCATGTGTATGGAGTTTTGTCCCTCTATTTTATTCCGCAAATCGCCTTAAAAGGAGATTTTGCCAAAATCTGTTATTTATGCGTTGATCAGAATATACGTCGTAAAGGAGTGGGGCATTTGCTTATGCAAGAAGCAGAGCGTCTAGCTAAGCAGCGTGGTTGTGATCGAATGGAATTGCATTCAGGAATACAAAGACCTTTGGCACATCAATTTTATCTAAAAGAAGGTTATGTTGAAGCACCAAAGTATTTTCGTAAGGCTTTAAATTAACGAGGTGTATTTAGAAAAAGCTGCGGATCTACCCGAGCATTATTAAGACTCATGCCCCAATGTAAATGAGGGCCTGTCACGCGTCCTGTTTTGCCCACTAAACCTAATGTTTCTCCTTGGCGGATATGTTGGCCTTTCTCTACTTTGATTGAGCTTAAATGGCAAAACATGCTGACTAGGCCTTGGCCGTGATCAATTAATACAGTTTGGCCATTAAAGAAATAGTTTCCTGTCTGAACGACCACGCCATCTGCTGGTGCAATTACTTTTTGACCTACAGGAGCTGGAATATCAAGACCTGAGTGAGGTGCACGTTCTTCACCATTAAAAAAGCGTTTTCTTCCAAAAGAATTTGTAAATTTCCCTGAAGTGGGACGTATAAATTTGGGTAAACTTTGCCATGAACTTGATGTGAAAGAGTTATAAACTTCATTTTGTTCTTTCGCTTCTTGAGCATAACGATCTAACTGACTTTGGTTGGGGTTCACATAGTCTTGGTTAGTGACTTTAATCCGTTGCTCAGCATAAGGATAAGACTTAACTTCTATTGGAATAGGCACTTTATTGGTATTGAGCTGAATACTGCCAAGTGGTGTGGACAACGGAATACCAACGACAGCATAACGTTGGTGGCCTTCTTGACTAATTAAAACTGGTTTCTGTTGAAAAGTGACCTGAGTAATATCGGCAGTTAATGGAACGACTGCAATTCCACCGGGTCTTCTTGAGTCTTGGGGAAGCTCGGCAAAGCAGTAAAAAGGTATTGATGTAAAAAGCAAAGTAGAAATAAGTTTTTTTATCAGCATAGCGACAATAATTTTCTAAAACAATGCTAGAAATTATATCAGTAAGCTTTACTTAAAAGTTGTTTTAATTTTTTTAATGATTTTATTTTAATTTTATTTTAATTTTATTTATTATTTTATATTAATAATTGATGGCTTGTTTTATGTGATTGGCTTTATTTTTTGTGACTTTTTCTGCTTTATATTTTAAATTCTCTAAACTTAAATTTTTATTGGGAATGTTTATTAATTCTTACTATTTTTGTTTGATTTTAAATATCTTGTTATTTGAAATTTTATTATGAATAATGCTTTTGTAATTAAATTTATAATCATACTTTTAATTATTATATAAAAATTTTAAAGGAACTAATATAATGTTAAATATATCTTATGAAGATCGTTTTACTGAAATATGGAAATATATGCAACGTGGGTTGGTTTATCCTTCACCACATGCCATTTTTAGTACAGTTTGGCTAAATAAAGAAATTACGCGGGAAAAAATACGACAATTAATGATAGCTGTGCGTCAAGAGGTTAATAAGAATCCAGCACTTTCTAGTAAAAATACAACTTTGGCAATTGGTGTATCTTTTGACAATTGGGATCTGATTTGTGAAAAAGATAAGTTGTCACGACCAAAGGGAATGCAATTACATTATCCAGTAGAAAAGAACCCAAATGTCTCAGAAGTTTTCTCTGATTCGAATGGGAGTTTTAAAAATTCGGATGGTGACATTTGGTTGCATGTAAAAAGTGATGATGCCGATGCGTGTACAGTATTACAGACATATATTGAGCATTTTTTAGCTTCAGATATTAAAGAAATATTTAGTCAAGTTACTGCTTCACAATCTAAAACAGGTCGCAATGGTAAGGTTTTAGGGTGTCGTTTTTCTGAAAATTTAAATAATCCATCTGATCCAATTTCACTGGCAAAACATACGTTAATTGGTGCAGAAGATATTGATCATTTTGGTGGCTCATACGTTTTATCTCAAAGGTTTTTAATTAATTGGGATCAAATCAACATGATGTCAGAAGATCAAATTGAAGATTTGATTGGACGTAAAACTGACGACACAATTATTCCAGACCGTGATAGCCGTTCGCACATTAAAGCTTCTCGTGTACAAGATGAAAATGGAAATACCACGCCTATTCTGCGTCTAGGTTTACCGTTTGGCCGTGCTGAATCAAATTCAAGTTTTAGAGTGCCAAAATCGGTAACTAAAGCCGATGAAGCAGGAATTTATTTTGCTGGATTTGCAAAAACTGCTGCCATTTTAGAAGAAGTTATGGCAAGTCAGATTGGGGCAATAGAAGGCTTTATGAATGACCGTCTATTCAATAGCCTTCATTCAGACTTGGGAGGAATATTTTATATTCCAAGTTTAATAGATTTAGCATTAGATGATGCACCAGAATACTTATATGATTTTAGTCGATTAGATAAAGATAACTGGAATTTTTTCCCAGGTATGGATTGGAATCGATTTGATCGCCATTATACGAACAGCTCAGATAATGGTTTGATGTACTACAATCATAGTAATTATCTTTTTAATATGGCAACTGGGCTAAATCCCCATAGTGAATTTTTTAAACCACCTTCTAATCGTATTTTAAGTTTACTTGAAAATACATTTTCTTTATGGCAAGACAACTGGTATTTCAACCGGAAACAAGAAGAAATTGAACAAGGGGTAGATTATTATATTGATGAGTTTGACATCAGTGATAAACCTGAAAATATTATGGGTTTATCTATTATGCTGCGCAAAGGTTGGGCCATTCGATTAAGTTTACAGTTATTCTCATCAGAAAACTATGGTTTCCGCGGACGGAAAATTTTATTAAAAAATGGTGAAATGATTCCATATTCAACTGGGCGTGAATGTGAAGGTAAAGTCATTTATGGATCGGACACTTATCGCATTATGCCTGATGAAATTATTGTAGGAGCTATGCCAAATCTGACCTTGGGTGAAGGTCGTTATGTCATGAAGTATTTGTCTGAAGAAGAACGTCTTCAGGGCTTTTTGCGTAACTTAAGTGAAGCATCGGGTGTTGGGCATGTTATTCCAAATTATAAAAAGGCACTAGATTTAGGTTTAGCTGGTCTACAACAAGAAATTGTGAAACATGCAAGCAATGCGCAGACTCCAGAGAAAAAAGACTTCTATGAAGCTTCGAGATTAGCATTAGTTGGTATTTCTGAATATTTCTTAAATTACTCAAAGCTCGCATTTAAAGTCGCAGACCAGATGCAAAAAGGACAAGAGTTCGAAAGAGATAATTTAATTGCGATTGGTCATCGAATGGAAAAGTTATCGAAAGATAAACCGGACACATTTCTTGAAGCAGTTCAATTTATTTTCACATTGCATAGTTGTTTGCATTTAAATGGTGAGCCAACAGCATTTGGACGTATGGATCAGCTGTTGCAACCTTTCCTTGACAAAGATGCGATTCCGCCTGAAGAAGCACAGGAAATTATCGATGCCTTCTATATCAAGCTAGACGAAAAAGTACAACAGAACCGTATGTTTATGGAAGACCATCAACCTTTTGGTAATCTTGCGATGGGTGGTAGCTCAGGTCCTTATCCTCAAGGTGCATCTTTGGGACAATGGATTCAACAGATTACAGTTGGTGGTACAGTCGCTGATGGTGAAGAAAACTTTTCTAAAACCAAACCTGCTTACAATGATGTGACAAAATTATTCATTCGTGCGTCAGGTCGTTTACCGTTAAATGCACCGTGTTTGTCTTTACGCACACGCAAAGATATTCCTGAAGATATTTTAGAAGAAGCTGCACATGCAATTTTATCTGGTGGTGCTCACCCGATTTTATTAAATGATGAAAAGCTTATTCCTAGTCTTCACCAAAGTGGAGATGGTGTAGGGGGAGATGTACTCTCTAATTTGCCAATTTGGAATTCTAAGGTCGATATTCTTTCAGCCCAAAATTATGCTTGTGATGGTTGTTATGAACCTCAGTTCCCTGGTGAAAACTGGTTTTCATTAGGTGGTTTCTCGACATTACAGCCTTTGGAATGTGCATTAAATCAGGGTAGAACAATTTCAAGTGCTGGGCAAAGCTACCTGTTTGGGCAAACTGTTTCACTAAATACGAAACCTGCCGATCAGATAGATAGTTTTGACGAACTATTAGATCTATATAAGCAACATTTTGAATTGCTCAATCGCAAGGCATTTAATGGGCAAATTCTGGGTTATGGTGCCAATACAGATATTTGTCCATCTCCAATTCTAAATGTTTTGATGGATGACTGTTTGGCTAAAGGTCAGGATTTTTATAGTGGTGGTGCTAAATATAATATTTATGGACCGTGTTATATCTCGCTCAGTAATACCATTAATTCACTATATGCGATTAAGGCTATGGTTTTTGATCCATTAACTGCGGTAACTACATTACCTGAACTCTTAGAGTGCTTGTGTTGTGACTGGGGTTATAAAATGACTGAGCCATTTATTAGTAATTTAGCTGGGCATGCTCGTATTGCTGCACAAGCTGATCGCTATAAGCGTTTACGAGAGATTGCTTTGGCACAACCGCGTTATGGACGAGGAAACTCTGAAGTCGATAAATTAGGCGATCAGATTGTTCAAATGATTGCTGAAATTTCAGTCGAAACATTTAGAAAACCATGGCCACAATTTGCGCAAAGTCTTAAAGGCTTAGCTGAACGTTATGGTTCAGAAGAGCATCCTTTTGGTATTCAGATTCAACCCGGTGTGGGAACTTTTGAAAATCATGTGGAGATGGGCGCATGGAATGGGGCGAGCGCTGATGGTCGTCGTTTAGGTACAACAGTAGCATCAGATTTAAGTCCATCGCCAAGTCCAGCTGATTTGGCTGTTGATCATCAAATCGCTGAATTCAGTCGGGCTTTGCAAGGTTTTGATGGTACGGGTACAAATCTAATGGCAGATGGTGCACCTACAGACTTTAATATTCGTGAAGACTTTGGCGTTAAAGATTTGATCAAGATATTGAAACAATTCAGCCAAGGTGGGTCATCTAATATTTTAACGATCACGGTCGCTAACCCAGAAACATTTACTCAAGCGGTAACATCACCTGAGCAATATAATTTATTAAGAGTACGTACTGGTGGTTGGTCAAACTTCTTTACGTCGGTATTTCCTATCATTCAGGAACAGCATCAGCGTCGTCCAATCTCTACGCCAGATATTCCAAAAGAAAAAACAGAGCAAGCTAAGTGTCCGTTCCATCAATGGCATAACTGATTAGCTATCTGATGAGGCAGTCTCTCAAGTGAGGGACTGCCTTTAATCTTTTTAAATTTAAATACGATAATTAATAAAGATATTATGGCTTTAAAATTGCCATTAATGATAAAAATTCAGAGGAAATATCACGTTTTTGTTTTCTCTTAAAAATTATACAAAATATACTTGAAATAGATCATTCATAAACCCATATTATAATGGAGTTTTACTTATTGTTATTTTAATAACATTATGAAAAATATATAAAAATTTATTTGAAATCCGAAAAAGTGTTCCCATCTATTAGACAAGTACAAATTTGTTGTGAGGAATAACAAGAATGCGTTTTGAAAAATTTACAAACCGCTTGCAGCAAGCCCTTTCAGATGCTCAATCTTTAGCGATGGGTAAAGACCATACCGCTATAGCAGGTATTCATATTTTGAGTACCTTATTAGAAGAGCCTTCAAATATTAGCTTGTTGCAACAAGCAGGTGCACGGTTACCTGAACTTAAACAAAAGCTTGAGCAAGCTATCAAAGATGCTCCGACTATTGCGAATCCGACAGGCGATGTCAACTTAAACCCAGAAGCAGTTAAAGCGCTTAACTTGGCAGATCGATATGCGCAAAAAGCGGGTGATGAATTTTTGTCAACTGACTGGGTTTTATTAGGCTTGGCAGAAACTGGCGAAACGAAAAATATTTTAAGTGCCGTAGGTGTAACTCCCGACAGCTTACGCAAAGTAATTGAACATATTCGAGGTAGTGACAAAGTCATGAGTAATAATCACGAAGACCAACGTGACTCACTTAATAAATATACGATTGATTTAACTGAACGGGCTTTATCTGGAAAACTTGATCCAGTCATTGGGCGTGATGATGAGATTCGTCGTACCATTCAAGTCTTGTCACGTCGTACAAAAAACAACCCTGTACTCATCGGTGAGCCGGGTGTGGGTAAAACCGCTATTGTTGAAGGTTTAGCACAGCGTATTGTGAATGGCGAAGTGCCAGAGGGCTTAAAAAATAAACGTGTTTTATCCCTCGACTTAGGTTCATTACTTGCGGGTGCGAAGTATCGTGGTGAGTTTGAAGAACGCTTAAAAGCTGTTTTAAAAGATTTGGCGAAACACGAAGGCGAAATCATCCTGTTTATTGATGAGCTGCATACGCTTGTAGGCGCTGGTAAAGGCGACGGTGCGATGGATGCAGGGAACATGTTGAAACCTGCATTGGCTCGAGGTGAGTTACGCTGTGTGGGTGCGACTACTTTAGACGAATACCGCCAATACATTGAAAAAGATGCAGCTTTAGAGCGTCGTTTCCAAAAAGTATTGGTTGATGAGCCAAGTGTAGAAGATACCATTGCGATTTTACGTGGTCTAAAAGAGAAATATGCGACTCACCATGGTGTGCAAATTTTAGACTCAGCGATTATTGCTGCGGCGAAAATGTCTCATCGTTATATTACAGATCGTCAATTACCAGACAAGGCAATTGATTTGATCGATGAAGCAGCTTCTCGTATTAAAATGGAGATTGACTCTAAACCCGAAGCACTTGATAAGCTTGACCGCCGTTTAATCCAGTTGAAAATGCAATTAGAAGCGGTGAAAAAAGATGAAGATGCAGGCAGTAAAGCCGAAGTTACTCATCTTGAAAAGCAGATCGCTGAAGTTCAGAAAGAATACAACGATCTTGAAGAAGTGTGGAAAGCTGAGAAAACTCTAGTAGAGGGCACCAAGCAAGCTCAGGTTGAACTTGATAAAGCGCGTATTGCTTTTGAAAAAGCTCAGCGTGAAGGTGATTTGGCTGAAGCGGCACGTTTGCAATATGGTGTAATTCCAGAGCTTCAAAAACAACTTGAGCAAGACGAAGTTGCTGAAGAAAACGAAGAACCAAAACTCATTCGTACTAAAGTGACTGAAAACGAAATTGCTGAAGTGGTTAGTGCTGCAACGGGTATTCCGGTTGCTAAAATGATGCAAGGCGAGCGTGAAAAACTTCTTCATATGGAAGAGTTTTTACATGACCGTGTTGTTGGGCAAGATGAAGCAGTCGTTGCTGTATCGAATGCAGTTCGTCGTTCACGTGCAGGTTTATCTGACCCGAATCGTCCTAGCGGATCATTCTTGTTCTTGGGGCCAACGGGTGTAGGTAAAACTGAGTTGACTAAAGCTTTAGCTAACTTCTTGTTTGACAGTGATGATGCCATGATTCGTATCGACATGAGTGAATTCATGGAAAAACATTCTGTCAGCCGTTTAGTTGGTGCGCCCCCAGGGTATGTTGGCTACGAGGAAGGCGGTGTTTTAACTGAAGCTGTTCGTCGTAAACCATATAGTGTGGTGTTGTTTGATGAGGTTGAAAAAGCGCATCCTGATGTTTTCAATATCTTGCTACAAGTGTTGGATGACGGTCGCTTAACCGACTCACAAGGTCGAGTAGTGGACTTTAAAAACACGGTTATTGTGATGACATCAAACTTAGGTTCACAAGATGTACGTGAGCTAGGTGATGGTGCAACTGATGACGAAGTACGTACAGTCGTGATGAATGCAGTGAGTCAGCATTTCCGTCCGGAATTTATTAACCGGATTGATGAGCTTGTGGTTTTCCACTCACTCAAGAAAGCGCAGATTCGTGGTATTGCGGATATTCAGTTAGATCGTTTACGTTCACGTCTGGTTGATCGTGATATGAGCTTGAATGTTGATGACAGTGCATTTGATTTATTGATTGATGCTGGTTTTGATCCTGTGTACGGAGCGCGTCCATTAAAACGTGCAATTCAACAACAGGTTGAAAATACATTAGCTCAAAAAATCTTATCGGGTGATTTTGTCGCAGGTGATACTATTTTAGTTAAAGGCGAGCATGGTCATTTAGTTTTTGATAAGATGAAACTGAGCTAAGCTCTTTCTGCTAAAACCGAAAAGAGAATATGGAAACATATTCTCTTTTTTTATATTTAAATTTTATTTTGATTAAGTGATATAAGCGTAATAATTGAGTCTGCTACTTTTTGTGTGAGAGTTTTTAGTTTTTGTTCGGCATGGCCAGATAAAAAATAATGATAATGATAAGTACGCTTTTTGTAAGAAATACAGATAAAAAAAGTACCTACAGGCTTTTCTGCGGTTTCACTTCCACCATGTTTGAGTAAACCCGTACAACTTACAATAATATCCGCTTGCTGAAATAAGATTTGGCCCAACTTACACATTTCTTCTGTCACTTGTGGCGATTCAGCTGTGTACATATTAATTAAATTTGGATCGACTTTTAAAATACTAATTTTAATGCTGGGGTCATAACTAACCAAACCGCCCAGTAAAATATCAGCGCCACTATTTTTATGAATCGAAAACTGACTGGTTAAGTAACCTGAACTGGCACTTTCAATAAATGCAACTTTAAGTTGAAGATCTTCTAATAATTGGCAGCATTGCTGGAGCATTATTTCACCTCGTATGGTGTGTATTTATAAATAAAATCAAATACAAATGAATTATAAAATTACAGTAAGTGATTTAAAGGTACCGTTCAAGCCTGAGATAACAATCTATAAAACTATTGAATAGTGACGAAATACTTGTGATATATTTTGATTTTAAAATGATCAATGCTAATTATCGGGAAGTTTCTTTATAACATTGCGACAAGGTTAAAAAGTTGCTAGTTTTATTCGATATAACAAACAATAACAATTTTAGGAAGTAGGTAATGAATAATAAGCAAGGGTGTGCGCTAATAATTTTAAGCGGTATGTCTGTATTATTATCAAATACTTGGGCTGCTCAACCCATGAGTGAAAGTGCGCTTTCGACTCAGACAGGAGCGATAACCGCATCTTTACCCGTTATTATTGCTAAAGCCCAAGATGATGCCAAGAAGCCTGAAAAAGAACAGCATCGAGCTCGAAAAGAATTAGGAGATAACTATTTACAAGAAGTTCGCTGGAATTCATTAAGGTCGAGTGTGTTATCACCTTATCAGGAACAAAAACAAAATCAGGTAATAGATATTAAAGAAAAGAAAGAACTAGAAATGGTTGCATTACCAGATCGGGCAGATCGTTTTACACGTTATGAATTTGAGCCAAAAAATGTACGTGGCGAAGTTATCATTACCGTAAAGTAATAATAACTTCTCGCCAAATTTATATTAGTTCAGACCTAGATGCTGAATTTTCCAAGCACGGTGGATTTTTTGATTTCGTTTAAAATCAAGTCCGATCGTTTCAGACGTAATTTCTTCAACGTCGTATAGTGCTTCAATCTCTTCATCCATCTCGAAGCCACGATAGTTATTCGAGAAGTAAAGTGTACCTTCACTTGTTAAACGGTTCATTGCACGTTTAATAAGAGAAACGTGGTCGCGTTGTACATCGAAAGTACCATAGAACTTTTTAGAGTTAGAGAAGGTAGGTGGGTCAATAAAGATAAGATCATATTGTTCGTGACCTTCTTTTAACCATTCAAAACAGTCGCTTGCAAAGAACATGTGTTGTTCGTCTGCATGATCTACAGTTAAACCATTTAAAACGAAGTTTTCTTTTGACCAGCCTAAGTAAGTATTCGATAAGTCGACACTTGTGGTACTAGCAGCACCGCCCAAAGCAGCATGTAAGCTTGCTGTAGAGGTATAACTATATAAGTTCAAGAAATGTTTACCACGAGCTTCTTGAGCAATACGTAAACGCATTTGACGGTGGTCAAGGAATAAACCTGTATCGAGGTAGTCGGTTAGGTTCACTAAAATTTTAGCTTTACCTTCTTGAACGATAAAACGTTTTGAAGCTGTACTTTGTTTCGTATATTGATTAGTTCCTGTTTGACGAGCACGTGTTTTAATAAAAATAGCATCGCGGTTCAAACCAGTCACAGCACGAATTACAGCAAGCGCTAAATTAAAACGTTTTTTTGCTTTTTCAGGATCGATTGTTTTTGGTGGAGCATATTCCTGAACATGTAAGCGATCGCCATATAAATCTACAGCGACGTTAAAGTCAGGTAAGTCGGCATCGTATAAGCGTAAGCAATAAATATTTTCTTTAGTAGCCCATTTTTTTAAGGCAGTCATATTTTTTTGCAAACGGTTAGCAAAGTCTTGAGCTTCTTCTATTTCCACGGGTTGAGCTTGCCAAGTTGCTAAAAATGGCTGTGTTACTTTTTCCGGTTTGATTGCACCGAAGCGAATGTAAATTGGTAACTTACCATTCATTAAACGTAAAGTTTCAGGTGCTTCAAAAGCTAAAACATCGGCTTGTTCAATTTGAGCTGCAATAATAGCGGCATATTGATTTGGGAAATGTTTTTGTAAAAGTGCAGATAGACCTAAATAAAGAGAACGGTTTGATGCTTTATCACCTAAACGTTCACCATATGGCGGGTTAGTTACAATAAAAGCTGTTTTCTTTTCAGCGGCAAAATCTGGCCAGTCAGCTAAAGTACGTTCTTCAATTTGAATTTCGCTTAATAGTTTTTCAAAGCCCGCCGCAATAATATTTTCGCGTGTTGCTTTTACCGCTTCCCAGTCAGCATCGTAGGCATAAAATTTAGGTAGAGGTAACTCAAGCGCTTTCTCATGACGTTCTGCTGCTTCAGCTTTGAGCGAAAGCCAAAGTTCACGGTCATGACCATGCCAGCCATTAAAGCCAAAACGACGAACAAGACCAGGTGCGCGGTCAGTTAAAATCATTAATGCTTCAATGATAAATGTACCTGAACCACACATTGGGTCGAGTACAAGTTCTGGATTACGTTCTTTAAGCTTAGCTTTTTGTAAAATCGCGGCAGCTAGGTTCTCTTTAATCGGTGCATCTGTCATGTAACGACGGTAGCCGCGTTTATGCAATGAGTCACCAGATAAATCTAGACAGTAAGTATGTTCGGTCTTACCAGCAAGCACATATAAGGTAATTTCTGGTTGTTTAGTATCAATACTTGGGCGACGACCTACAGCTTCCATAAAGGAATCGACGACACCATCTTTTGCTCGAAGCGTTGCAAATTGGGTATTAACTTTAATTTCACGCTCTGCATGTAAGCGAATAGCAAAGGTACTTTGTGGTGCAAAAATAAGTGACCAGTCAAAGCTCATTGCACCTTCGTAAAGCTCTTCTGCTACATCACGCGCGTCATGTGTGTGTTCAAGTTCATAAGTATGAATTGGAAGTAAAACACGAGAAGCGAGACGTGACCACATGCAAATACGATAAGCATGCTCAAGCGTTCCTTCAATGATTAAACGTCCGGCTTTACGTTCTGTCACTTTGGTGCCAAGCTGTTCTATTTCTTCTTGTAAGAGGCTTTCTAAACCATCAGCACAAGTAATCCAATAGTGGTTTAAACGTAAAGAGGTATTCATAAACTCAATTGACCAAAACATATAAATATTAACGATGCAAAGTTTAACTTATTTTGATGTGTAAAGGTCTTTAAATTATTGCAACCTATCACTTGGCAACCAATAAACTGATTTTTAAAGCTTAAAATATATAAACTGGTATGTATTTTGCTAAACCTCTATGAGTAACGCTTATTTATTAAATGGTTTTTAACCAATTTTATGATTTGAAAGCATAGGGGAATATAAATGAAAGATATGATGGGGAATGGTTTTGTAACCAATGCGGAAGCTTTTTCAATCTCTACACAAATATATGTACGTATGCGTAGAGTCACGGGACGAGTCATAGATGCATTGTATGTAGTCCAAAATAAAGATTATGCAAAGTATGTAATAGCGCTTGCCTTGGAAACAGATGACGATGAATTAAAACGTTTTGTTGAGCGATTAAACTCATTGACTGACTCAATACCCGAGCTTCCTCAAAAACAAATCGCTAGCAATGTTCAGTTGAGCGAAGAAACAGAAATCACGGCTGAAGATATTTATCGGGCACAAGTTCCACATCATTATATTGGTGCTTTAAGGTAATCTTTGCGCGACCCTAAATTTTCTGGTCAATTTAGGGTCTTATTCTGTAAAGTTCTTCTGCGAAAAAGCTGGAATTCAGCTACACTATGCACGTTTTCGCGATTCGACCCATAGGAATCCATTATGCATATTGCAGCGTTGCATCAGCCGAGCCAGGTTCAGCTCAATCAAGACGGAAATTTAAAACATTTTTTAACGATTGAGGGCCTTTCAAAAGAAAACCTTACTAAGATTTTGGATACTGCGCAAAGCTTTTTAGATGATAATAATAATTTAATCAACCGCCCGCTTTTAGAAGGACGGACGGTGATGAATCTTTTCTTTGAAAACTCCACCCGTACTCGTACTACTTTTGAAGCAGCAGCAAAGCGTTTGTCTGCCAATGTGCTGAACATTGATATTGCTCGTTCAAGTACATCTAAAGGTGAAACTTTACGAGATACGCTTTGGAACCTTGAGGCAATGGCTGCCGATATTTTTGTAGTCCGCCATTCATCTTCGGGTGCTGCACATTTCATTGCTAAAGATGTATGCCCAAAAGTCGCAATTATTAATGCTGGAGATGGACGTCATGCTCATCCAACGCAAGCGATGCTTGATATGCTGACCATTCGCCGTGAAACCAAAAAACCATTTGAAGAGTTGAGTGTTGCGATTATTGGCGACATTAAGCACTCTCGCGTAGCACGTTCAGATGTGGCTGCACTTCAAACTCTTGGATGTAAAGACATTCGTGTGATTGCACCGAATACATTATTGCCAGTTGGTTTTTCAGAATACGGTGACCATGTTCGTTTGTTCAATAACATGGATGAAGGTGTTACTGGTTGTGATGTGATTATTGCGCTACGTATTCAAAATGAACGTATTGATTCACCAGCATTGTCTTCGCAATCTGAATTTTACAGAATGTATGGCTTAAACAAAGAGCGCCTTAGTTTAGCTAAACCAGATTGTATTGTTATGCACCCTGGCCCAATGAACCGTGGTGTAGAAATTGACTCGAGTATTGCCGATGGTGACCAGTCTGTGATTTTAAAACAGGTCACTAACGGTATTGCAGTTCGTATGGCTGTATTGGCGTTGTCTATGCAAGGGCAACTTCAAGAACAAGGTTTAATTGAAGCAATTGCGTTGTAAGGAATGGATCACATGAGTATTGTAAAAATTGAAAATGTACGTGTGTTAGACCCAATCCAAAAAACAGACAGCGTACAAACTGTATATATTCAAGACGGTAAGTTGGTTGCAGCAGTTGACCAAGTTGAACAAACCATTGATGGGCAAGGCAAATGGTTAATGCCGACTATGGTTGATTTGTGCGCACGTTTGCGTGAACCAGGTCAACAACAACACGGTACACTTAAGTCTGAAGGGAAGGCTGCACGTGCTAATGGTATTTTGCATGTCATTACCCCTCCAGACTCAAAGCCAATTGTTCAGGACAATGGTGCCCTCATTCATGGCTTAGTTGAAAAAGCTTGGCTTGATGGTGGTATCCATATGCATATTATCGGTGCGCAGACTCAAGGCTTAAATGGTAAACAACCAGCAAATATGGCTGGCCTTAAAAAGGGTGGTTGTACTGCTGTTTCAAATGCGAATGCTGCTTTTGAAAATGATGATGTTGTTGTTCGCACGCTTGAGTATGCGGCTGGTCTTGGTTTAACAGTCGTGTTCTATGCTGAAGAACCGCAACTTGCTAAAGACGGATGTGCTCATGAAGGTTTTATCGCATCGCGTCAAGGTTTGCCGATGATTCCTGCAATTGCTGAAACTGTAGCGATTGCAAAATATTTGCTTATGATTGAAGCGACAGGTGTTAAAGCTCACTTTGGCTTGTTGTCTTGCGGTGCGTCGGTTGAATTAATTCGTGCAGCAAAAGCAAAAGGCTTGCCTGTGACTGCCGATGTAGCAATGCATCAGTTACATTTAACTGAGCAATTAACTGATGGCTTCAACTCGCTAGCCCATGTTCGTCCTCCATTACGTTCTGAGCAAGATAAAGAGCTTTTACGCCAAGGTTTAAAACAAGGTGTCATTGATGCAATTTGTACGCACCATGAACCATTAAGTAGTTCAGCGAAAATGGCACCATTTGCTGAAACTCAACCGGGTATTACAGCATTCGATACTTATGTAGCCTTAGGCATTCAACTTATTAATGAAGGCTTATTTGAGCCGCTTGAATGGGTTACCAAAGTGACAAGTGCTCCTGCACAGGTAGCAAACATGACTACACGTTGGCAAGCCGAAGCAGGGTGGGTGTTGGTCGATCCTGAATTAAGCTGGACCTTAAGCAAAGACACTATTTTATCGCAAGGGAAAAATACGCCACTACTGGGTCAAAACCTTACTGGTAAAGTGCTACAAACTTTTGCTGTGTAGTTTCCGACGGCTAAAAACTTATTCAAAATATAAACAGGCAGATCTTTTTGATCTGCCTGTTTTGTAAATACTAGATGGAAAATTGTATATAAATTATTTAAAAAACAACAAAAGATTTCGAGCGCATTAGAATAAAAAACTATCAGCAAACAGAAGTATTTGAATAACCAAAAAATTGCTGGTTACGACGTATAAGATTCGGGAGAATAAACAATGTCGATAAACCCTATAGAACTGCTTAAAGAAAAAGTATCTTCAACAATATTAGATAATCAGGATGGATTCCTAGGCGAAAAAACTAATGCGCTTTCTAAGTTTTATCCAATTTTACTTTCATTATTAGCTGCTAAACCTGATCTTATTGGACAATTGAAAAATAGTTTAGCCCCCTCATTATCCGATCTTTTTTCTCACAATGATCAAATTAAAAATACTGTACTGACTCATTTAAGCGGTACTGCGCCATCTGCCGAGATTGAAAGTACACTCAATAGTGCAATCAAACCTAGTCTCGATACAATTTCTGAAGTTGCTGGAAGTGATCAACAAAGTATTGTGAGCTATTTACGTCAACATGCAGAAACGATTCGTTCATATTTACCAGGATGGGCAGTTGGACTATTGGCACCATTAGGTCTTGGTGCAGGTTTATCATCAGTAACGACATCAACTGCACCACCGCTTGCCGCGGCAACCGAAACAACAGGGAAATCTCGTGGAATTTTACCTATCATTGCACTGATTATTCTTGGATTGTTAATCGCTTGGTTGTGGCGCTCTTGCCAACATAAAGAGGCTACACCTGTACCTGAGACTTCACCTGCAAGTGGTGTGGCAACCGCAGCAGCTGCACCTGCTACTTTAACTTTAAGTACAGACGACAAAGGCGCTGTGAGTCAATGTCAGGCAGGTATTGGTGATCAGGGCTTCTTGGCAACTTTGCAAATGCATGTTAAGAAAGTTCTTTCAGCGACTAAAGACTGTGATGTTGATACTAGCCAAACTTATGCCTCTGCATTTACCGATAAAGATGCATTAGCAGGTGTACTTGGTGCATTGAAAGGTGTTCCAAATGCATCTTTAGAATGGGTAGGTGACAAAATTACATTGAAAGCAGGTGATGCCGCAGCTTTAGAAGCTTTAACTGCTAAGGTAAAAGCGTTGGTGCCACATACTGAAGTTGTTGGTACAGCACCTGCAACAGCTGAGCAATCTGTGAGTAATAGTTTAACGGCTTCGCAAACAGCGTTAGGCTCAATTGACCCGAACAATGTAGACGTAAATGCTTTAGTTAAAGCTCTTAACTTGCAAATCATTAACTTCGCGAGTGGTTCAAGTGAAATTCCTGCAGATAACAAAGCTATTCTTGATCAAGCTGCAACACTGTTAAATAAAGTGACTAGCGTGAAATTAAACGTAGGTGGTCATACTGACTCAACAGGTAATGCTGCTGCCAATAAAGCACTTTCTCAACGCCGTGCTCAAGCTGTAGTAGATTACTTAGTTTCTAAAGGAGTAGATGCTTCTAAGCTTGTTGCCCAAGGTCATGGTTCAGAAAACCCTGTTGCTGACAACAAGACTGAAGAAGGTCGCTTTAAAAACCGTCGTATTGAGTTTTCAGTAGCCCAATAATCAATATATTTATAAGAAATCTTGATTTTACTGAATTCTGATTTGAAAAAAGCTTCTCATTTTGAGAAGCTTTTTTATAGAGATCAATATTGTTGAGTTGACATGAAAATCAGTTTGTTAGGAAGTGGGCGTGTTTCTTTTCATTTGGCAAAGGCACTTTTGGCTAAGGGGCATCACATTACTCAAGTTTACGCACGTGATTTTGAGAAAACCCAGAAGTTTGCAGAAAAAATTCAAGCAAAAGCATGTCAGTCTCTTCAAGAGTTTCAAGCAACTGATTTAATTATTTTGGCAGTTTCAGACAGCGCTATTGCAGAGCTTGCAACGCAGGTACATGAGATATTCCCAGAAACGCTTATGGTCCATACATCGGGGAGTACCAATATCGAAGTTATCAGTAATATTCATAAAAAAGCAGGGGTGTTTTATCCATTACAAACATTTAGTTTAGAAAGAGATGTTGATTGGTCTGCAACGCCGTTATTTGTTGAAGCAATAACAGATGTCGATCAGGAGCTACTCTTCGATTTAGCAAATAGCCTAAGTAATCGAGTATATCAATACACCTCAAAACAACGTTTAACTTTACACTTAGCGGCTGTCTTTGCTTGTAATTTTAGTAATTACTGTTTTGATATGGCTAAACAGATTGTAGATGCAGAACAAGTCGACTTTAGCTTGCTCTACCCATTAATGTTAGAAACAGCAAAAAAAGCCACTGAAAACGATCCGAAACAAATGCAAACTGGGCCTGCAGTAAGGGGAGATCAGAATATCTTGGCAATGCATCAGGACCTATTGGCTAAAGCAGGGCGAGATGATTTAAAACAGGTCTATCAACTTTTAAGTGATGGCATTGTAAAACGCCATCACTTGGACTAAAACTGATTTTAAAATTAAGGTTCGCCGTTATTTCCCCATTTTAAGAAACCAGCACGTTGATTTAAAAGTTCAAAATATTGGTCGACATGTTTAAGTGTTGGATGGTCAAAAGGTGTTGCCTTCCAGCGCTGTACAGACAAGCCAATTGGAATGTCTGCTAGGGTAAACTCAGTTCCTGCAACATAGGCTTGAGTTTTTGCAAGCTGTTGGTCAAGAATCTGCATATGGTGATTCCAATTATCAATACCTTTTTTTAATAAATCTGGATCTTGATGATTTGGTGAATGTCTAAGCAAAGACATAATCGTATAAGTCCAACTATTATTTAGCTCGATCGCTTGCCAATCAAGCCACTGGTCAACAAAGAATCTTTCTTTCGCTTGAGTAGGGTAAAGCTTATGCTCTTTATCATAAGCATTGGCGAGATAACGGATAATACTGTTGGACTGCCAAAGAACTAAATCACCATCTAAAACAACAGGAATTTGACCATTTGGGTTTAATTGTAAATATTCTGGTGATTGAGCAGAGCGAAAGCCTCGACCCCAGTCTTCTTTTTCATATTCAAGATTTAATTCTTCACATAGCCATAAGACTTTGCGAACGTTAATGGAGTTATCGCGCCCTAAAATTTTTAACATGGGTTGTCCTTAGTGTTTTTTAGTGTGGCTAATACCAGTTTCTATAAATAGCTAGATTTAGTGCGATTGGCAAACATTAATTCGAAAGAAAAAATAGAATAAGTAAGTGCTAATAAATTTTTTAATATTAAAAGATAAAAGGCTTAGTAATGAACTAAGCCTTTTGTTGTTTACTTAATCTTTTTAAAGATAAAGTCATTAATTTTATGACCTGACTCAATACCACGGCGTTCAAACTTAGTCACTGGGCGCCACTCTGGTCGAGGGTAGCTGTTGCCTTTACCTGCCAAGTTTTCAAGATGAGGACGATTGTCTAGTACATCAAGCATCCATTCTGCATATGGTTCCCAATCTGTTGCTGCGTGGAATGTACCACCAAGCTCAAGTTTCTGTTCAACCAGTTGCATACGCTCATGAATAACAAAACGGCGTTTAAAATGACGTTTCTTTTGCCAAGGGTCTGGGAAGTAAAGTTGTACACAGTTAATACTGTTGTCTGGCATTTCACGTAAAACTTGAATCGCGTCTGCATCGAGTACACGTAAGTTTTTAAGTTCCGCTATACCTGCTTCATATAGACATTGAGCAATACCAGGTACATGTACTTCAATACCCACATAATTGCGTTCTGGGTTTGCTTTAGCCATAAGCACTAACGAACGGCCCATACCAAAACCGATTTCAACAGTTAAAGGACGTTCTGGATGTTCAAAGTGTTGACGTAAGTCACCAACAGGATATTCCAAAATTAAATCGCGATGTTGTTCTAATGCCGTGCGTTGAGACGTATTAAGTGGTGCTGAACGACGCATAAACGTCACAATTTCACGGTGTTCAGGCAAATTGTCTAATTCTGCAATTTGCGTTTCTAATTGATCGATCGACATAACCTTGGCAATATTGAAATTCAAATGCGGTATTTTAAGTCTTCAGGTGGTCAAGTCAAATATTTCGGTGTTTTTCTTCATGTAGATGTCATGATCAATATTTAATCTAAGAGACTAATTAAAACTCACATGAACATTTTTAATCATGAAAACTTTTCAATTAAGAACACTTTCAGTTTTTTTAAGTGCATTTGGTGCATTTTCATATAGTTCTGTTGCTCAGGCACAGCTCATGTTTAGCCAGTATGTTGATGGTAGTAGCAATAAAAAAGGGTTAGAGATTTATAACCCGGATGGTACTACAGTTAACTTAGCCGATTATGAGATTCAACAGTTTAATAATGGTGGTACTGCAAAAACGGTGACTTTCCGTTTACAGGGTACACTTCCAAGTAAGCAGAAGTTTTTAGTGGGCCGCTCGGAGCTACAAACTGAACTTGGTAGTAAAGTAAATCAAGTAGCTGCCTTGTCTTTTAATGGTGATGATGCAGTTGTACTCGTTTATAAAGGCACACCTGTCGATCGTTTTGGGCGTATTGGTGAACGACCAGAGGCAGGTTGGGGAACAGCGGTTTCAAGTTTAGGAAATAGTTTTAAACGTATTGAAACTGAAAATCCAGCTTTAAGTATCGATCCAACCGCAGCATTTGATTTGGACCACTCGTGGACAGCATGGGCAAACCGAAATGATTTTTCAAATCTATCGGGTTCTACCACTCAGCCGCCAGTGCAAACGGTCAGTTGTTCAAGCTCAGATACACCAATTGCCGATTTAGCATCTTCAACACAAAATCAAACCTATACAGTACGTGGTGTAATTACTGCTGACTATCGTTATGCGAATGGTTTTTCAGGCTTTTTATATTCAAACACCTGACACCAAAGCACGTGCAAATGTAAGCAATGCCATTTTTGTTTATATTCCAAATAGCAGCACGGTAAAAGGTGGCCAAGTTGGTGATGAAGTTATTTTACGAGGCCGTTTAACAAGTTATCAAAACCAGCTACAAATAGACCAATTACAGCAAGATATTCAAAGCTGTAATAGCAATATGGCAAATCAAGTTCAGCCAATTAGCTTGGAGTTACCATTTACTAGCTTAGCAGGCGGTTCAACAAATTCTCCGCAGCGTTATCAAGGGATGTTGGTTAAATTACCTCAAGCTTTGACGGTAAGTGAAAACTATAACTATGGCCGTTATGGTGAACTATCGCTGAGCTTAGGCCGCTTATATATTCCAACCAATTTATATCCTGCCTTGTCGCCTGAAGCGAAAGCTTTAGCTCAGAAAAATTTATTATCGAAAATTATTTTTGATGATGGATATAACAACCAAAATCGTACTCCGTGGTTACCAACAAATTTTAGTGCTGCCAATACATTACGTTCAGGTTATCAGCTTAAAAACGTTGAAGGGATTTTAGAGTATCGTTTTAATGGCTGGCGCGTACAGCCAGTACTTGGACGGACACAACCAGAAGTTGTTACTCAAACAAACCCGCGTCAGGGTGTCCTTACAAAAAATGCTAATCATATTCGCGTAGCTTCATTTAACGTTTTGAACTATGACAATGGCGCAACAGGTTTCCCAACAGAACGCGGCGCAAACACACAAACAGAGTTTGATAAACAACACCGTAAAATTGTGAGTGCATTAAAAGCGATTGATGCTGACGTATACGGTTTAATGGAAATTGCCAACAATGGTTATGGTCCAAACAGCGCAATTGCTCATTTAACAAGTGCATTAGGTCCAGACTGGAAATATGTGGTTCCTGAAAACTTGGATCGTTTAGGTGGTGATGTTATTGCTGTTGCGATTATTTATAACAGTAAACGTGTTAAACCTTTAAACAAACCTGTTGTGCTGGACTTGGGTGATAAAAACCGAACGACGTTAGCACAAACTTTCCAAGCTGTTCGTGGCAATAAAACGTTTACCGTTATTCCAAACCATTTAAAGTCAAAAGGTTGTACTGGAGTAGACGCGAACTCTACCGACGCTGATCAAAATGATGGTCAAGGATGTTGGAACCCAACCCGTGTGAAAGCAGTTGATCAAATCGTGCAGTGGCTCGCGAAAAATCCAACTCAAGTTCCTAAGCAAAATGCTTTACTCGTTGGGGACATGAACAGCTACGCAAAAGAAGCACCAATTTTAGCTTTTGAAAAAGCCAACTATAAGGTTTTACTCAATGACGCTAAGATTGGGCAGGGTGCTCAGGCATATAGCTATGTTTTTGGTGTGGCAAGTGATCCAAATGGCAATGGTGGAGCGGGTAACTTAGACCATGCAATTGCTGACGCAGATTTATATCCAAAAGTAGTTCGTACGTTTGCTTGGCATATCAATGCAGATGAACCAACTGTTCTAGATTACAACGAAGAATATAAAACCGATGAACAAAAGGCGCTATTTTATGGTGAAGATGCCTATCGTTCTTCGGACCATGATCCTGTCATTGTCGATCTAGATTTAAATGGTAAAGACTCAAGTCATCCTGATAATGGCAACAAAAATCCTATATTGGATTTCTTAAACCAATTAGTGGAATGGATTAGCCAACTTTTTAAGCGTAATTAACGGTAAAAAATGCGTGATGTGAATGTGTTTTATCATATTTTAAACAATCGTCACGCAAGACAACTTGCAAGGTCAAACTTTTTCAAGAATATTAGATAGTGTAACTAATTTATAAATTTACGCTTTTTTACAATTAAGGAATTGTACAAACCTTGCAGGTTTTTTAGAAGCAATTTAAAACGTTAATGTGAGATAAGAAGGATCAGATATGAAATTATATTATTCGCCAGGCGCATGTTCTTTAGCTGCACATATTATTTTAAATGAAATTAATGTTGATTTTGATTTAGAAAAAGTAAATTTAAAAACACATAAAACAGAAAAAGGCGCAGATTATTACGAAATTAATCCGAAGGGCTATGTACCAGCTTTAGAAA
Organism: Acinetobacter sp. IK23; assembly: GCF_035615275.1. Classification (NCBI taxonomy): domain Bacteria; kingdom Pseudomonadati; phylum Pseudomonadota; class Gammaproteobacteria; order Moraxellales; family Moraxellaceae; genus Acinetobacter; species Acinetobacter sp. IK23. The sequence goes on from NZ_JANBNX010000023.1 coordinate 60,168, forward strand.
TTAACCCGGGTTTAATTTTGACTGAAAACGTGGCGATTTTACCATTCCTTGCGCAGCATGACCCAAAACAGGATTTAATTCCTCCTTCAGGCTTAGGCCGTGCGAAAGTATTGGAATGGTTAGGTTATTTGAACTCTGAATTACATGATGCTTATGCAGTATTTTTTGGCGCACCGTTAACAAACGATGAAAAGACGAAAGCTTATGCTGAAATCGACCGCCTTTTAAAATATATCGATAGTTATTTATCTGAATCGGACTATGACTATTTAGTAAATGATAATTTTGGGCCAGCTGATGCCTATTTATTTGTTTTAACGAATTGGTCAAATTCTATTGAGCATGATTTAACACCTTATAAAAATATTATTGCATTACGTAATAAAGTTGCTGAGCGTCAATCTGTACAAATTGCAATGCGTGATGAAGGTTTAATTTCATAAGCGATTTTAAGTGTATTAAAACAGCCCCTAATCAATAGGGGCTTTTTTAATATTAGAGATTGTTAGTTTTGAGCTTTCTCTTTAACGTCAGCAGCAGCATGTTCAATAGCTTTGGCTGTATCAGCAGTTGCTTTACGCGCAGTCGCTTCAGTTTGAGCAGCAGCATTTGCAGTTTTATCGGCAGCGTGGTCAGCAGCAGCATCAATTTTAGCTGTAGCATTGTCTGTAGCAGTTGCAATATCGCTCGCAGCTTTATCACCAGCAGATTTAATATCAGCGGTTGCTTGTTTAGCTGCATTTTCTAAATGTTCACCTGTAGTCGCACCAGTTTCTGGAGCTTTATCTTTATTACAACCAACTAGGGCTACGGTCGCAGCAAGACCTAAAGCGACAAGTAATTTATTCATTGTGTTTTTCCTTCTAATTCATGGCATCCAAATATGGATGTCTAAAATATAAACATAAAGTAAATGATTAATAAAGATCGAAAATTGTTAAAAAGTTGTAACTTCAATATTAAAAAAGCCTAGCATTTTGCAATGCTAGGCTTTCGCTTAATAAGAGGGAGCTAACCAGTTTTTACTGCCCAGAACGAATGATGTAATCAAAGGCAGAGAGCGATGCTTTAGCGCCTTCACCTGTAGCAATAATAATTTGCTTATAAGGTACGGTTGTACAGTCACCCGCAGCAAACACACCTTGTACATTGGTTTCGTTGCGGTCATTGACAATGATCTCACCACGGTTGGTTAACTCAACCTCACTGTCTTTTAAGAAGTCAGTGTTTGGTAATAAACCAATCTGTACAAAGATCCCTGCAAGTTCTACCACATGCTCTTCATCAGTCGCACGGTCTTTATATTTAAGACCAGTCACTTGTGAGCCGTCACCTAACACTTCTGTACTTAAGGCATTCATAATTACAGTGGTGTTCGGCAAGCTATGCAATTTGTTTT
>NZ_JANBNX010000024.1:0-59229 GCF_035615275.1 Acinetobacter sp. IK23
GTGCATAATCAATTGCTTGCTGTTTAAATTCAGCACTAAAACGTTTGGCCATTTCTTGGATCTCCAAAGTTAACGTTACGTTATCTTTAGAGGGAAGTACTGTCCATTATTTTGGCTAGGATCACAGCGTATATTTTATGTTACAAATTAATAATACACTGAAATTTTTCTGAAATGTTTCTAAAAATAAAATATAAAGCTTTTTTTGTTTAAAAAATAATCGAACAATGCGAGGTGATAAAAAGCTATATTTGATGCAGATTAGAAACTACTTCACTTAGGTACTATAACCAATTCTTTTTAAGAATTTTTGAATTACTTCAAAAGCAGCATGTTCGAGGTTTTGAGCATATTGCTGATTCTCTTCACGAAGTTTTGGAATTGAAATATTTGCATGACGAAGTTCACATGTATGACCAATGAGCCATTTTTCAAAATGTTCTTCAGTCGTTTCAATATGGAACTGCAAGGCAAGAATATTATTACCGACTTCAAATGCCTGATTGGTATAAACATCGGAACTTGCTAATAGCACGGCATTTTCAGGAAGATCAAAAGTGTCGCCGTGCCAATGTAGAACATGAACATTGTTAAGCAAACCAGATAAAACCTGATTAGCGCGTAAGCTTAAGCTGAGTGGACCCCAGCCAATTTCTTTTTGATGTCCTGCATATACTTTTGCGCCAAGTGCATGAGCAATAAGCTGTGCGCCTAGGCAAATACCAAGTGTAGGCTTGTCAGCTGCTAAACGTTGTTTGAGTAAAGCGATTTCATCTTTTAAGAATGGATAATCGTCAGTTTCATAAACTCCGATTGGACCGCCTAAAATAATAGTTAAACCTTCATGTGAAAAAGCAGGGGTTAAATCATCAACGCCTGCCTCAAAATAACGGACGCGAAATCCGAGTTGATAAAAGACATCTTCTAATGAACCTAAGTCTTCGAAAGCAAGATGCTGAATGGCATAAATAGTTTTGGGGAAGGCGTTTGTTGTGCTCATAGAAATGATTCATAGAAGATCAATAGGTGGAGTATAGCGATAAATATAAAGAAGAAAATATCTGTATAAATCGTCAATACCTGAAAATTGATATTTTTCGTTAAGATAATGTTGTTATGCAAACGATTACCTATTTTGAATGAATCTGTTTGCATATTCGATCTTTTAAAATAATAGCTTTTGAGTTCCCTCAAGACCTATATCTGAAAGTTGATGTTCATCTTTTAAATTAACGCCTGAAAAGCCGAGCTGTTTTGATTTTTTCATTAATGCCATTAAACGTTGTACTGCAACTGGAATACTTAAACCTGCTGAGCGAACATTAGAAATACAATTACGTTTGGCATCGAGGCAGCCTGAATATGCATTCCATGTGTAGTAAATTCCCATACTATCAGGAGAGCTTAAACCAGGACGCTCACCGATCAGCATCACAAGCATGGGTGCCTTAAAGATTTCAGCAACCTCATCACCAAAAGCAACACGACTGCCCGTTGCCAGTGCAATGGGTGCAAGGCGCCAGTTTTCTTGCTGAATTTGTTCATTCAGCATTGTAATGAATGAGATAGCATTCGCTTCAATCGCTCTTGCGGAGAGACCATCACCGACTACAATACAAACATCGTACTGCTGTGGATTTTCTGCATACTTCTTAATTAAGACATCTTTTGATTGATCTGAAAGCTGACGACCTAAATCTGGACGTTTAAGAAAAATTTCTTTACTAGGTGCATTACTTTGTACATGAAGACTTTGCAGCTGCCGTTGTGCTAATTGCTCCGAGAGGTAGGACACATCCATCTCTTGATAAACCGCATCTTTTGCTTGCGCATGAGACAACTGGAACTCAAGTAAGGCACGTGTTGGGATGCTACAACCAGCGCGACCTAATGCAATGCGGGCATCAGTAAATTGTTTAAGCTTTTCCCACTGATCTTGATGGGGACTTGATGGATATTGAATATCACGATTAAGTTTCATAATGTTCTCCCTAGTTCATGAGCAAACGAGAGAATTGGTCGGGCATGTGGTCTGCCCAACAAATTTGAGAGTTTTGCTGTTTAAAAATACCTTGCTGTTCAAGCCAAACGGAAAACTCAGGAGCGGGTTTTAAACCGAGGAGTTGTCTTAAATAGAGGGCATCATGGAATGAAGTGGTTTGATAGTTGAGCATGACATCGTCTGAACCCGGAATCCCCATTATAAAGTTAATGCCCGCGGCACCAAACAGAGTAAGGAGAACATCCATATCATTTTGGTCAGCATCGGCATGGTTGGTATAGCAAATGTCGCAGCCCATTGGCACACCAAGCAACTTACCGCAGAAGTGGTCTTCTAGACCTGCACGTATAATTTGTTTGCCGTTAAAAAGATATTCGGGACCAATAAAACCAACGACTGTATTTACTAAAAGCGGATTGTATTTACGGGCGACTGCATAAGCACGCGTTTCTAATGTTTGCTGGTCAACGCCGTGATGTGCATTGCTGGATAACGCACTGCCTTGACCCGTTTCAAAGTACATGACGTTTTGTCCAATAGTTCCGCGCTTGAGTGCAAGTGTGGCTTCATATCCTTCTTGTAGTAAATCGAGCGATATTCCAAAGCCTTCGTTAGCCAGTTGTGTACCAGCGATTGATTGGAACATTAAATCAATTGGCACATTTTTTTCAGCAAGTTGAATGCCTGAGCTGATATGGGTAAGTACACAAGATTGCGTTGGAATTTGATATTCCTGAATGACATGATCAAGCAATTTTAGTAGCTCTGACAAATTATGTAGGTTATCCGTCGCTGGATTGATGCCAATTACGGCATCACCATTGCCATACATCAAACCATCTAAAATACTGGCAGAAATACCAAGCACATCATCGGTAGGGTGGTTCGGTTGTAAACGGGTAGAAAGATGGCCTTTTAAACCGATCGTGTTGCGAAATTGGGTAATTACCTCACATTTACTGGCAACATAAATCAAATCTTGATTGCGCATAATTTTGCTGACAGCAGCCACCATTTCTGGAGTTAAACCTGACGCTAAGGCTTTTAGGCTTTGTGCAGTGGCTTCTTCATCAAGCAACCAATTTCGAAAATCGCCTACTGTAAAGTGTGAAATAGGGGCAAATGCTGCCAGATCATGTTCATCAATAATTAGTCGTGTAATTTCATCAGTTTCGTAATCGACCACAACTTCATTTAAAAAGGTTTTAAGCGGTACATCGGCCAAAGTCATTTGTGCCGCAACATGTTCGGTTGCGTCTCTGGCAGCTACACCTGCTAACTCATCGCCTGAACGTAACGGTGTAGCTTTTGCCATCAAGGTCTTCAAGTCAGCAAAGTGATACTGTTGATTGGCGACAATATTGCGATAACTCATAGTTGAATCCTTTTTATAGTTCTTGTTCTGCGGCTTTAATATTTGCAAACTCTTCTTCTGGTGTACCTTTCACTAAATGATAACGGCTATAGAATAAAAAGTAAGCAATAAATACGATATAAATAGCGGCAGCAATAAACCAAACTTTCGGATTAACAACAAAGCCTGCGACCACAGCAGCGACTGCTAAAATCAGTGCAATGCTTGAAGTGAAGATTCCTCCAGGAGTTTTATAAGGACGAGGCATGTCGGGTTTAGATAGGCGTAGTTTGATGTGAGATAAAAGAATCAATACATAGGAAATGGTGGCACCAAAAACAGCGATTAAAATGAGTGAATCACCTTCTTTGGTAAGTGAAAGCAAGAACCCAATAATGCCCGGAATAATAATTGCGAGATAAGGGGCTTTATTTTTATTGGTTAAAGAGAGTGAAGTAGGTAAGTAACCAGCTCGTGACAGTGCAAAAATTTGACGGGAATAGGCATAGATAATTGAAAAGAAACTCGCGATTAAACCTGCTAAACCAACAAAGTTAACAAAAGTCGCAAGCCAAGTATTAGTGCCATACACTTTAACCAGAGCATCGACGAGGGGAGCACCAGAGTTTTGTAAAGTACTTGCACCCGCTGCACCTGCACCTAAGAATAAAATGAGCATGGCAAAGGCCGTTAAGATAAGCATTGCTCCGATTAAACCGCGTGGCAGGGATTTTGCTGGATCTTTTGCTTCTTCGGCGGCTAATGGCACACCTTCAACTGCAAGGAAAAACCAGATTGCAAAGGGAACTGCGGCCCAGATGCCTAAATAGCCATGAGGTAGAAAACGACTTGCACCAGCTGCTGTGCCAACTGGAATATCAAATAAATTTTGTGCATTAAAGTGTGGAATCATTGCGACAATAAACACAACCAGAGCAACAGCTGCGACAAGTGTAATGGCAAACATGATTTTTAAGGCTTCGCCAGCACCTTTCAGATGTATGCCCATAAAAATGGCGTAGCAGGCGAGGTAAATCATCCAGCCATTAATGCCAAATAAAGATTCGCAATAACCACCAATAAATACGGCAATAGCAGCAGGGGCAATTGCGTATTCAATTAAAATGGCTGTTCCTGTTAAATAGCCCCCAAAAGGACCAAAAGCAGCACGCGCAAAACTATAACCGCCGCCTGCTGTCGGCATCATGGTGGACATTTCTGACATAGAAAGACATAGACATAGGTACATGATTGCAGCGAGTGCAGTGGCAATAAACATCCCACCCCAACCACCTTGGGCTATGCCGAAGTTCCAGCCAGCAAAATCACCCGATATCACATAAGCTACGCCTAAACCAATCAGGAGTAACCAACCAACCGTACCTTGTTTGAGTTGACGCTGAGCAAAATATTCTGCTGACGAGACTTCTGTCTTTGAGGAAATAACGGAAGCTGTTTCTGGTTGATTCATACAATACTCCTGCGAGTTAGTTTGTATGAATTAATGCAAAAGCAATGCCTAAATAAATTGCTTTAAATATTAGGTGACGGTTTTTTATTCCACATAGTAAAAACTTGAGAACTAACAGTACAAAATAAAGAAGCCAGCAATCTAAATTACTGGCTTCTTGTATCATGAATGACCTTACTTCTTTCTAGTGTTGATAGTTTGGTATCAACTTGGTGCGAAATTTAGAAGAAGCCCATTGGTTTAGTTGAATAACTCACTAACAAGTTTTTAGTTTGTTGATAATGATCAAGCATCATTTTATGGTTTTCACGGCCAATACCTGACTTCTTGTAACCACCAAATGCAGCATGTGCAGGGTAGATGTTGTAGCAGTTTGTCCAGACACGACCCGCCTCAATAGCACGACCAGCACGATAAGAAATGTGAGCTGAACGTGACCATACACCTGCACCTAAACCATACATGGTGTCATTGGCAATTTTAATTGCATCGTCAAAGTCTTTGAACGTTGTCACAGCAAGTACAGGTCCAAAAATTTCCTCTTGGAAAACTTGCATGCCATTGTGACCTTTAAAAATAGTCGGATCGACATAGTAACCATCGCCTACTTCTTTACGGCCGCTACCGCCAAGTAAGAGTTCTGCACCTTCTTCACGACCAGTGTTAATACAACGTAAGATTTTCTCTTGCTGTTGTAAAGATGCTTGAGCACCAATCATCGTTTCAGTATCAAGTGGATGACCAGTTTTAATACGTTTTACACGTTCGACAGCCATCTCTAAGAACTGATCAGCAATGCTTTCTTGTACTAAAGCACGAGAAGGGCAAGTACATACTTCACCTTGGTTTAAGGCAAACATAGCAAAACCTTCAAGCGTTTTTTCTAAGAAGTCATCTTCTTTATCCATGATATCTTCAAAGAAAAGGTTTGGTGACTTACCGCCAAGTTCTAATGTCACTGGAATAATATTTTCGGTCGCATATTGCATCACCATTTGTCCAGTTTGAGTTGAACCTGTGAATGCGATTTTTGCAATACGTGGGTTTGTCGCTAAAGGACGGCCGACTTCTGAACCGAAACCATTGACAATATTAAGTACACCCGGCGGTAAAATATCTTGGATCAGTTCAGCGACCAACAAAATACCCACTGGCGTTTGTTCAGCTGGCTTAATTACCACACAGTTACCTGCTGCTAAAGCAGGTGCAAGTTTCCATGCTGCCATCAAAATCGGGAAGTTCCACGGAATGATTTGACCAACCACACCGAGTGGTTCGTGGAAATGATACGCAATGGTATCTTCATCAATTTCAGAGATGCCGCCTTCTTGAGCACGAATACATCCTGCGAAATAACGAAAATGGTCGATCGCGAGCGGAAGGTCGGCTGCTAAAGTTTCACGTACCGCTTTACCATTATCCCATGTTTCAGCAACAGCAAGCATTTCAAGATTTGCTTCTAAACGATCAGCAATTTTTAAAAGGATGTTCGAGCGTACCGTCGGTGATGCTTTATTCCATGTTGCTTTCGCTTTGTGGGCTGCATCTAGAGCGAGCTCAATATCTTCGGCACTAGAACGGGGAATACGTGTGAAAGCTTTTCCATCAACAGGAGATACATTGTCAAAATAAGCACCTTTTATAGGTGCAACCCATTCACCACCAATAAAATTTTCGTATTGTGATTTAAATTGAACTTTTGAGCCTGGTTGATTTGGATCGATATAGCGCATATAAATATTCCTTTGCTTTTTAGGACTAAAGACTAACAAGAACCCTGTCAGTAGGTACTTTCGTACTTTGTATAATTAGGATATAAAGAAGAAGGTTGGAGAAAGGTTGGAATAGAAATGTGGATATATAAGGAATTTACAAATGTTCACAAAAAAGGATTTATTGCAGCAACGGACGTTGATTGATCAACTGCGCACGCAAAATAGTCTCTCTCCTCAGAACGCTGCCAAACTCGGCCAAAGTATTGCAAGCTCGTGGGAACGATCAGCCTCTGCTGCGATTCCTAAAGAGCGTTTTGCGGCTCCCTTAGTCGAGAAGAAAACTGCTTCACAAAATGCTTTAGATATGGCTTTAAGCCAATGTGCCGACGACTTACGTCATATTGCAGAACAATCATCAATGGTAATTGCTGTCGGTGATATCGGCAGTACCATTATCTGGACAGCACCCAGTGCTCAAATGCAAAGTGCTGCTGAGCTTGTACATTTTGTACAAGGTGGTCAATGGCGTGAAGAATTTGTTGGCACCAATGCCTTGGCTTTATCTTTAAAAACTCAACAATCAAGCTGTGTTTTTTCAAACGAACATTACATGGAGTCGATTCATGATTGGGTGTGTTATGCCGCACCGATTATTGATCCATATTCAAAACAAACCCTTGGTGTTGTTGATTTATCAACCACATGGAAGAACCATAATAGTTTAGGGATATTGGCTGCTGAACGTTGTGCATCCATTATTCAGTCTGCTTTGCTAGAGCAGCAGCGTCAGCAATTACATATCCGGGCATTTTCGACGCCACAAGTTAAATTTAATGGCAAAAGCTTGCTATTAACGCCACGTCAAATTGAAATTTTAACCATATTGGCACTATGTCCGCATGGTTTAACTTTAGAGCATCTTTATCAGGCACTCTATGGCGAACGTAAAGTCAGCATGGGCACGCTTAAAGCTGAAATGTCTCAACTACGCGATATTTTGGGCGGTTTGCTTGGTTCACGTCCATATCGTTTACTTGTACACGTTGAAGCCGATTTTTTACAAGCTGAACAAGCACTCGATGCGGGATATGCGGCCTCAGCTTTGCAGCTTTACACAGGTGTATTTCTGGCAAAAACGGAAAGTCCGTTTTTATGTGCATGGCGTGACTGCCTTGAGTCACGCTTGAGCGATGCAATTTTTAAAACACAAGAAACAGATTTATTACTTAAGCATTTAGCTCATTTTCCTGAAGCAATTGATGCGGTAGAACGCCTTATGGAGCTATTACCGAGTGAACATCCTGCGCATCAACTGCTGGTGAAATACCTTGACTCACCTAAACTCAGTTAAGTGATTTTTTGATCTAGCCACTGGAACAATTGTTGATAGACTTGTTCCCGTACTGGCTGGCCTGAAAGTACTAAGTCATGTAATCCATTGTGAATAGAAACTACAGAGACATCGCCTTTCATTTTTTTACCAAATTTGGCAATGTCTTTAACATCTAAAATGATATCGCTTTGAGTCGCATCTGGTCCCCATTTTTTAGGGTTTTTAGTTTGGTGCGAGTGCATAATCAGTGCGGGAACATTGAGTTTAACCCCGCGATGTATTTCTTTTTGTGCTGTATGAATCGCATGTAGAAAGCTGAGTTGAACCGTAGGGGCAGAGGTCGGTTTCCAGTCCAGATTAAAGTCCCATTCGCCCTTGAGCTGTTTGTGAAGGCTCGCGGTGTACCACTTGTTTAATTGACTTGGGAATTTAACTTTTGGCAGATATTTTCCTACTCGACTGAGTACTGGAATACCAAATTTTTTCTCGACCAAGCTTAAATTAAAATCGTAAAACGGGCTGTTTGCCCAAAGTCCTTTAATCAGAGGGTGGTTTGGGTTATGGGCAGCATAAAGCGTTGCTGTCAAACCGCCAGTCGAATGTCCTGCAAGCAAGACTTGGGTGTGTTGCTCTTTGCCAATAATCTCTAATGCTTGTGTAATTTCAGCATCGTATTCATTTAAATCAAGCACATTATAGAAAATTTGATGAGGCAGTTTTGAACGCCCATATTTTCTTAAATCAAGTGCATAGAAGTCATAACCATGAGCATTAAATTGCTCAGCCATTTCGGTTTGAAAGAAATAATCTAAAAAACCATGAATATATAGCACAGCTTTTCGAGTCGATTGAGCTGCCTTTTTACGCACTAAGGTAGCTACAACTTTTCCTTCGTAATCATTAGGAAAGTTGAGTGTAAGCTGATCGTAGCCAGCACCTAAAATATCTGGAACATAATTTTGATTAGCTGAAGATGTATTCATTTTTATCGAGCTATTGTAATTAAGACATGCTGAGTATCCTTCAATGAAATGGGCGAATTGTCAATCAGGTTTGGAGAAGGTTGGAGTATAGGTTCTAAAAAAAGGGAATACCGCTGGAGCTAAGTATTCCCCAAAAAAGTAAGTCAACGGTCGGAGGGATTTGACTTACTAGAGGGACATGCCATTACATCAGGATTAAAGTGCTGCTTTGAAAATCTCCACAACTTGAGCATGATTAGCTTTACGAGGGTTGGTCAGCATACATGCATCTTTTTGAGCATTATCTGCCATCACTGCAAGGTCTTCGGTTTTCACACCTAACTCTGTTAAGCCAGATGGAATACCAATCGATGAAGACAGTTTACGAATGGCGTCAATTGCAGCATATGCAGCTTCCATCACTGTTAACCCGTGAGTTCTTACACCCATTAACTCGGCGATTTTTGCGTAACGATCTGGGCAAGCAATTAAGTTAAATTCACATACGTGTGGTAATAAGATTGCGTTACATACGCCGTGAGGTAGGTTATAGAAACCACCCAACTGATGCGCCATGGCATGAACATAGCCTAATGATGCGTTATTAAATGCCATACCAGCCAAGTATTGTGCATAGCTCATTGCATCACGTGCTTCGATGTTTTCACCATTTGCGACAGCAGGTTGTAGCCATTGGCTAATCATGGTGATGGCTTTTTCTGCACACGCATCGGTAATTGGGTTTGCCGCTGTAGAAACATATGCTTCAACTGCATGGGTTAATGCATCCATACCTGTTGCAGCAGTTAAACCAGCTGGTTTTGCAATCATGAGTTTCGGGTCGTCAATTGCAATGAGTGGGGTACAACGCCAGTCAACAATTGCCATTTTTACATGAGTGTCTGTATTGGTAATAATACAGAAACGAGTCATTTCAGATGCAGTACCAGCAGTTGTATTTACTGCAATCAGTGGTGTCATTGGCACTTTGCTTTTATCGATGCCTTCATAGTCACGAATATGACCACCGCCAGCAGTAACTAGGCCAATACCTTTTGCGCAGTCATGAGATGAACCGCCACCTAAAGACACAATAAAGTCACAGCCATTGTCGTTATAGGCTTTCACGCCATTGTGAACATTAATATCCGTTGGGTTAGGTTCTGCACCCGGGAAAATATGGCTCGCAACGCCTGCTTCGGTTAAATAGTTTGCGATAAGGTCTGCAACGCCAAATTTAAATAAGCCTTCATCGGTCACAATTAATGCTTTTTTTGCGCCGAGGTTTTGCGCCTTCGTACCAATTTCTTTAGCACATCCTGGTCCAAAGAGTGATACGCAAGGAATATAAAAACCGTTTGTTTGATCTGCAATATTTTTAAAAGCCATGGAGTGATTCCTTTTTCCATAAATCCATTGTTTGTTATTACAGGTGAGCCTCACCATGGGCTTAGTATTGTGATCTGAAGATTATTTTCCTACCTACCAAAAACCTACCAAATATTACTTGGGATTTAATTATTGATTTTTAATGATTTTATATAAAATTTGGCACATTCATTTAATTTTTTCGGGAAAATCGTTAAGCTATGGGCTGTTGAAGATGTACATATGAGATTATGAAACAGGAAACTGCGCTTAAACTGCTCAAAGCAGGTGAAAATGTTTTTTTAACCGGTTCGGCTGGTGCAGGGAAAACCTATACACTCAATCAGTACATCCAATATCTAAAAGCACGTAAAGTTCCTGTGGCTATTACCGCATCGACTGGTATAGCAGCAACGCATATGAACGGCATGACCATTCATACATGGGCTGGCATTGGCATTAAAGATCAGTTAACTGACGATGACCTAAAACGTATGAAAGAGCGTAAATATCTCAAGGAACACCTTGAAAATGCGCAAGTTCTCGTTATCGATGAAATTTCGATGCTACATGCAAAGCAGCTTAATCTAGTCAATCAGGTTCTAAAATATTTTAAAGAAAGCGATGAGGCATTTGGTGGCATTCAAGTCATTGTGGCTGGAGATTTCTTCCAGTTACCACCTGTAGGACGTAATGGTGAAGCCAATCGCGACAAATTTTGTTTTATGTCTGATGCATGGGTCGAAGCCAAATTCCGCGTATGTTATTTAACAGAACAGCACCGTCAAGACGATGAAATTCTAAATCAGATTTTAAATGCTATCCGTGCGCAAAATATTCAATCAGATCATTTACACGCATTACGTCAATCGCGTTCGCATGATATTGGTGAGACCTTTACTCGTCTTTATACGCATAATATAGATGTCGACAATATCAATTATCAGCACTTAAATGAAATTGATAATGAAGGGCATCAATTTAATGCCGTTTTAGATGGTAATGAGAAACTGGTAGAAACTTTAAAATCCTCGGTACGCGCACCAGAAGAGTTAACCCTTAAAAAGCATGCCAAAGTCATGTTTGTCAAAAACAACTTCGATATGGGCTATATCAATGGAAGCTTGGGTGAAGTTATCGGCTTTGAAGAAGATGACGAAAATGGCTTACTGCCGAAAGTAAAACTAACCGATGGCACGACATTGCTCGTTGCGCCTGAAACATGGTCAGTCGAAAACGAAGCGGGCAAAGTGATTGCAAGTTTTCAACAAATTCCACTTCGCTTAGCTTGGGCGATTACCATTCATAAAAGCCAAGGTATGACTTTAGAAGCTGCTGAAATTAACCTCACGAATACCTTTGAAAAAGGTCAGGGTTATGTTGCGCTTTCGCGCTTAAAATCTTTAACAGGGTTAAAGTTATTAGGTATTAATGAACAAGCTTTAGAGTTAGATAGTTTAGCGGTCAAAGCGGATCGCCGTTTCCAAGAGCTTTCAAAAGAAGCCGAAGATAACTTTGCAGATGTAGATTTAACGGCTCAGCATAAAGCCTTTATTCGTCATTGTGGCGGTACCTTAAACGAAACTGAGATTTCTCGTAATGAGAAGAAACTCGCAAAAGGTGGCAAGCAAAATTACGCTACAGCAACGCTAGATGAAACACGTGCATTGTTTGAAGAAGGTTACGAGATTGAAGACATCGCGCATGAACGTGGCCTGACATCAGCGACGATTATTAATCACTTGGCTCGACTTCATAAAGAACAAAAGCTGGATATTTCGGTTGCTCATCCTGGTGAAGAAGTGGTTGAAGAAGTCCGTAAAATTTACAAGAAATTGAAAAAACGTCAGAATCCAGATCATTTTTCTGATGATGGTTCGATCAAACTAAGACCAATTGTTGAAGCAACTAGTCCTCGAATGGGATATGATCAGGTTCGATTAGCTTTATTATTTATTGAATAAAGTTTGATTGGCTTAATTACTTATTACATAAATTGAGGTGGCTATGCCGCACGTAGTAGTCGATTATTCAGAAAACTTAACTGGATTAAACGCAAAACAATTACTTGAAGAAATTAATAGCACACTGATTGAGACAGAGTTATTTAGTCCAGAAGACATTAAAAGCCGTGCACGTAAAGATGATGTTTTCCTAATAGGCTTAGGAGTTGATCAAGCCTATATTCATGTAAAGGCGTATATTTTGTCGGGAAGAACGGCTGAACAAAAACAGCTTATGGGTGAGCAATTATTAGCAGCACTTAGCAACAAAAGATATTTACAACAAGGGTTTAATAAAGAAATTCAATTGTGTGTTGAGCTAATTGACATGCCAAGAGAAGATTATTTTAAGCAAGTTGTATAACTATAAAAACGCAATTTCGATCAAGAATAGCGATGAGCACTATGTAAAAGTAGTGCTATCGAATGAACAGACATAAATGTATGGCTGTATATACACAAAAGTTGCAACTGGTTTGCGATTATATTCAAAGACATTTAGACGAAGATTTAGATGTTGATCGATTGAGCCAGATTGCGGCCTTATCTAAGTTTCATTTTCATCGTATTTTTGCCATTCATATTGGCTTAAATGTAATGAAGTTTATTCAACTTTCTCGTTTAAAGCGGGCCTCTTTTCAACTGGCTTTTGAACCCGATCTCAAGATTATTGAGATTGCATTACAAGCAGGGTTTGACAGTCCCGAGGCATTTACTCGTGCATTTAAGCGTTCATTTGATCAAACTCCTCGGGCTTTTAGAGATAAACCAGACTGGGAATCTTGGCACCAGAAGTTTGTTTTTACGATTCCAAAAAGTGAGCTAAAAATGAATGTAAATATTGTTGAGCGTCTGGCTGAAAAGATTGCCTATCTATCGCATTTAGGAAGTCCAGATAAAGTCTTGGAAACAGCTGCGCGTTTTATTGCTTGGCGTAAAGAAACAGGTTTATCGCCCGTAACCAAGTCTAAAACTTATGGTATTCCTTTTGCTGATCCAGATCAGACACCATCTGATGAATTTCGGTTTGATATTGCAGGTTCAATTGAAAAAGCTGTACCTGAAAATAGTTACGGCGTGCAGACAGGTGAAATTCCTGCGGGTCGTTATGCAACCGTAAGACATTTGGGTAGCCATGACCAGATTAAAGATAGCGTGTATTACATCTTTAGAAACTGGTTACCTGAGCAACCAGAAGAAGCAGGGGATTATCCAGTTTTCTTTCACTATCACAACTTTGTGCACGAAGTGAACGAGTGTGACCTTGTTACCGACATTTACTTACTTCTAAAGTGAGTCTAATCTGATACAGGCATAGATTAGGTTATGCCTGTATCTTTATAAGTTTGATATCTGCATATTGTTCAATCAGGTTGTCATCTAGCATATGGATATAATCCATAAAGATGCTACTAAAGCTTCCCATGGTTTGCGCTTGATTTGCTGCAAGTTTACCCGCAATTGCAAAATGAACATGAGCTGAAAGAGCAGCAATGGTTGGTGTTGTCACAGCGCTATATGCGGCAATTAACGCACCTAAAGCACAGCCTGTTGCGGTAATTTTTGGTTGTAAAGGACTTCCGCCGTTCACTTGAATCACAGCATCTATTTCATGAGACAAGATATAGTCTGACTCGCCAGAAATAGCGATACAGCTTGCATGTGTTAAGAGAGAAAAAGCTTGTTGATAGGCTTGATCACTACTTAAAGTGCTGTCTACACCTTTAGATTGAACCTGATTGCCTGCAAGCGTACTGATTTCTGAAGCATTACCACGAATAACGCTTGGCTTGAACTGTAAAAGCTCGTCTGTCATTTGACTGCGCCAAGCTAAAATTGGGCCGTAACCGACCGGATCAAGTACCCAAGGAATATTGTTAAGTTGTGCTGTTTTGGCAGAGATTTGCATGGCTTGCATTTGCTCTGAAGTAGGTGTCCCCAAATTAATGCTTAAAGCCGATGAGATCTTGGTAAAACTTTCTGCTTCATAAGGATTATCAATCATTGCCGGTGAAGCACCAGAAGCCAGTAACACATTGGCTGTGTAGTTGGCTGCAACGCTATTGGTAATGCATTGCACAAGAGGCGTTTGAGCCTGCATGTTTTGCCAAGCTTCAATCACCTGTTCAATGAGGTTTGATGTTGAAGTCATCTGATTATCCTTATTAAGCCAGAAGTAACATTTAACGGGTAAAGTAGTGATCTTGATGCTTACATCTTTCGCAAATCAAAGAAACATAATCTGCTGCATCATAATCAACACTTAAATCATTTGAACCACAATGCATACAACGTTTAACCGAGTAAAAGTTTAACCGAGGTTCAATTTTTCGCCATGCTTTCCATACAGGTTGTACAAAAATGTGTTCGTCATAACCTAAAAAGCGGTTAAACAAAATGTGGCTCATTTTACTGTAAGGAATATTGTAAGGGCGTGGCAACATCGAAGTTTCCCACTTTTCTGCCAAGGCTCTTTCCCGATATTGCTCTAAAGTTTTCTTTAATAAATTGGTATTAATAAATTTTTCATTACGTGGCTGTAGAGCTTTTTGCTTATAAAGATATTCGAGTGCAGTTTGAATCAAATAATAAATTTGACCAATCGCCAAGGAGTCCATTAAACGATAGCAAAAAGTTTGAAAGTTAGAGCTACCAGCAATTTGAATACCCCATGTTCGGCAGTAGAACTGCATAAACTGGATAATTTCTTGATAGAGCACCTGAAAAAGGACATCTTTCACTTCATCGGCACTACGAAATGGAATACCAAGACTTAAGTTTTCATAAAACCAGAGACGTAGTTGTTGGGCTACACTAAATAAGCTTGGGTCACTATAGCCGTCTAGACGAATGTTTAAATAAAAGCACTGTGGTTCGTCAGATTGATCCTGTGCATTTAAAATCCCATCTTTATGAAGCTGTTTAATGAGATGATTTTGGAACATCCAGTTGGGTGTAATAGGTTGATATTTTATTTGGTCCCAGTGAATATATTCGTCATGCGCAACATCGTCACGTGCATAATCATCGAGCAAGCTAAGCAGAAAAAGTTTATTTAAAAAACTAAGTTGCTCCAGACTGCGCTGAGGTTGGTCTTTTGACTTAAACTGGCGTTGTTCTTGTAGGCGGGTTTGCTGTAAAAGTTTCTTTCTTTGTTTAGTGCATTGGTCACAGTGACACGTCATTTTTGTGTCTTTAAATACACGGTGCTGGCAATGACTGCATTCATGAAACTGAATGTCTTGCTCAAATTGTTCGGCATCTACCCAGTACATTGAAGCTTGGCAGAGTGGGCAATGGCTACTTTCATCTAGCTGTTTCTGTAGAATTTGTAAGGCCATTTCGCTCCGAACACTTAAATCAATCATGATTGACCTATTATACACAGCCGCATTGCCGATAGCTGAGATTGTATTTTTGTTTGGTGCAAAAATAGAAAACCTAAAATCTTTATTTTGATTTTAGGTTTTCATAAGAGATTAAAAGTTAAGGTTAAACAGGGCACGGTAAGCTCTCATCATGTTGTCCAAGTTTTTTAGCATTGATAAGCGCCTGTACTTTTTTACTTGGTAATTTCACTTTACCTAATGCGTCATAAGTATTAACGATAGTTGTTACCTCCTGAGCAGTTATTGAAATACCTTCAGCAGTTAAAAACACGGCAATCACATGATGGTCGAGTCCCGCTGCATCTAGATCATGAATAGCTTTAATATTTTCTAAACGATGTAAATAAGTTTTTAATTCCATAGTAGCTACCTCTTGTTCTGATCGAAATACTTATACTGGTATATTCAATAAGGCAAGAACCATGCCTAAAATGTAAGCAGCTCCTATAAAATGTTAAAAGCGAAAGGAGTTTTATTTTTATTGTATAGATTGATTATATAAACAACGATTATCGTAATTTTGGTCTAATCTGTGCTAATAAAACCAGATTCTAATTTGAAATGTATAAATCAAGTCCCATTAATTTTATTAAGGTAAGCAAACATAGTATGTATGAATGTGTATGATCAAGTTCATAAAATTCGTACTACGGTTTTCGAAAAGTATATAAGGAATAAAGATGAATATTGCGGCACAGCCTCCCGTTCAGGCAGATCAAACAGTTTATTTAAAAGATTATCAAAAACCTTCGTTCTTGGTTGAATCCATTAATCTTGATATTCAAGTTTATGATGATAAAACAATTGTTGATTCAACTTTAGTCATGAAGCGTCAAACTGCTGGAGATTTGGTGCTGTTGGGCCGTGACCTTGAGTTGCAATCTATTCAGCTCAATGGTCAAACGCTTACTCCTGCACAATATTTACTCGATAGTGAGCAACTGGTGATCACTAACGCACCAGATGAAGTCATTTTACAGACTCAAGTGATTATTCATCCTGAAACCAATACTCAGCTTGAAGGCTTATATAAAGCTGGCGATTTGTTTGTTACGCAAAACGAGCCTGAAGGCTTCCGCAAAATTACCTTCTATCCAGACCGTCCAGACGTACTTTCAGTCTTTACGACTCGTGTAGAAGCAGACAAAAAATATCCTGTGTTACTTGCCAATGGTAACTTGCTTGAAACAGGTGAAGCGGGTGAAAACCGTCACTTTGCAATTTGGCAAGACCCAACTAAAAAACCAAGCTATTTGTTTGCTTGTGTTATTGGTGACTTAGCTGTACTGAAAGATCGTTATACGACTTCGGAAGGGCGTGATGTTGCTTTAGAAATCTATGCCATTGAGAAAGACATTCCAAAATGCCATATCGCGATGGAAGCTTTAAAGCATTCAATGCGTTGGGATGAAGAACATTACGGCCGTGCCTATGACCTAGACAACTATATGATTGTTGCGGTGAGCCAGTTCAACATGGGTGCAATGGAAAATAAAGGTTTAAACATCTTTAATACCTCATGCGTACTTGCCGATGAAGAGTACACCACTGACGCAGCGATTATGCGTGTACAGTCTGTGATTGCCCATGAATATTTCCATAACTGGACAGGGAACCGTATTACTTGCCGTGACTGGTTCCAACTTTGTTTGAAAGAAGGCTTGACGGTATTCCGTGACCAGTCTTTCTCGGAAGATTTACAATCTGCTGCGGTTCAACGTATTGATGACGTTGCTGTACTTAAATCACACCAATTCCCTGAAGATGCAGGTCCATTATCGCATCCACCACGTCCAGACCACTTTGTAGAAATTAATAACTTCTATACTGCGACAGTCTATGAAAAAGGTGCGGAAATTAACCGCATGATGTCGACCTTACTTGGTAAAGAAAAATACCGTAAGGGAACAGACGAATACTTCCGACGTCATGACGGACAAGCCGTAACTGTAGAAGACTGGGTTGCTGCATTATCAGCAGGTTCGGGTGTTGATTTATCTGCATTTTTAACTTGGTATAACCAACCGGGTACACCAAAGCTTGAAGCAAAAGGTGAGTACGATGCAGCAGCACAAACTTACCGTTTAAGCTTTAAACAAAGTCTGAAAGCACATCCTAAATATCCAAATTTAAAAGCTGTTCCAATTCCTGTGGCTTTAGCGCTATTTAATGCTAAAACAGGCGAGCAATATACATTGCACAGCAACAGCTTATTCGTTAATGATGTTAAAGATGGTGTGTACTTGTTTGATCAAGACGAGGCAACCATTGAATTCACAGGTGTGACTGAACAACCAGTTGTTTCGTTACTTCGTAATTTCTCTGCGCCTGTAAATCTTGTATTTGACTATACCGATGCAGAATTAGCTTTCTTAATTCAACACGAAACGAATGGTTTTAACCAGTGGCAAGCAACGCAAACCTTGCTTGAACGTATTTTGTTAGAAGACCATTCTGCCGATGCGTACATTCAAGCTATTCAAAGCACTTTACCTGAGTTAGTTGGCCGTGACCCACTTTTAGCATCTCGTTTGTTTGATGTACCAAGTGAAGGTTATTTGGGTAGCCGTATCGATCAGAACTATGCACCAGCCGATGTTCATGTAAAACGTGAAGCTTTGCTGAATCGATTAGCACAAGAGTTAGGTTCTTTCTGGAAAGATACTTACCTTACCCTTGACCCAGACCTGCAAAAAGAATTTTCTTTAGCGATGGGGGTTCGTGCATTAAAAAATATCATGCTGATGATGATGGCTCGTCAGGGCGATCAAACTGCATTTGAATTGGCTTATGAGCAATACCAAAACACAGGTAACATGTCTGAACGTTTAGGTGCATTACGTGTACTAGTTTGGCAAAATGCGCCTCAAGCGAAGCAAGCACTTACTGATTTTTATAACCGCTTTAAAGATGAAGCATTATCTTTAGACCAATGGTTTATGATTCAGGCAGCCAATCCAAATGCGACAGCAGAAACAATCGAGTATTTAACTCAACATCCTGATTATGACCTAACGACGCCAAACCGTATTCGTGCTGTAAGTGGGGGCTTGTCAAATAACCCTGAAAATACTTGGGGCTTTGGTGTAGCGCACTTTATTAATCTTGCGCAATATCTTGACGAGAAAAACCCGATTTTAGGTTCACGTTTATTACAGGTATTGTCACGCTGGTATACGCTTGCAGAGCCTCAACGTACGCAAGTGCAACAAGCTTTGCAGGCATTACAGCCTAAAGTGAAATCTAAAAACGTTTCTGAAACTTTAAATAGTATGTTAAGCGTTTAATTATTTAACAATACTTAATAAAGGTCTCGTATGAGGCCTTTATTTTGACCATTATTTTGTATTTTTAAATTATAAAGTTTTTTAATTAATATTAAATGTATTATTTAAATATATTAAAAAATAAAATACTTTAATTTTAAGTGAATTGTTTGGTTAAAAAATTGATTTATGTGACCAAATTCAATAAAAATATAGATTGAAATATTTGGTTAAATTTTTACAGGTAAATATTGTTGAATCTCTTTTAAATTAATATAAATCAATTATTTGTAATTGTGTTATGTCTTTTTTTATAATTGGAAACTAAGTTTTATTAATATTATTTTGTTAATTGGAAGTTAAAATAATAACAAACTCATGCATTTTAATTATTTTTATGTATGATATTTAAAAATAGGAATAAAAAATAAGCTTTAAAAGAGCAGTCAAATAAAAATGATTGTAAGGATAAGAGTTAATTTTTTTATATCTATTAATTCGACAATTTCATTCAAAAGGTTTTGACCATGAAAAAGAATTTTTTTTATTTATCAGCACTTGCTATAGCATTAATTTCTGTTAATGCAGCAAATGCCGCTACAGCAACGGGGACATTAACTGTTAAGGCGACAGTAACAAATAGTTGTGTCCTTAATACCTCTGCAACAGGTACCACAACAAATGCGGTTTTGGACTTTGGTACTTTAAGTTCTCTGACTAGTAATGTTGATGCCGATACCACAACGACAGGCGGTACAGCAATTAAAGTCCTTTGTAACAACACTGTGCCATGGACTTTGTCATTTGATGGTGGTCAAAATGTTTTATCCACTCAACGACGAATGATCGGTGGGGCAACAAGTAACGAATATATCCCTTATAACTTGTATTCAGATACAGGCCGCGGTACCGCGATTGGAATTGCTACAACAGCTTATAGTGGAACTGGTAGTGGTGCAGTACAAACAGTGAACGTGTATGGTCGTCTTCCTGCTGGTTCAGCTTTGCCAAGCGCTGGTAGCTATGTTGATACAGTAACTGTGACTGTGACTTATTAATTTTTTAAATAAGTTCTGTTCATTATTGTCGCTAGCTCTTTTGTAAGAGCTAGCTCTAGCTTAATTTGAGAAAAGTAATTCTGGGCAAGTTATGAAAAAAAATATCTTTGTTGCTACTTTATTGTTATTTTTGCCTAGTATGTTAAATGCTGCCTCAATACGTCTTTCTCCTGTGAGTGTTGAAATATTGAGTGATCAATCTGCGTCCTCAATTAGTTTATATAACCAGTCGAACGAAAGTGCTGACTTACAAATACGTATATTTGAATGGACTCAGAATGCTGGACAAGATCAATTAATTCCAACAGATGATATTGCAATTAGTCCACCTTTCTTAAAATTAAAACCTAATGATTCTTATAATTTGCGTGTAGTCCGTATTAAGCCAGAACCAATTTCTGGTGAAAAAACTTATCGTATTATTCTTGATGAATTACCAAAACCTATCGATAGTCGTAAAGCATCTCAAGGTGTAAATGTATTACTTCGCTCATCATTACCTGTATTTGTAGTGAATAAAGATGCGATTACCCAACTGAACTGGAAAATTGATGCGAAGCAAAATGATACTTCCTTGAATATTAGTAATATTGGTAACAGACATGCACTTTTAAATGACTTAATTCTTGTAGATAACACAGAGAATAAGAGTTATCCGATTAAAGTAAATACCATAAATGGTTATATCCTTTCAGGAAAATCAAAAAATTATTCAATTAATAATTTTACTTATCAGCCAAATCACAAATACAGTATTTCTCTAACAGTTAATGGTAAAAAAACCACACTTTAAGAGGCTTATATGAAATATATTATAGGTGTCTTATGTGTCGCATATTTTCCAGCACATTTATTTGCTGAACAACTTTTAGATCATACGAACACTGCGGTTCCCAGTGTTCCTAAGTCTATAAGTAACAATAATAAATATATGCACGAAAAGACGGATGGACAAGAACAAGAAAATAATTTTACTCAGCTATTTCTAAATATTTCTATTAATTCAAATGCCTCTGAAGACTTGTTTTCTGTAAAACAATCTAAGGATGAAAAACTATATATTCGCTCTGGTGACTTAAAAACGCTAAGAATAAAAATTGATGAACATATCCCTAACAGCCAATGGGTATGTATTAATGAACTGAAAGGAATCCAGTTTAAGTATCTGGAAAATGAGCAGTCTCTAAACTTACAAGTTCCTGCGAGCATGTTGAGTGACTATTCTGTTGACTTAACTGGTCAACCGACTACAAACACCAACTTACTAAAAATGAAACCTTTAAATGCTGCAATTCTGAATTACAGCATGTATCACACCATTACCAATGATGAGAGTATTTTCTCAGGTTCGGCAGAAGGGATTTTTAACAGCGCGCTTGGTAATTTTTCATCCGGTATTTTATATAACGGGAGTAATGAAAACAGTTATAGCCATGAGAAGTGGGTACGTCTGGAAAGTAAATGGCAATATGTAGACCCTGAAAAAGTCAGAATATATACCCTAGGGGATTTTATTTCTAATAGTTCTGACTGGGGCAGTAGTGTGCGTCTTGCCGGTTTGCAGTGGTCGAGTGCATATACCCAACGTGGCGATATTATTACTTCTGCGCTGCCACAGTTTTCCGGTTCAGCGGCGCTGCCTTCTACACTAGACTTATACGTTAACCAGCAAAAGATTTATTCAGGCCTTGTTCCTTCAGGTCCATTTGATGTTAAGCAGCTCCCGTTTATTTCAGGAAATGAAGTTACACTAGTCACCACCGATGCAACAGGTCAACAAACCATTACTAAAAAACCTTATTACTTTTCATCGAAGATTCTGGCAAAAGGTATCAATGAGTTTTCAGTCGATGTTGGGGTTCCGCGCTACAACTACGGACTGTACTCAAATGATTATGATGATGCCACCTTAGCCTCTGGTGCAATTCGTTATGGTTATAGCAACTCACTGACCTTAATTGGAGGTGCAGAAGCTTCCACAGATGGTCTTTCCAACGTGGGAACGGGCTTTGCCAAGAACCTGTTTGGTGTTGGGGTGATTAATGCCGATATTGCTGCAAGTCAGTATAAAGATGAAAATGGCTATTCGGCTTTGGTTGGCTTAGAAGGGCGAATTAGCAAGAATATTTCATTTAACACCAGCTACCGCAAAGTATTTGATAACTACTTTGACTTGGCACGGGTGTCTCAAATTCGATATTTAAAAGAAAATCAGATTAATGCTGAATCACAAAACTATTTAAACTACAGCGCGTTGGCAGACGAGATTTTTAGGGCAGGGATTAACTATAACTTTTATACAGGCTATGGTGTTTATGTCGGCTATAACCAGATCAAATACAGTGATCACTCGTATAAGTTGCTGTCTGCCAACTTAAGCGGAAGTTTAAACAAGAACTGGGGTTTTTATAGTTCTGCATATAAGGATTATGAAACCCATAAGGACTATGGCATTTACTTTGCGCTGCGCTATACGCCATCTACCAGAGTCAATGCGATTTCTAGTGTATCCAGTGATAGTGGCAGGCTGAGTTATCGCCAAGAAGTATTTGTTTTATCGGAACCGCAAGTTGGTTCATTTGGATGGGGTGGTTATGTTGAGCGGGATCAAGATGCACATGCTAACAATGCATCGGTCTATGGCTCTTATCGCGCCAGAGCTGCGTACCTGACAGGTCGTTATAACCGAATTGGAGATAATGACCAAGTTGCACTTTCAGCGACAGGATCTTTAGTTGCAGCAGCAGGCCGTATATTCGCGGCGAATGAAATTGGAGATGGTTATGCTGTTGTCACCAATGCTGGACCGAAAAGCCAAATTTTAAATGGTGGGATAAATCTAGGAACAACGGACAAGTCTGGAAGGTTTCTTATACCAAGCCTTATGCCGTATAGAGAGAACCATATTTATTTAGATCCCTCATATCTGCCTTTAAATTGGAATGTTAAATCTACAGATCAAAAAACAGTAGTAGGCTATCGCCAAGGGACTTTAGTCGACTTTGGTGCTCATCAGGTTATTTCAGGTTTGGTGAGAGTATTTGATAAAAACAACTCACCATTATTACCGGGTTATAGCGTTCGAATTAATGGGCAACAAGATGCCGTAGTGGGCTATGACGGTGAAGTATTTATTCCAAATCTATTACAACAAAACAAACTTGAAGTAGATCTTCTTGATCATGGTTCATGCCAAGTTGAATTTACATATAACAGTAATCAGTACTCAACTAAAAAATTGGGACCTTATATATGTCATTAAATATTATGAATAAGGCTCAAATAGAGAGCTCTAAAAAAATTTCCTTATCTTTAAAGTACTTTATAGGTATTTGCTTATTTTATCTCGTTTATGCTTTTTTTAGTCCAACACATGCTGCCTGTACGGTAGCTGGAACCACAAATAATACGTTTATTTACACAGCAGCAAATATTAATAGTGATGCAACTGTAAACTTTTCAGGAACAATTAGTTGCACGAATGGAGGACTACTACCTCAAATTTCTCCGTTTATGTGTATGAAGACAGTATTTACAGGAGCAACCACTACAAATAATAGCGTATCGTTACCATATACAGTCACTGCAACTGTTGGTGGAGCAGGTTCTTCTACCACCAATCAAACTTCCAATGTTTGGTATGGTCCAGTGGTAACAATCGCTTCAAATAATATTCTTAGTTACTCAGTAAATGTGAAGGTACCGGCGCGAACGGGATCGCTCATTGCATACCCTCAAGGAACCTATACAGCTACAGTTCAACTCTTTTGGGATATGGATCTTCTAGCGGTGTTATGTTTAGGAGATATCATCAGTTGGAGTTCTGGAAATGTAACTTTAACAGCAAACTTTGTAGTGCCGACGCTTTGCCAATTAAACTCAACTTCAACTGTCGATTTTGGCAATATTAATGATATTGGTATTACTAAACGTGACTACACGACTCAAGGTGCTGTAAATACGACCTGTAACTATGGAACGCCATATACGATTTATTTAGGGGATGGCAATAACCGCATAAGTGGAGGGTTCAGGCGTATGGCTAATAGTAATAATGAGTTCATTCCCTATCAGTTATATAAAGATTCTAACTATAGTTCGGTGTGGGATGCTACAGGTGGGGTAGCTAGTATTGGTGGAACAGGTGGAGTGTCTGGCACTGGATCAGGTAACGCTCAAACTACAACCGTTTATGGAAAAATTCCTCAGGGTACTACCATTGCAAGTAGGCCAGGTGCTTACTCCGATAATGTTGTTGTTACAGTGACTTATTAATTATTTCAGGCACTATTTCTTTAAAAGAGATAGTGCTTTATTAATTATAAGATTTAGTACTTTTAATTATTAGGGGTGCAATAATTGCACCATTTATCGGATTTAGTTAAATTATCTATGTATTTATATATACTAAATGTTCAAATATAAAAAAGGATAATGATGTGAAAAAGATAATTTTAGCAACAATAATAGGTATCTCAGGTATGAGTAACTCTTTTGCTGAGTGTACCTATAGCTTTGATGCGACCTTACAAGACATAAAAGCTTTTGAAGCTGCAAACGGAGCAAACACAGCTAATTATCGTTATGCAGAGCAAGTTGCTAATATAAATAATACGAATCAGTCTGGTTATGACGTTATAAATTATTATTCAAATAAAGATGTTGATAAGCTTTTAGCTTCAAAAAAATATATTCAGTTTAAAACCCAATATACCTCTAATACACCAGATAATGTTGCGATAATAGATAAACCTATTGCTAGTTCAGATATTTTTGGTCAGGAGTTCATTTTTGATGTGAATAATCTCAAGGTAAACCTTGGCAGCACTTCTCAGATGTATGAGTATGGTTTTGTTATTACTGGATCCTCACAATCTAAAGTGGAATTTACATTAAATTTAATGTTTGCAAAAGGTAATAACTATTCAGGTGTTTTAAATGGAGACTCAATTGTTTCTTTAGGTGTTACATATAAATCTGATGGAAATGGTCATTTAACACTCTTAAGTGCTAATAGAACCAGTAATCCGGTACAAGTACCAGCTGATGGAAAGGTTAGAGTAGGAATTTATGTAAATCAAAATACTAAACAGATTGGGTATATTGTTAATGGTGTAAATTACGGCTACTTAAATCTTACTATGGAAAATAAATTAAAATATATTAGCTTCATGGGAGCAATTAACCAAGATCATTTCGCTAACTCGGTCTTAACTGGTAAAACAGTAGGTCTTCAATTGGTTACAGATAAATCAAAAATGCAGTTTACTTACCCAACAGGGACTAAAGACATTTGTGGTGTTGCTTTATAAGAAAAATATCAAGGCTATGTATCTTAGTTTTTTAGGGTACATAGCTTTGCAAAAATCTATAAATTAAAAGATAACGTAAACACTCACAGTTCTTTTAATCATAATAAAAATCAAATAATTCTTAATTTTCGAAACTTGACCGTCATCAAAAATGGTTTGACTTAAAAAGCTATTCTGTATATTTATTTATCAGTTCTAAAAAAGAACTAATAAGTAAAACAGGCAATTAAAAATAAAGGTGAATAAATGTCGGATATTATTTTGCATCAGTGGGAAATTTCTCCATTTTGTCAAAAAGTTGCAAGGGCTTTGAAATTTAAGGGAATTCCATTTGATACAGTGAACTATAACGGCATTCTTGGTGCCAAAGTTCCTTTGCTGAGTAAAGTGGGGAAAGTGCCCGTTATAGATGATAAAGGGCAACGTATACAAGACAGTACCCGTATTGCTCGTTATTTAGATGAAGCCTATCCAGATACGCCGCGACTTTATCCCGAAGATCCAAATCAGAAGGCACTTACCGAACTGTGGGAAGACTGGGCAGATGAGTCTCTTTATTTTTATGAGGTGTATTTAAGGGTAAATGACTCGGAAGCTTTAGAAGAAGCCATCCGTATTAGTAGCATTGGGCGCCCAGCGTATGAAAAGCCGATGGTAAAAGCTTTTATTTTAGCCGAATTAAAAACACAGCTTTTCTTTCAAGGTTTGGGCCGAATGAAAGCTGAAAATGTTGAAGCAGAGTTTATTAAACACTTAAATCGTATTGAGCAGGTGTTATCTCAAAGTGAATGGTTGGTTGGAGATAACCAAACGATTGCAGACATTGCTGTGGTTGCTCAACTTGGTGAAGTCGTTCGAACAAGTAAAAAGTTTAGTAAAGAAATTTTGAATCGTCCGTTTATTGCTTTATGGTATAAAAAACAAACAGGGTGAAACGACTATGTCATTAGAACCACCGAGTAAAACACGAGATTGTGCAGTTGTTATTGGGGTCGGAGCTTCACAGGGGATTGGTGCAGCCGTTTGTCATCGTTTTGCAAAAGAAGGATTAAAAGTTTACGTTGCTGGGCGAACTTTCCAGAAAATTGAAGCAGTCGCTGCCGAAATTCATACAAAGGGCGGTGAGGCTACCGCATTTCGTTTAGATGCTGAAGATATACATCAAGTACAAGCCTTGTTTGACACCATTACTAGTCAAAACGAACGTATTACTGCTGTTATTCATAATGTGGGAGGAAATATTCCCTCAATTTTTTTACGTAGTCCACTCTCATTTTTCAATCAAATGTGGCAATCCACATTTTTATCGGCTTATTTGGTTTCTCAAAGCAGTCTAAAAATTTTTAAAGAACAAAAACACGGTACGCTTATTTTTACTGGGGCGAGTGCTTCATTACGTGGAAAGCCCTTTTTCGCTGCTTTTACGATGGGCAAATCTGCCTTACGAGCATATGCATTAAATTTAGCTCAACTATATAAAACTCAAGGTATTCATATTGCGCATGTCATTATTGATGGAATGGTTGATGGGGATAGAGTGAATAAAGCTTTATTTGGTCTAGGTCGTTTAGCGCGTCTTACACGTGGGACGGGCGGGCTTAATCTTAATGCAATAGCAGAAAACTATTGGATGCTTTACCTACAAAGTCCTGAACTCTGGACACATGAGTTAGATTTACGCCCATACCAAGAAAAATTTTGAGAGACTTATATGCTAAAAACAATATTTCAGAAGTTTCAAAAAAAGCAGGGTTGTGCAGTGGTTGCAGGCCATGATTTAGAACTACCTGATCAAAGTTTTGTAATTTTAGATAAACACAGCCAATCTCCATTACACGTTTATCAAGTCGTACATGATGCAATTGTTCAGAACATACAAGTTAGCTCTGTAAATGATGGCATAACAAGTGTTCGTTTAAATTTGGTAAATACTAAGCATTTAAAAAGTCTGCTGAAATATATAACAGAGCATCGCCATACCATTGAGTTATGCGTCTTTCAGCCAAATTTTTCATCTGCACCAAATATTGAATCTTTATCTTTAGAAGAAATTGAGCACAGTTGGCAGACTAC
The DNA here is from genome assembly GCF_035615275.1 of Acinetobacter sp. IK23. Lineage (NCBI taxonomy): Bacteria > Pseudomonadati > Pseudomonadota > Gammaproteobacteria > Moraxellales > Moraxellaceae > Acinetobacter > Acinetobacter sp. IK23. The sequence goes on from NZ_JANBNX010000024.1 coordinate 27,307, forward strand.
AGGTTTAAGTGCAGTGAGCGTGTCGCAATTAGTGCTTAAACCGATGCTAAAGCAGCAAAGAGGTACAGTTATTTTTCTTGGAGCACCATCTCACAATTCACCTCACCACGATGTATTAAGCCAAAGTATGTTTGCGGGTATTCGTGCGTTATCGCAGTCATTGGCAAGAGAGTTTCAGCCCAAAGGCATACATGTGACGTATTGCATGGTAGAAAAATGGGATGGACAAAACCCGCACTTTATTTCATCTGTAAAACACGTATGTCAGCACATCTATCATCAACCTGATTCTGCATGGAGCCAAGAACTTAGCATATCGTGAGATTTTACTTTCGAGTGTTCTTAAAATAGAGTACTGCTTTGGAATGACAGCACAACAATAATTTCGATAGGTACTTAAATGTTAAATATTAAGAACGCTCAACAAACGGTTAAAGTAGCGACTACAGTGGCAGCTTTGATGTGCTTTTCTTCATTGGCACAAGCATATCAATATGATCAAATAGCACGTTTAGTTAACGAGCGCTTATCTTATATGAAAGATGTCGCAGGCTATAAAGCAGAGCAGCATTTACCGATTGAAGATTTAGCTCAAGAAAAGAAAGTACTTGACCAATCACTTTCTGAGGCCGAATCTTTTGGACTGAATAGCGAAATGGTAAAGCCGTTTATAGTGACACAAATGAATGTAGCCAAAGCTATTCAGTACCGATATAGAGCAGATTGGTTGTCTAGCCCTGAAACCAACTGGAAGCCTCAGGACTTAAGCGAAGTGCGTTTAAAAATTAGTTCTTTAAACACCGAACTTTTAAAAAATATTGCCTATGAACTTAAGAAAAATAATAACAAGGCACCGCATGGCTGTAGCTATATGTGGCCAGTTCAGCACCCTCAGCTAAAAGAAGCCGACAAGAAGGCTTTATGTGCAACATTGAATAAAATCAAATTAAAACAATGAAGCACCTAAAGTGGCTTATATAAGTCAATTATTCAATCAACATTAAGTCGGCAGTATTAGCAGATTTAAGTGGTCGTAAAGCAAAGGTTGAACGCGTGTGCCGAATACCTTTAATCGAATAGAGCTTTTTACGTAAAAAGCGTTCGTAATGTTCGGCATCTTTTACGGCCACTTTCACCAAGTAATCATAGTCACCCGTAACTAAATGCGCCTCGACCACTTCAGGAATATCTGCCAAAGCTTCACTAAAGTTTTCTAGCATTTCGTCGTCGTGGCGTTCTAGCGTAATTTCAATAAAGAATAACTCGTGAATGCCAATCGCTTTTGGGTTTACGTTTACCGTATAGCCTTCAATAATTTTTAGAGTTTCTAAACGTTTGAGTCGAGTCCAGCAGGGCGAAGATGAAAGCCCAACTTCTTCGGCGAGCTGTGCAACTGTTAAGCGGCCATTTCCACGAAGGGCAGATAATATTTTCCGATCTATGCGATCTAGTGTGTATTCTGTGCTGTTCAAAATATAAACCAAAGAAGATTCTTCTGTTAATTTTTAATATACGTGATTTTTATGCTGAGATCATTTAAAAAAACTGAAAATACAGTCAACATTTTAAGTGAGACAGCCATACACTATTTCTATGCATCGGACTCTACTGGATAGGAGTTATGATGGAGCAAAGAGCACTGTTGCAGTAAGGGTGACTAAACAGTGCTCTTTGCGGATCTTATAAAGAACTGATATTAAGACAAAAAACGTAAGTTTACTTATTGAACAATTAATAAAACAGCGAGAATGAAAAATATACAACCACTGATTTTATTTAATCTGGCAAAGTTATTTCCAGATAGCATTTTTTCTTTAAAGATTGAGGAAAAATTAGCATAGACCAGATGGATTAAGAATCCGATCAGGCAAAAGGTTAAAGATAATACTAAAAATTGATTTATTATTTTTTCTTTTATATCAATAAATTGTGGGAAAAGAGCAATAAAGAAAACAATAGTTTTAGGGTTTAGAAGAGACGCGAATAAACCTTGATAAAATAATTTGGACTTTCTAACCGTTTTTTCACTTGTCTCGGTATCTAATAAGTCTTGAGAAGGGGATGTTTTAACAAAGTTCTTATAGCCTAAGTACATTAAATAGAATGCACCTATAAATTTTAAAACAGTAAAAATAGTGGGATTACTAGTAATAATTAAACCAACGCCACTAGCCGAAATGACTGCAATAACAAACATACCAATAATTAAGCCAATAATGCCAAATAAGGCGGTACGGACACCGTAATTTATTGAATTTGTCACTGTAAATAAGACACCAGGTCCTGGGCTTGATAATGTAAGAAAGGCAATTGTTATGAAAACTAGTAAACCACTCACTTAATATATCCTTTTAAAAATGAATTATTTATATTTAAAAAGCCTTCTGATGTTCCTCAGAAGGCTTTTAATTTTATGCACTTGCCAATTCTTTAACTGAATCTAAAGTACTTTTGTCTCTCACTTCAAAGGCAACAAGACCTTTCCAATTATTTCGATTAATGGTCTCGATAAAATCAGAATAGTTTACAGTACCGCGGCCAATACTAAAGTGTTGATCTTGCTCACCATTATTATTGCTAAAAGAAATACCCTTAATTTTTTGATGGTATTTTTCTACAACAGCAATAGGGTCACCTTCACCCACATTTGCATGGCCTGCATCTAAAAAGAAATAGACATTTTTATGATCAATTTTGTTGAAAACATAATCGTACTCTTCCATATGGGTAAAGACATAATGGAACGGACGATAGTGTTTATAGTTTGATAAATTCTCTAAATAAATATCAACTGATTTTTCAGCCGCATATTCAGCCAGTTCTTTAATAGACAGAATATAGTTATCGAGAGCTTTTTGTTTCGCGAGGACAATTTTTTTAGGTTCAACAATACCGCCGCCATGAATTACTAAAGGGGCACCAATCTTTGCGGCAATATCAATCTCTTGTTTAACATATGTCACAGCAGCTTCACGTAAATAATCTACATCGCTACCTAATGGGGCTTTAAAATTACCGTGGAAAATAGGTTGAACATTATATTTTTTTATTAAGTTATTTAGATTTTCAATTCGTTCAGAAGACCAATCTGGAACCATTTCTCCATGCAGACTTCCATCTACATACCAGTGAGTACAACCATCATTATATGCCTTAACAATCCCTTCTTCAGCTGGTAAATACTGCTGATGTGCAATTCCAGATGCAAAGTTAAGATAATTATTCATTAAAGGCGAAGTCATTGTTATGTTCCTGATTTATTAAAGATATTCTGGGTATAATTATTTATTCACTGTCTACCCAACCGCCATCTTATTTTTATTCTGCTATAAAAACATCAGACTAAAGTCGAATTTTTATAAGGCATATAAATCTCTATATGGACAGAGCCGTATATTGCACAAATGATCAAAATATTTGGATTTTTCCCTTTTTATTATTCTTTAGTCATACTAAATTATATTAAAAATATTGTATATTTTAATATAATTTGTCATTAATTATCATGTTTGGGATTTAAAATAATTTCTTATAAGTGGCATTAGATTACAAAAAATATTTGTATAATTAATGAACTAATAGAATTTTTAGTTATCCGTTAGTTTAAATTGTATTCATAAAACCAAATATTATATGATCTACCAAAGTTGAATTATTAAACTGTAGTTTAAAATTTGGCCATAAATTAATATGAGTTTTTATTTTTTAGGGGTGAATATGAGAATTATTTTCTTATCTATATTAGTTTTATTACAGATAATATTTTTAACTCAGGCCGAGGCGCGGGGAGGTCGTGGCGGAGGAAGATCATTTAGTAGCCATAGTTATTCATCTAGTAGTCATCATTACTCTTCAAAAAGTAAATTATCCCATGGACGAAGTAGCTATGGGGGTTCTAGTAGTAGCTCTTCTAGTAATAGTTCTTCCGAATGTCCTTGTAGTGGGTCAAATAATTGTGTTGGGCCTCGTGGAGGGACTTACTGTATTACACCAAGTGGTAATAAAAAATATCGATAATCAGTAAAATTGTCGAAATGATAAAAAAGCTCTTGTTACTTAAAGAGCTTTTTTATATTCAAAGGTTTGTTTTTTAGTCTAAACATGGAAACTTCAAAGTTGCTATCAATTCACTTTATTGAAAATAATAAGAGCACATTCTTTACTAATGTTTAAAGACGGGCATAAAACAAATCTAATGTCATCTATTTGATAAAGACCAATCCCATTTATTAAACTTAATTCCACATTTTTATTAAGGTGATGAAATATTCAAAAGATGAGAGGATTTATCTAACTTTCTTATTATTAATAGACACTTATAAACAATTATTATTTAATACACCCGCAACATTGCCACTTATACTTTTAATAATTTTATCGGGGAAATAATGCGTAATTTTTTAGTAACAGCTTTCACTTTATTGGTAGGTACATCAGTTTATGCTGGTCAAGAACCCAAAACTTTTGTAACGCGGACAAGCTGTGAGAGAACAGTACAATTACATGGCTTTTTAAGCCGTGCTCAACTTGATTGTAATTATCACTATAACTCACAAGAATTAGTTCATGAATCTGACAAGTGTACCAAACATGAACTAGGTGAAAAGTATGGTAGAGAAGTTATGAGATTAGGTATGGACCAATTTGAAGCGCGCAAGCGCGAAGATATGAAAGGCCAATTATGCAGTATGGTTTTAAAAGAGTTTCCAAACTATATTAGAAAATAAAATGGAATCTTAAAAAGCCTCTGTAGGCAAGCCGATAAAATGAATTTTATGATTCATTTTATCGGTGTATCACAGTATATAACTTTCAGTTAAATCAGAAAATAATTATTAAGAATCTACTCAATATAAAAAATAGCTAATTGGGGATCTATTAATGATCATATTTTAGTTGTTGGAATTTGTTGGAGATGAAAGGTGTTCTTTTAAATCTAATTTAAAATTTTCCCATAGTGTTTCAGGCTCTAATTGTGAATAACCTAGAAATGCCACATCTAGTTGACTCTCATATGAGCGAATTAACAAACCTAGTTCTGCATTTTCTACATAATGAATCAGGTAATGAGTATTCTGAAAGAAAGAATCTATCTGATCTTTATAATTCCAAGTATTTTAGTGCTTAAAAATATAATTTTCCAAAACTTTCCTTGTTATTTCATCTACCGAAATTTCATTAAATTCACTTTTTTCTGTGAGTCTGAAGTATTCTAATATTTGCTCAGTGTTTGATAAAAAACAGATGTCTAAAGCTAGCTCATTTGTTGGATCATTCTCTAGTGCATACACGGCCCAGTTCTGAATCTCTTCAGGCGTGATTAATTTTAGATCTAGCTCCATTTTTAATTGAAATTTATAACTATTAGACATTTATTTAACCTAAATTTATTAGATGATATTTAGAGAAAGTAAGAGCAGCATCTTTCAATATGCGGTCATATTTAAAAAAACTAGATAAAACCTTCACTCCATTTTTTGTCTAATTCTTTTAAATCATTATATGCTTTTTCAAATTCGCTCAACGAAAAACTTAACCGCGGAGCAGAAGGTGAGGTTTCCCAAACTACGGATGTCACAACATCGTGAATATGGTTAAATGCGTAACCAAAACGAGCCCATATGACTTGATCTGCGGAAACAATTTGTTCAACCATAATTACGCTACATGTTAGATCTAAATCATCAGGGCAAATTAAGATTGGAACCACTGTTGAAATAGCTACATTTTCATAAGCTTCTGGTTTAAGAAGTTTCCATGCGTTACTTAATGCTAACTCACTATCATGATCATATAACCAACCTTGCGCTGGAACTAAATCATTCATTTCGTCAATAACGCGCGCATTTTGATGCATCCATATATTTAATGGAATATTATCAATTGCAAGAATAGGAAATGGTTTTAAGTTGCCATTTGCATCTTTAATGCAACCCTCAATTGGGTGTTCACGTAAAAGAGTAGCTGAGATCGTATTCATATTTATAATTTAAAGTGCGTTAAGCAAATATAATATATTCTATTCAATAGATTAACGAATCTAATCTAATGAAAAACAAAAAATTATTTATCCATTTTCTAGCCAATATCACATTGACACCCCAAATCTCTCCGATTATCCTTTGCCTGCTGGCCTACATTGCCAGTCGATTTTGACAGATCGATTTAACACACAAGACATCAAAAAGTTCTCTTTTTGGTGGCGAACTCGTTCGTCCCCCTTCGTAGCGGTAGGGCGAGGGAGGGACGCCTTGTGCGTGCTGATTCTTGTGTGTCAGTCTGTCAACCTTCTCTCGTTCTACCACCATAATCATTTGACAGTGATCTGGTAGAACTTCTTTACACACAAGGAGTCCGCTATGCGTACTAATTCATCTTATTTATTGGCCTTTGCCAAAATCTCTCCATTTATACCGTTTAAACAGCCTATAAATCGGTTTAATCGACTCTAGGTTTTCTGCACCTTACGAATCGTTACGGCTCAAAAATTATAGCAACAATAAACCTGAGATAGGCGAGCACACCTCTATTGTGCCGCTTTTGCATGCCTGTTTTTAGCACTCATTTTAAGAGTGATGGCATTTCTATCTCTTTTACATACAACAAAAAATTATTTTAAACGGTACAACTATGTCACCTTTAGTACTTTCTACACGTGCTTTAAAAGTTGTGAATCATGCAATTCATTTATTCCATCAACACGGATTTTACCTTGTTGGTGTCGACAGAATAGTGAAAGAGTCTGAAATTACAAAAATGACGTTTTATCATTACTTTCAGTCCAAAGCGCGGTTTATTGAAATCTGCCTACTTGTGCAAAAACAACGTCTTCAAGACAAAGTCGTTGCAACGGTGGAATATGACCAAGACTCAATTGTGAGAGACAAACTCAAAATACTTTATGACTTGCATACTGACTTAGAAGGGCCGTATTACCTGTTATTGAAAACTATTTTTGAAACTAAAAATAATTATCCAAACGCTTATCAAACAGCGGTGAGATATAGAATGTGGCTCACCAATGAAATCTATAGTCAGCTAAGAATGCTTAAAGCATATACTTCGTATGATGAAGCTAAACTATTTTTACAGATGATTGAAGGTGCTATTATTCAAAGGCAGAGTCATACCGATGTAGATGAAAGAGACAAGCAATTCCAATATTTTATAGCGATGTTTTTATAAAATACTCAAGATAATAAAAGCCCCGAAGTTGGGGCTTTTACTGTATTAGGGTCTAACCAAAGTTCTTACCACTTATGGCTATAAGTCACTTTAAGCGTTATACCATTTGCAAGTAAGTGGCTAGTGTTATCGCTCGTTCTTAGTAATTGGCTATAAAGCGGGTAGTACTTGCGGTTAAACATGTTTTCTAAACCAATGGTCATGGTGTCTTTCTTGTTCAGCGCAAAGCTGCTGATCAAATCTGCTGTGGTATAAGATTTTACATCGTAGCGACCAAAACTGTTCTTACCATCTAAACGGTAATCTTCTGAACCGAAGTAAGTTGCTTGTAATCGGTTCGTCCAAGTTTCAGTTGGACTATAAGAAACATAAGCTGTGAGTTTTAATGGTGGAATACGGAAGGCTGTCATGTCTTGTTCAGAACCGTTTTGAGGTTTTTCACGGCCTTTCATCCACGTAACACTACCGCCAGTTCCCCAAACATTAGCATCATCAAGATAGTCAAGCGTTGCTTCAACCCCAGTAACTTTCTCTTTGGTTCGGGCGAGTACTAAACCATTGTTGAATGATTGCACAGCACCTAAGTCAGAAGTAGAGTGGAATACCGCTAAGCTTGACGAGAAGTTATTAAAGTTACCTTTCCAGCCGAGTTCGTAGTTATCAACTTTTACAGGCTCTAAGAATGATGACCCAAGGTTAAAGCCTGTACCTGCATTACGGATAATTAAACCGACATCAGGTAACTGGAAACCTTGGTTAAACGATGCATAAATCGAGTGCTGGTCGTTTGGAGAGAAAGTCACATTAGCATTGTACAACCATGCATCAGCTTTTACTTTTCCGCCCGGAACCGTGTAAGGATTGGTTTTGCCTAATTGTGATAATGGAACAAAGCTATCAATTTGCGCATAGCTGTCTTCATAGCGTGTACCAGCTTCTGCTGACCATTGGTCATTAAAGCGGTGTTTTAACTGCACAAAACCACCGACACTTTGCGTGGTCAGTTCAGGCAAATAAATCAGTTTTCCGATTTTTACAAACTCTAAACCACCAGATTGATCATAAATATTAGGGTCGAAAATATCTAAAGGCATTTCGCTTTTTTCGCGGCTAAAGTCACCACCCCAAACCAATGATGTATCACCTAAAAATTCAAGTGGTGTGGTCACAGTTAAACGGCTACCGAGTACGTTATTTTCTTGATAAATCTGATCGACTTGCTTACCACGATTCGCATTTCCACGCGCATCAAACGGTGAAAAACGTGTAAAGAAGTCGCGGTAATAAATTTGAGCATCAACCTTATTGCCAAAAAAATCTTTATGGTTGTAAGTCAAATTGTATATCTGGTTTTCATTCTTATTTTGGTCTTTAAGCTTTAAGCCTTTAATAGCTTTGGCTGGTACGGTTCCAGCTGGAGCTTTTTTTACACTTGGGTCAGATGCATAGTCTGAGTCTTGTTCGGCATTATAATAGTTCGCAGCAAACTGTAGATATTGGTTGTCATCAATGTGATAACCCAGCTTACCGCCGATGCTATAACCATTTGAGTCGTAAAGGTCACCCTGACTTGGTTCAGGTGCAACACGGTCACCACTTGCATCGTATGGGCTACCAATACGTTGATAACCAAAGTCAAGTGCATAGTCAAAAGCGTTAAAACTGCCCGTAAAATACTGGTGAATATCGCCACTTAAAGCATTAGAACGCAGATTTGTAAGTGGTGTTTGTAGGCCAACGACGGTTTTAGCCGTAGGTTCACCGCCCGCAGCTTTTGTAGTAATTGAAATAATACCGCCCGCTGCGCCGCCACCATAAATTGCGTTACTACCACGAATTACTTCAATGTTGGCAATACTTTCAGGGTCAATGGCTGAAAGTCCTCTTGCTGTATCACGTGTAAGGTTCATAGGAACGCCATCGACCAAAATAAGCGCATTACGGCCACGTAAAGTTTGACCATAATCGGTAATGGTTCGGCTTGAGTCCGATAGGCCCGGTACAGCTTTGGCTAAAACTGTCGCAATGTTGCCAGACGAACCATTTTTTAAAAGTTCAATTTGTTTTTCATCGAGCTTGGTGACTTGTTTGGCCGATGTAGAAAGTTCATCTGCACGTGAAGCGGTAATGGTAATGGTAGGAAGAGCTTCAGGCTTTTTTTCTGTTTCTGTGGTGTCAGAAGTTGAAGCTGCAAATGCTGTGTTTGAAAGAATAATGGCTCCACCAAGTGAAAGAAGTGGAATGATATTTTTAACTTCAGATTTCCTCGTTAAAAGCTTATTACTTTTCTTATTTCCCATTGTCTCGCCCTGAGAGTGATTTTAAATTGACCGAATTATAAATGAGAATCATTGTAATTAACAATATTATTAATTGCTTTAAAATAATATATTTGAAATTTATTCAATGAATTAGGGGAATAGGCTTTTATTCCCCTAAAAAGATTTGAACAGTTATGAGTTGTCTTTAAAGGTGTTTAGATGGTTTTGATGGGCACGGCGAATAATGCTGCGGTCATCGCCGAGTACAAAAAGCTGAACAGATTGCTGTTTCCATGCCGCGATATCTTCAGGTTGTCGAGGAATGGCGCAGAAATGCTTTTGACTATTTTTAGTCTTTAAATACATCTCTTGAACTTCTTCTTTCACCTTTGGATGGCTGGTTTGCCACGGCATTCCCATCGATTGAGAAAGGTCGGCAGCACCTTCCAGAATAATATCAATACCTTCGACTTTTAAAATTTCATCTAGCTGCTCTAATCCTCCTAAGCTTTCAATCATGGCAACGACAACCGTTTCGTTTGCTGCGTGTTGAACAAAACTCGCTAAATCATCCATGCCATATCGATTTAATCTTGTCGAGTTTAGTCCTCTTTGTCCAAGCGGCATATAGTGGCAATAGTTCACCGCTTCTTGAGCTTGCTGAGCATTTTCAATACGTGGAAACACAATGCCTGCTACCCCTGCATCGAGCAAAGGTAGAACTAAATGATTAGCGTTTAAAGGCACTCTTACAAACAGATCGAGGCTCATGGCTCTAGCGCCTAAAATCATGGTCTCGACTTGAGACGTACTAAATAAAGTATGTTCCAAGTCGATAATAATAAAGTCGTAGCCAGCAAGTGCCAGTTGCTCGACATTAATTGGCGAAGCTACGGAACAAAAGATTCCGTAGAGCGTCTCACCATTTGCTATTCGTTTCTTAAAAGAAATCGAATGCTTATTCATATTCAATTTCCTTAATTAGGCTGAGCGGGTTTGGCGTGGTTTGTACTCTTAAGCGAATTTCCGGAAGAAAGCGACGGCTTGCGAGCTGTTCAATATCAATGGTGTCATCTGTAAAGTTAAACAATTCATATCGCTCACCAAACTCTGGATGAGCTTCTTTGTGTTGATTGATGATGGTTCTTAACATGGTCCAAAATTTGATTTCATCGAAGCCATAATGTTCATTTAAGAAAATCGCTAACTCTGCGAGATTTACAAACCAAAGCGCATCTTGAGTAAAGTCTCTGAGCTCATTTGGAGAGTGGGTCTCTAAGAAAGAGTTCGGGTTAATTTTGGCGTGTTCTTTTGGCGCATCTTGCAAGTTAGGTAAAAGCTCTGGCTCACGTAAAAGATGACGGCTGAAACGGATTCCATCGTGGAAATCTTTCAAGGCAGCTTTAACAGGTAAGCCATTTTTATGAATCAGTACCATGTTTTGTGCATGTGACTCTAAAGCGAGACCGTGGCACCATAAAATATGCATGATAGGTAAATAAGCATTGCTGAGTAATTTTTCTAACCAGAACTCGATACCGTACTCTTGAATCCACTCATCAATGAGAGGTTTTTGGTCAATATCGAGTTGCATTAAACCTGTTACTGGTGTTGCCGATTCACCTTCTTTTAAGTAGCTGTAAATACTTTCGCGCCAAATGCAGGCGAGTGCGCCGTATTGAACAGGTAGTGCAATTTGCTGGTTAACTGAAAGACCGCCAATCTCTCTTAAAATAACAGGCTTGCGCTGTTTTTCTAAAATATGGTCTTGCTCAACAATGTTATAAAGCCAGTCACTCATTTTCGCCGCATTTTGAACGGTATGCGGTGCCAATACACGAGAGGTAGAAGTATTGACCAAATTCATTGCCAATTTAAGAGAAAGCGCCGAGATATCACTAATATTTGATAAGGTTCGAATCGACTGCTGCGGTAAATAAGTCGGTCCTTCAATATCTAACGGGATGATCAGTTGGTTGCTAATCGCATCTTGATAATATAATTCAATAATTTTATCCCACTGCCACGGGTGAATTGGGGTGAGGATATAATCTTTAAAATCTACATTTTGCTCTTTCAATTGATCAGTAATGGCTTGTAGATCTTTTTCTGAAAAATGCTGTTTATAAAGCTGTTCTAAGTTAATGGTTTCACTTAAAACTAGTTTGCATAAACTGTTATGAGTCGCTACCCATTGAACCGTAAAACCTTCAGAAAGCTCGGGTGCATATTTTTGATTTTCTTTTAAATCGAAGCCGATACGAGATTTAAAACTTGGGTGATATAAATGCGCATTGGTAATTCGCGCTTCTTGTTCTAAATAAGGCAAGGTTCTTAAAGGTTGGACAGGCGCTTGGCTCAAAGTCTGCGCATGTTTAACGTAAGTTAAATTCAGCTCATCATTAAAGTTTTGCCATTTAACTGGGTCTGCTTCAATAATATTTTTGAGGTCGGCAAGTAGTATTTTTAAGTTAGGGCGAGTTTCAGCGTCTAACGTAATATCAGAACGGATTAAGGTTGAAGGATCTAATTTAATTCGTTTAAAACTAAAGTGTCGTTTAGCCGCACAGGTATAAAAGACGGTATCGGAAATATAGAACTTGATCTGACCTTTAGAAAACTCGTATTTAAAAGTATTTTCAAAAATAAGTGCTTCTAATAATTGGCCCATCACGCGATTTTCCGCGATGGTTTTATAATTGGTTTGTTGTGTTGGTTGAAGAGGGCAAAGCGCTTCTGCGCCGCGATATTTATAAATAGGGTTTTCAACTTCAATCCAGATTGGATTACCACCACTGTGGTAGAGCGTATTTAACATATTTGCCTTGATTGGTAATGTGAGTGAATGAATTAATAAGTCGCGGTACTGTTGGCCTTTGGCGCTAAAGTTTTCTTGCGTGAGCGTAAGACGGGTCGCTTGCCAAAGTTCAGATTCTTCAATGGCTGTAACGCGTGCAATTGCGCTGATGAGATGAGCAATATGATTGATCACGAGGTAATATTTTAAAAAGGTCCAAGCATCTTTATGAGAGAACCAAACGGTACTATCTTCAGAAATAGATGAGTCGTCTTCTATCATTTCTGGAACAATGCTAATGCCTTCCATATCTCGAAGAATAAGACGATGTGGATAGCCATTTTTAAATTCCATTAAACTGTTTTGCATGTGCGCTTCAACGCTAATGCCTTTATTTGCAAACAACTCAATTAATGGAATAAGCGAAACTTTAACGTACTGTTTCCACCAAAAAGTAATGAAGTCTTTCGCATCGTTTGATTGTAAGTTTTGATTCGGTGCTGCTTGCTGAATAAAGCTTAAAAGTGGGATTTCATGGTTTTCGTTTTCTTCAACCAAGCCGCCCAGCATTCGAGTATTTTCTAATACCTCTGGCGTGAGTCCTGCTCTATAAATAATGCCAAATGAACTTTCTAACTCTGGAATTTTGACTGTTTTTGCCTCTAACTCCGGTAGAATCACAAGATCAGGATACTGCTCATTAATTTTGTGATTAATAATAATTTTGCTTGCATCAATCGCGCGTTCCATTTCATCCATTGGGTTATTACGAATGAAACTGGTAATTCGCACATCAATGGAAAGCTTTAAGAATAGATTCGATTGAGGTAACCACACTGTACGAACGGATGAAGTTGGCCATACAGTTTGACCTAAAGCGCCCAAATAGATCATGTCTTGGTTATCTAAATGTTTCTTTAAAGATGGATGTTGAAGTAAGAAATTGGCTTGCCACGGATGGGTTGGCATGAGCTCATAGTTTGCAAAGTTTTCTTGCAAAAGCTCTTTTACAGTTTCTAAAACTTCATTTTCAATACGGTGAGAAGGTTCGGTCTCACTTACAAGTTTTTGGATTAAAGACGAATGAACCGCGAAGTAGTGGAGTTGGAAACTTGCGCCTAACTCTGGGCTATACTTTTTCATGTCTTCTTTAGAAAATCCTAAATTGGCTTTAGAGGTCACATGAAAAGGGTGCCCATATAACATGCCTTGTTCAGTAGCCTGAAAACCGCTTAACGCTTTAGTTGCTGATTGGGAAGGCTTATTTTCTAAAAAGAATTTTGTGTTCTCGATACTATTGGCAATATCGGAGTATAGGTTCTTATTTTGGTTTTTGTCTTTAAATAAGCTATTCAGTTCATCTGTAATCAGCTTCACTAACTGTTTAGGTTCGGTGAGCGAGTCAAATGTATTGTCATTTAAGTTTTGCAGTACAAAACCACGTTGATATCTGTGATAGCCAGTGGTTGATAAGTGCTGAACTGCGCCATAAACAGTCGTGTTAGATGCATTAAATGTATAAGCAAAATAGAGGGTATCTGGTTGCTCCGCATAAAGTGTGAATAAAGGAGAGTCTTGAGCTGGGATAATGCGTTCTTCAAGATTCACTTTAAGTTCACGAAAGAAAGTATTCAGGTACTGTTCGAAAAGTTTATAAGACCATGCATCTGTTGTAATAATTGAGTTCATTCTTGTGCCTCTTCTAAAATTGTATCCATTAAGAATCTGTTCAAAATCACTACTAATCCCGCACCGATAAAAAATAGTGAAGTGCAGATTAATGCAGCGGTGATATTGAAAAATGAGTAGGTGAGCGTGATGGTGATTGGGCCAATAAGCTGTCCTAAGACAAAGGCACTGTTAGAAATGCCAATCACTTTTCCTTGGCTTTGAGCGCCAGCTTTTAGAGAAATGGTGTGTAAGATCGAGGGAATCAGGGCTGCAAAGCAAAAGCCTTGTATGAGTCGTAATACAAGAACCAGCCAAATATTCGAAACCCAGATCAATGCGAAAATTGTGATGCCGCAAATTAAAGATGCGTAAACGAAGTTATTAAAAGAATCTCCTTTATCATCATTTCTTTTTCCCCAATAGGTCGCAGCAATAAAGGCTGCTCCCCATGAAAGCGCATGAATGGTTCCTGTTAAGCTTGCAGCAGATAACGATGAATGAGTGCTTTGGCTTATTTCACTAATGTATAAAACAAAGCAAGACACCAAACCAAAGCCGCCCGCTTGAACCAAAATGCCGGCGCTTAACCATGAAAAGATCGTTCTATCAAAGAAAGCTGAAAGCTTAGATTTCTCTTTGGTTTTTGGCGCCTCAGTTTTAAAAGGAGTGGTTAGTACAAATGACGCAATTACAATCAGTGTCATCACAACAAATGCTGTTGCGTTGAGTAATACTTCAACCCGCCATTGATCCATAAATATTCCGCCGAGCACGGGGCCACATAAGCAAGCGAGCGCGACACTACTTTGTAGTTGCCCAAAAGCGGCGCCTCGTTGTTGCTCATTGGAAAGATATGAAACATATGCATTTAAAATCACGGAAAGACCGCAAAACCCGAGTAAAATTCGCGCGAAAATAAATAGGTATAAATGCTGGGCGCTCGCCATGAGCAATATTGAAATACAGAAACCAGCCAGTGAAAGTAACAAGGCTTTTTTATGGCCGAATGTGTCGGATAGATGACCCACAATCGGTGCGGTAAATAAACTGCCAATGGCGGGAGCCGCGAGTGCCAAACCTGCCCAGATAGTGGGAGCACTCATATGCACCGTCAGTTTTTCCATATAAAGCGGCATGATTGGAATAAGCACCATAAGCCCAAAAGTGGAAAAAAACTGACAGAGCAAAATAATGAAATGATCTAGGCGAGATGAGCGCATGATTTAGATATCCATGGTCTCATAGCTAGAAACAGATAAGCTGTGATAAGGGTTTGGCGTAGTTCCGATTTTACTTGGCATGCCTGTTGAGTCGCTTTCTTGCGCAAGTAAAGGCGTAAGGAGCTGTTTGAATGGCCAAGTCTTATTGTCGAAAAGATAAGTTTGAATTTGCGATTTTGTTCGCTCTGAAATGGGTTGGGTTTCTATAAAATCTTGAATAATGTCTTGAACCATCTCCCAAAAATCGCTTTCTGTACGATCCGTATATTTCAAGGTAGCTAGAGCAATCGGGTAGAGGTTAATTTGAATCCCTAGGGTAATGAAGTAATTAAATAAGTCCTCATTTTTAGTAAAGATAAGATTATTCGGCGTGCTCGTGTCAATGGTATAAATCGGAGGGGTAAAACCACTTTCTTCAATGGCTGTGGTACATATTCTTAAGGTATCGTGGTCACGTAAAATAAAGCATTTCAAATTATTACTTTCATAACACACCATGGTGTTTTGCCCGTGACATTCAGGCATGATTCCTTTTACCCAAAGCGTTAAGAATGTTTGAATAAAATGAACGCTTAAGTCTTTTAGTAATGTCCATTTGTCACCTTCAACGCCTAACGTTTCCCAAGGGTCAACATAGGTACAGCTTAAAGCTGACATGGTGATTGGGGTGACGTTTTTGTCTTGGCAAAAATTGGGTAAATGTCGGACTTGGCAGCCGATTACACCTAAATTTTTTACAATTGGCTCTTGCTTACCGAGCACCCACCAATGTGTTTCGTTACTTAAAAAGAGACGATTTTTTATTAACGCAGTTTCATTAATGACTTCATTTAAAAAATCATACGCCGTATGCCCATTCATTAAATAACGGCCCGGCATAGAGCGGATCGCACCTAATGTTTTGGCATTGGTCGAGAGTTTTAAATGCAGAGTAGGGTTTGCATTGTGAATAAGGGTTCTTAAAGAAGATGTCGGTAAACCAATGGTGGTGACATGGTTTAGGTCAATACCTTCATACTTATTTTCATCAAACTTTAAATAGCGATGTTGAGTCTCTAGCAAAGGCAGGGCTAAGTAGTCCTCTGAAAGCTGACGCATTTTGTTAGTAATAAAACTTTCCTCAACTTCTGATAACAGAAGCTCTTTGTGAGGAATTGACTCCATATTATTGATCACGTCATCTTTCTTAAATGCCCACCAATACACCTCAATTTCTTTTTGAGTTGTGAGTGGTGCAAGTTCACCTTTTGAGTGAGCGAACGGATGAAATGGGCGATCAGTTACCAGTGATAGCAACTCGCTTTTGATTAAAGGCGAAGAAAATGAAAGGGCTGACTGTAAAATTTGAGGAATTTTTTCAGCCGTTACTAAGTTATCGAGCCAGTAATTAGTCGCTTTTTGATGGTGTGGTGACGGCCACCAAGTTGCTTGGGTTAAATAGTTAAAAACTTCAGAAATAGAAATTTTAGAAGTTGTATTGCTCAAGAGGTTATGAAGCAAAACTTCAGGTTGGGTAACATAGAAAGGATTTACACCATCTACTTTTAAACAGTTGAAATAGAGTTCCAACTCATCATTGAGAGTAATTGACAGATAAGGCTTTTTATAGGAAATATGATCTTTAAAATCTCCGTAATTCTCCATGTAGAGTGCATCTATCGTTTTTTGTAGTTGTGTTGTGTAAATCCGATCTAACATTTTAGTTATTCCTATTCTTATAAAAGCGGTAGAACCGTGCCAACGTTTTGTTCTTGTGCGGCATTGAAGAACCACTTAGCGCAGACAATGTCATCAATCGCCATGCCCATTGGGTTGAGCAAAATGATTTCATCTTCGTGTTCGCGGCCGTTTTTATGACCAATAATGATGTCGCCAAGTTCAGCATGTAGTTTTTCACGGCTGAATAAGCCATCCTCAACCAGCACGTTGATAACTTTCTTTTCTCGGTTTGATTGATCCCAGTCATCCACAATGACTTTGTCGACTTTTAAGAAGACTTCAGGTTCAATATCCATAATTGAAATGTTTGAAACAAAGCAGCCCTTTTTAAGCCATTCAAACGGAATGTAAGGTTTATCTGAGACTGTGCAGGTAATAAGGACGTCAGCTTGTTGAATCGCAGACTTAGCACTGTCATGAATTTCAATTTCTAGATGTGGATATTCCGATAAGAACAAAGCTTTGAGTTTTTCAGCCGCTTCAGGGTTCACATCAAATAAATGGATTTTTTTCACTTGAGCATATTGTTCAAGCACCGTCTTAATCTGCATTTGGGCAATTGGGCCGCAGCCAATTACGGTAATGTCAGAAAAGTCTTTTTTTGCTAGATACTTAATCGAAACACCCGTAATTGCAGCAGTTCGCATGGCACTGATGAGGCTGCCTTCCATCACTGCAACTGGATAATTTGTTTCGGAGTCATTTAAAACAATTAATGCGCTCGCACGCGGAATATTGAATTTTTTAGGGTTATGTTGTCTTGAACCAATCCACTTAATTCCAGCAATTGGATCGTTGCCGCCTAAATAACAAGGCATAGCGATAATACGGTCAGCAATATGGTCTGCACCTTGCCAGCGAAGATAAGGTTTTAAAGGTTGTACAAACTGTTTATTTGCATGCAGGGTTAAACCTTCAGTAATCGCTTCAATAAATGAATTACTATGATTTGCGCCAAGATTTAATAAATCTGATTGACTTAAATAGCGAAGGGTAGCCAAATTGCTCATGAATATTTCCTAAGGAGAAAGTTAAACAACATTTTGTAAAGTAAGGTTTTCTTGACGTCGCATGTTTCGATTAAGGTGACGTTTTTTGATCATTTCGAACCATTCATCTTCATAAACCAGATCGAGATAACGGTCGCCGCGATCGGGTAAAAGTGTTAAGACGCATGAACCTTCGGGAATGGTTGGAATCAATTTTTTGATGGCTGAAATTGATGAGCCGCTCGAACCACCTGCAAAGATTCCTTCGTGTTCAAGAAGTTCTCTACAACCAAGTGCCGACTCGTAGTCATCTACATAAATGACATCATCAATTTCATCGGGGGAGAGGAGAGCCGGAACAGTACTTGCTCCAATACCGGGAATTTCGCGTGGACCAGATGTACCACCGAACAGCACAGAGCCAACAATATCGACAGCGATGACTTTTAATTCTGGAAATCTTTCTTTAAGGCGACGAGACACGCCCATAATCGTGCCGGAGGTACTTGCCCCGATCACGAGGTAATCAATCTTGCGATCAATTTGATTTAAGATTTCTTCTGCTTCACCAAAATAGTGGCTTTTCCAGTTGTTTGGATTGGCGTATTGATTAATCCAAACAGCATTTGGTAGTTGTTGGCAGAGCCGTTTTACGGTGTCAATTCGGGTTTTTAAATAACCGCCGTTTTGGTCTTTTTCAGAGACCATTTCGATATTGGCTTTGTAAAGCTTCAGCATTTGTAGGTTTGCTGAGGCAATTTTCGGGTCAATAACGGCAGTGAATTTTAATCCATATATTTTGCAAGCCATTGCAAGGGCTATCGCTAAGTTCCCTGACGAACTTTCAACAATGTGACTATCTTTATGAATTACTCCAGATTTTAAGCCTTCCTGTAGCATGAATAATGCTGGACGGTCTTTAATACTTCCTCCTGGGTTTAACAATTCCATTTTCGCAATCACTGAGACTGATTGATGCGTGAATAGCCTTGATAGTTGTAATAGTGGCGTTTTACCTATGCATTCGAGAATATTTTCATGGATCATGGCAGATCTTCTCAGGTTTTTATGTGTTGTAAATGATAATTATTATTAATTAAATTATTATTACGATTTATTCCAAGATTGTTGCGGTTTGTAAAGCAAAAGTAGGATGAGTTATAGGAATTTTCACTAATTTTTTTGATCTAATTCTTTGAATAATAAAATCTATATTTTGTAAAAGGCTAAATAAATTAAGTTTTTAAATATAAGCAGATAGGCAGGAACTTACTATTTTATAAAAATTGATCACACTAACAAAAAGTAATCTTTTGGAAAAAATGACGGATATATTTTGTGAATAATGCTTTTTACATAAAAAAAGCCCCTATAAAGGGGCGCTGATTAAAACAAAAAATAGGTCAGCATTTAGCTTAATGTTGAAGCCGTAGCAGAATGTTGTGTCATTTGTTCAAAGTATTGAACGGCAGGTGAGCGAGCCATATACGCTAAAGCTTGTTCGGTGTCACCTTCATGGATCGGATTAAATTTTGGAGACACCCATCTTAAAGTCGCTTTCCATAAATATTTGATTGTTGGTAGGTTATCTGATTGAGTAGCAGTTTTTTCAAACTCACGAATAATATTAATGTAACCCCTACGCATCAATTTTTGAATATCTTGGTGTTCCAAATCTTGTCGTCCAAGACTACGGGCGAAATCGGCAAGAAAATAAATAAATAATGGGAAAACTGCCATCATGATGGCTTGCCTAGAAATATAAAACCCAAATTTATTTGTTAATAAGTGCTCAAATAAGTCATAGGCAACACAGCGATGCTCTACTTCTTCCGCAAGATGCCAACGGAATAAATCTGCCATGGCAGGATCTGCCTTATCCCACGACTTACTATCGAGAGTCCATTGACCAATCGTTCCGGTAAAGTGTTCAATTGCAGCAATTACACCGACTCGGAATAGTAACCAATACTCCTCAACTTTCTCACCTTTTAAAAAAGGAATACCAAGAGGTTTGTCACCTAATAAAATATTAAAAACCAGATGAGCACGATTGAGAGGATCTTGAATGTCGTAGCCATGTTCCCTCAAAAAGTCTTGCGCTTTTTCATGGGCACGAGCATGAGCTGCTTCTTGACGTACAAAACCAACGACCTCTTGTTTTAATTTTTCATCGTTAATGTAGGGTAGAGTTTTATTGAACACTCGGCAGAACCAAAACTCACCCGCAGGCAAAAGCATATTTATGCCATTAGCAACATGTGAACACAGAGGGTCATTTGGCATCCAACATACAGATGACTCTGAAAAGTCGAAATATACTTTTCTTGCTTTAAGTTGATGATTCCCTGTGAGCATAGATGTCACTCCATTCATAATTTTTGATTTAATGCGAATGGCTAATTTTTAGCATTAGGTAAATTTATTCACCATGTGCTTAAAGGACAAAAATCTGATTTAGATGGTCTACAAAGATAAAAGCGGCTTTGCGTCAGAAATTATTTAAGAACTTTCTAAAAATTTAAGCTTATTGTCTGTATGAATCATATTTCCATAAATTAATCTAATTTAGCGATTAAGTATTATAGACGTGTTGTATTTATGACGACATATGTAAACAAGTCTTAATCTATAGCACACGAACACTTTAAAATTATTGAAAATAAAGTTTTAAGGTGTAGAGGTTTGAATTTTTTTAATTATTATCGAGATCTTCAGGCTGAGTTAAGCAATTATCCTTGGCTAGAAATGATAGTTTCACTCACAATTTTAATTCTATTTGCTGCATTGGCAAACTTCATTGCTAAGCGAATTATTGTTCGGGGTATTCGTCATTTAGTGACTAAAATCAAGTCACTTAATCAATCTGTCTTTGCTCAACATAGTGTCATAAAGCGGTTTGCCAATATTGTTCCTGCTATTGTGATTATGAATGGTATTACCACCGTTCCACACTTATCTGAAAAAGCAATTGCTTTGGTACAGATGGGTGCGCAAGCATTTATTTTCCTGACTATTGCGCTCACGATCAGTGAATTATTAAATATATTTAATTTAATCTATCAACGTAATCCAAAATCTAGAAACAAGCCGATTAAGGGCTATTTGCAACTCGTTAAACTCATCTTGTTTGTAGTCTGTGGTTTAATGATTTTAGGTACATTCCTTAAAAAGGATGTATTTACCTTGCTTGCTGGTTTTGGTGCGATGGCAGCAGTATTAATGTTGGTTTTCCAAAATACGATTTTGTCATTGGTCGCGAGTGTACAAATTGCTTCTTATGACATGGTACGTATAGGGGACTGGATTGAAATGCCGTCGTTAAATGCCGATGGTGATGTGATTGATATTTCACTACATACTGTAACCGTACAAAACTTTGATAAAACCTATACCACTATTCCAACCAATAAACTTGTTACAGACACTTTTAAAAACTGGCGCGGTATGAGTAACGCTGGATGCCGTCGTATGAAGCGTTCGCTTTTCATTGACCAGAGTAGTGTGCACTTCATGACCGAAGAAGAGCAGCAAAAGCTAAAAGATTTTCTATTGTTAGATCAATACCTCAATGCTAAACAATCTGAGATTGATGAGTTCAATAAGCATTTAGGTAGTCAGTCTCGTTATAACAAAAGACGTTTAACCAATATCGGAACATTTAGAGCGTATGTTGAATTCTATTTGCGTCAGCACAAAGGAATCGCACAAAATCAAACTTTAATTGTTCGTCAATTACAACCGACGAGTGAAGGTCTACCACTAGAGATTTATGCCTTTACTAATACCACTGCATGGGTTTCTTATGAAGCAATTCAGTCCGACATTTTTGACCATCTCATCGCGATTTTGCCTGAGTTTGGTTTAAGAGTGTATCAGGCACCATCAGGCCATGATTTTCAAAAACTTACAGTAGAGTAAGTGGTACAAGAATGCTATCTTCTTTGAATTTTCAAGTAGATAGCATTTTTTAATATTTTTATACATTAATTTATAAATATTTTTGGAAAATTATTATTAAATAGCGGTATAAATTGACTATATGAGTTATGCGCGTTTCATGACTTAAAAAAGACTGATTTTTAAGCAAACTCGATCCAAAATTTTTAAGGAGTGAGGCTTAAGTAACGAATTTGACACTTTAAACAAACAAAATACTAAATGTTTAAGAATAACAAACAATAAAGTTGCTTTACTAAAATTTGTTAGGTGAGTTGGAGTGTTTGAATGGCTACAGCAATAGAGAACAGAGCTAGACAACTTAAAAACGCAAAACGTGGAGGATATGCGCCAACCATTGCCAAAGACGTAAACAAACACAAAGTACAAAAATTAAGGAGAGCTCTAGACGAAGCCCGGCGATATGTGAGTGAACTCAATGATGAAACGGTTATCTTCGATGATCAAGACGCAAGGCAAAAGGCTGAAGGAGCCAAAGCAATTATTGAAATGTTTGAAGCAGCGCTAAGTAGTGCATAAGCTGCATCAATCTAAAATATAAACCATAGAAAACCTTGCTGAATATAGGGTTAAATTTTATTCTTCGACTAAATCACCTCGTTATTCAGCAAGGCAGTAAATAAAAATAATTCCTATATTCTATTTTTAGCTAGCATATTAGAAAAAACTTAGGTCAAATAATATTATTGATGAGCTTAATTTTTTTAGAAAATTATTACCAAATATAAAATTTTTCCGCATATAAATTGTGATGAATTTTGCATTTTAATTATTTGCTGTGGTGAGTTATGGGCACAGGTTTCATAACCCTCTTATTGATTACACTTGTCATTTCAACACTTACATACTGAAATGATATATCCATCATACTTCCTTAAAAGTCAGTCTAACAAAAAAAGTTAGAATAAGAGGGAAGGAACCATGCCAAAATTTATAACAATTGCCGAAAAGATCTATAAAAGATTTGAAGAAGATAAATTATTTTCTGATAACCTGATTGAACAACTGAATAATTTAGTCAGCATTATTCGAAAAGAGATAAAGGGCACTCCCTGTAAACTGAAATATAATTTTATAGATTTTGAAGAGTGCTTAAGTAAACCTTTAAATGAATGTACCATTAAAATCGACATGAGCTTAATGCCTAAATATAAAAATAAGGGTGAATATATTATGTGGTTAGCAAGCTTTATTGAAAAAATTACGATAGGTGGGCAGCCAAAACTTCCACCACTTTCAAGTATTATGGCCGCAGACTTTAATATAAAAAAAAGAAGCCCAGAGGGTACTGGAAAATAAAAAAACAGTATCCGAAGAAAACGTCAGAATGATCGAAAATTATTTTAATTCTGAAGAGTATAAGAAAAATAATAAAAAAATAAATCTAGTCTAAAGTCCTATAAAAGTGTGTATCCACCGCACTTTTATAATCGCTGTAAAATTTCAGCAACCGCCTTCTGGGGCGGTTTTCTTTATATAACTTATTTACTTTATTTGATCATGATTGTCTTATAATATGCATTTTTTAATTATGATAAGTGAATATTATATATTATGAAATTAAGAGTTTTTATCTTGGGCTTACTTATTTGTACTAATAGTATGGCTGCTTCAAACGCAAGTTTTGAAGACGAGTATTATAATCTTATAGAGAAAATTCATGTAGTTCAGGCAGAAAGAGACGCTTTTATCAAAAAGAATGCGAACAAAAATTTAACTAATGCACAAAGAAAAAAGCTAGATTCAATAGAATGTACCTATATGCAATTTGAACTACAATATAATGAATTTCTTATTGCTAGATTTAAGGAGTATAAAACCTTCATGAAGAAATCTGGTCGAGAACTAGCAAATGATAAAGAATTAATTAAAATGGATATTGATTATTTAAAAGAAGAAATAAACAGTCCTCATGGAAAGTGTAAATAACTATAAGCACCGATAACGGTGCTTTTTTTGAAAATTTCTATCAATTCTAATTAAAGAAAACAGTTAACTTTTCAACATGATATACATACTTAAACAATTACATTATAAAAAATTCCATAACTTATGTGCATAGCATGTTAAGTTTTCCTACACATCTATAAAAATTATGGAAGGGCTTAAATATGAAATGTTCATATCAAGATTTGGATGGCAATAGAGTTCATGTTACTTGTGAAAGTTATATACACATACCTTTAGGTGTGGGTAAAAGTAAAATAGCAGTAGATAATAGCTCAGAGGACTAAACCATATCAACGAAGATTTTAGTTTTTTTAAAAAAACAGAGGCAGATTCAATTCCCCTCTATCGATTCGCTATGGATAGTAAAAATAATGTTTTTAATAGTGATGAACTACCTGCTTTGGCACAAATTGGAACTGATTGGGAAATTTTAGATCAATAATTTTTTGATTTGATATATCAGTTGTTTGGCTGTTTTTTCAATATTTTGTAAAATTTATCAAATAGTAAATATTTAACTAAACTTAATAGAGGTATTATAGGCAACTCAGTTAAATATAGTCTAAATATTAATAGGCAGTTTTAGGCTAAATATCGAATATACAGAGAGAAAGAACATGAAGCGCATTATTACTTTATTTGTATTGCCTTATGCAACAGGGACATTCGCTCAAGAGCCCTTCGAGGTCAGTAAAAGTTGTTTTGTCGTAAATGGTAAAAATACTACGGAGACTTGCTTACTCTCTTCTACAAATAACTCAACATCTAACTTTGAAAGATTAATTTTTCCTAACACTAAAGTATTTATTAAAGAATCAAATATTTGTTCAAACGAGGACCCATGTGTTTCTGTCGGAAGTAACTTATCTAATTTAAAAGATGCACACATTTATTATCGTAATTTAAAGACAAAAAAAATTGTTGATAAACCTGAAAAAGATGCATGGACATGCTTTAAACAACCTCACGATAAGCTAGATTTTTGTGTTTCTTACGATTAGAACAGAACGAATTGCATTACTCGGATTAGTGAAAAGTTATAAGTAGTGGCTTTATACAATTTCTAAAATAGTGTCTTACTTTGGCTACAGTGCATTGTTTCAGTTTACATTTCTATGTAGATAAAACAAAAAAGTCTATAAACCTATGCTGATCGTAATATTGATAGCCAGTATTTATTAGCTAATCAATGGAAATTGTATGAGGTAAAATATGAATAAAATAATAGCTACTCTAAGCTTAGTAGCAATCGTATCAATCTCTGTTATAGGTTGCCAAGGCGAGAATGATACGAAGCAGCAAGATAAAACTACAACGCCACATTCGCTAGATAAAGATTCATAAAAACAAAAGCCCATCCTGAGATGGGCTTTTTTAGTGATCATTTCATTTAGAAAAAAGTGGATTAGTCACAAAGATTAGGCCGACAGAGAAAAATGAGTCATCTTTGGTTTTATTTAAACGGTTACCATAACTTGCATTGAACTGGACATTATCTTTGTACAACATATATTTAATGCCGGTTTGATAAAATGAATCGTCTCGATCATTTCCATAAACTTCGGCAGTAAATGTTAATGGTTTCGTAATGAATGTTTCTGTACCCACACCCCAAGTAGTTTGTTCGCGGTGAGTGGTATGTTCTTTAAGCCAACCCACATTTGTATGTACCAAAAAATGGTCATCTAACATAGAAATACTTAAAGGAACATTCACAGTCCAATCTTTTTCAGAAGTATGGTTGTTACTGATTTGAGTCGAAAATGAAAAACCAATCCCCCAGTTATTCGTCTCAAGTGGTTTTAAGAGTGTTTTCCCTTGCACAGTTGTATAAGTCGCATTGCCAGTGTCGTCAGAAAAATGACGGCCCATGCCTATACCAAATTCAAAATTACCACCAATATTACAAGAAGGGATGACCCAATATTCCTTATCGTTAGGGTTATTCTGCATCCATGAGTCAAGCTGACAGGTGTGGGCAGGAACTAAAGAAGCATCATCGACAACCATTGGTCGACCAGCATAACTTGAAATAAAGGCTAAGCAAGTACTCACAAAGACAATAGATTTTTTTAAGTTCAGAAATAGCATTGATGACTCCAATACAGCAAAGAGCACATGTAAGTATTTGCTAGTTTGTAAACAAAACTGATGAATAAGAATAAAATAAGGTGGGGACTCTCTTTGATCCACAAGAGAGCTAGAGGGCTGTAGTGGATACTTAGATATGAGTCGATGATTTAATTCTATCAATCGAGCAAGTACTCACAATGAAGCCCCCAGAAATTCGTTGGGCGGATTCTAAATTGGTTTTATTGGGCTGGCAAGTTAAAGTTTAGTGACATCTATTTTTTTAAGGCTATAAGAAAATGATTTACAAACTCAAACGGTATACATCAAATTTATACATAAATTAAAACTTAATAAAAAGTATATTTCATATAATTATTCAAAATAATGTTGAGGATTAAAAATGAATAAAATCATTAAAACTATATTATTATCTGGTTTAATTTTATCTATACCATTATCAGTTCTTGCTAAGAATGTTGAAACAAAAGTAAGTTTCTTAAAAGGTTCACATCAAATGACATTAACTGGAAAGTTTCAAGGTTATGATGATGTTAGATATAGAGTGTTTGCAAAAAGTGGACAAGTTTTAAAATTCAATATTAATAGTTATAGTAATTTAGCTTATGTTAATATTTTTGCTCCAGGTAAAAAGCCAGGCAAAGATCAAGCCTTGTTAGTGGGTTCGACATTAGGTTCTTCCGGAGAAATAGTATTGCCCGTCGATGGTGATTATATTATCCAAGTTTATCAAATGCGAAATAGTGCACGTAAAAATAGAACAGTGTCCTTTAATTTAGATTTGCAAATATTAGATAATAAAAATATAAAATGACAGAGATAATCTATACATGAGGTCTAAACTATCGAGCCTATGTATAGATTAAAAATAGAATCAGTTTAAATAAAGTTTTTCTACAATTGTGCATTTATCAACAAAATTTGAATCATGAGAAACAAGTAATACAGCACCTTCATAGCTTGAAATTGATTCTGCGAAAAGTTCTCTTGATTCGATGTCTAAATGATTTTCTGGTTCATCGAGTAATAAAAGTTCAGGCATAGTCTCTGCATGACTCAAACCTAGTAAAGCTACTTTTAGTTTTTCGCCGCCGCTGAGTTGAGTTAAAGGATGGGTACCTTTATCACCACGGAGCCTGAGTTGACCTAGTAAATTTCTCCACTCCAATTCGGAAATATTCGAATTAATATTCCTTAGGTTTTCAACTGCTGATAGATGATCTAACAAAAAGCTAAAGTTCTGATCAAGATAAAAACAATTTACAAATAGGCTAATTTCGTCGGTAGGCAATAAACTACTTTGAACAATCTGTTTCAACAAAGTTGATTTACCAATACCATTGCGACCAACTAAGTGAAGTTTTTGAGAAGCTTTGAGTGCGAAATTAATTGGCTGCTGTGTGCCATAGTTGAGTTTTAGGTTATGAACCCTGAGAATTTCTCCTGACCTTTTTTGAAAAGAGGGGAAGACAAATTGTTGGGGCTTAACGGTTTCCAGAAGTACTTTTTTATTCTTTAAGTCTTGCTGGCTTTGATCAATTTGACGCTGATGTTGAGAATGTATTGCACCTAAGCTTTGTCCAGCCTGTTCTTTTTTAAAGTCGAGTAAAATTTTGGCTTGTGAATTTGAATCACGAAGCTTATTACCAGCACGTTCACGTTTTTGAGCTTTCATTAAGACATCATGTTGTTTCTGCTTCATGTGTTTAACTTCACGTTGATGTTGGTGCACCGACTGCTCTAAAGACTCAATTTGATCTTGATATTGCTCATAAAAAAAATCATAGTTTCCTGTAGTGTGATGTAAACCATGTTCATTTAAATAGTAAATATGGTCTACTTCATTGAGTAAAGTCAGATCATGGCTAATAATAAGAGCACCTGCCGGATGATTTTTTAGGTGAGCAATCAACCATTGTCTAGCATCTTGATCGAGATGGTTACTTGGTTCATCAAGCAATAGATAGTGGTCGGTTTTTAAAAATAATGCTGCTAACGCTAACTTGGTTTTTTGTCCTTCACTTAATTGATGAACTGGAAATTTTAAATCGGTTGGGAGTTGTGCCGATCGCAATAAAGTCTCCCAAACTGAAGGAAGATCCCATTTGCCCTCTAATAAATTATAATCATCATATTCAGCTTCGCCTCGTTCTACTCTTTGCAAGGCATTGTAGAGATGATCGATCTCTAAAGCTTCTGCAATGGTGGATGAAGAAAGACGCATTAATTGAGATAAATATGCATGCTTCGTTTGCCAAGTAATTTGACCGCTGATGTGCATTTCCTCAGTGGGACAAATTTCTTGGAGCAATTGCATAAGTAAGGATTTACCTTGACCATTACGACCAATTAAAGCGGATACTTGGCGATACTCTAGTGAGAAATTCAATTGTTTAAACATCACTTTCGAAGGAAATTCTAGAGTGAGTTGTGATATTACACATGCCTGCTGAGTCATTAAAACCTCATAAATACAGGATGTACAAAATAGGAAAGTTAAACTTTAAATAAAGACGTTAAGCCACTAAGAAATAGTCTATTTTGCACATCAAAAAAAGGAAAATTGATGAGAAAAAGGACTTACTTCATTGGCGTGACTCACAAAGAATAGGAAACGAGGTTGGTATTCTATAATGATTTTTAGTCTGTGTAAAATTTATGCAGTTTAAAAAGGAAAAGCCCAATCCATAGATATAGATTAGGCTTTTCCTTAACATCAATAAATTATTCTTTAACGACCAAAACCTGAATTTTGGTGCTGTTAAGAACATCTTGCGCAAAGCTACCTAAAATAAGTTTTTGGAAACCTTTACGGCCATGTGAACCAATAACAATTAAGTCTGATTTTAAGTCTTCTACAGCTTTTAAAATACCGTCAGATGAAATTTCACCCTGAATAATTTCTGTATCAATATCAACACCTTCTTCAGCACATAAAGCTTTTACTTTAGCCAGTGTTTTTTCAGCATTTGCACGAGCTTCAACAAAGTAATCTTTTACAACAGGAGAGATGTAATAAAAATCGACACCGCTAAAAGGATCTACTGCAACAAGACTAATCGCTGTAAGTTTACTACCAAAAGCCTTAGCAATATGGGCAGCTTGACGTGCTGCTGCCAAAGAAATTTCTGAACCATCTACAGGTACAATAATATGTTGATAATTCATAATGTTATTCCTCTTATTTACAAGTTGTTATATGTATGAAGCTTTTCTTACTTTAAGAGTAACACATTTGTTTAAAGGTACAAATCAATTCAATTAAGTCACAACCAAATTAAATGAAGCTTAATTATTTCATTGTTTTATAAGGTTTTTAAATATAACTATTAAGATAGTAAAGATTAAACTGAAAACTTATTTTTTAGATGAACTTTACAATAAATTACTTTTTCATATTTTTGTCACACTGAGCTCGTATAACCAAATAGTATATTGAGGGGGAGTGATCATATGGCAGATTTAACAGCAAAGAAAGTAAGTAAGCTTATTGAAGAATTTAAACAAACAGGTAAAGAGCCAGAAAAATTAGTAATCGGCTACAAAACTTATGCAAGGCTTATGGCTGATGATAAATTTGCAGAAAAAGTAGTCCCTTCGCTCGAGAATGCCAAGGATCGATTATATAAAAATCTAAAAATAAAACTCGTTACTGAAAAGCATTATTTTGAAGTTAAATAAGAAATATGATCTTTATCATGTTTTTTGGTGGTATTTAACATTCTGAAAAATTTAATAGCATATTAACTTTAAGCCTCTTTAAATTATGATTAGTTTAGGGCTTTTTTGTGCAGCTTTATTATTTAAAAAAGAACGTAAAATCGATGTTTTTCTATTGGAAATAGTTAGCTGTTATATATGCCTAATCGAATGAAAATAATTAAGCTACTTTATTTAGAGTTTTGTGTTTATAAAATACTTAAAAATGATCTATGTTATTTTAATGTGATGAGTGTAGGGTCTCGAAAAAATTTAGGGCAATTCTTAATAAACTTAAAAAATTACTTCAAGTATTTAAAAATAAAAACATTTCCTTTACGATGAAACTAAAATGAAGTTATGTGTTTGGTGTAAAGTAAAAACATAAGAAAAGTGAGGTGTATGCATGAGTTATAAATACGAATATGCAGGGTTCTGGCTAAGATTTGGGGCAATGATTATAGATAGCCTTATCATGTTTTTAGCAATTATACCTGCAGCATGGATTTTTTATCATGGCGATTATGATTTGATATTTTCTACTGGTTTGAGCAGTAAACCTCAAAATTATGGTTTTGATTTGATCGTGAATTATGCTTTTCCGTTTTTATACACCGTTTTATGTTGGATCTATCTTGCGGGTACCCCAGGTAAGCGTTTAATGCGTTTAAAGGTTCTCGATGAAAAAACAGGCAATAAGTTAACTTTGATGCAATCTATCATTCGTTATATTGGATATATTCCATCCATTTTAGTGTTTTGTATCGGTCTTTTTTGGGTGGCGTTTGATCCGAAAAAACAAGGATGGCATGACAAGATGGCGAAAACAGTAGTTGTAAGAGAGCTATAGAGTTTGATTAAAATTTTTGTTAATAAAAAATTACAAAAATAAACTTGTGTGCTAGAGAGTAAAACATATACTTGCCGCGAGTTTATTTAATGGAGATCCTAAATGGGTAGTTGTTCGAGGTTCGAGTTTAATTATCAATTAAACCAAAGCCAATACTGAGCAAGATCACCTTTAGGAAGGGCTATCTTGCAATGAGATAGCTTTGTAAAAAATTAGATTAAACCTACACAAATTACTTTATCTGTAATCAAGTACTTCAAGCGCTTATCTGTTTAGTTTCTCGCTAGAAATGGGGAGAAGCCAATGTTTTTATATGCTTCCACACACAGCTATGCCTACCAAACTTCAATGTTGGTAAATAATTCGTCTCATACGATTCAAAGTATCCGAGCTATGTTCAAACCTGTGACTTTTCGTCAGCGTTGGTTTGGCTTTGGGCTAATTTTCTCTTCTTCATCGTAAGTCTACGATCTCCTATTCCTTTCTAAATTTTAAATTTTTATAGACTTTATTTCTCAATAAGGTCGAGAGCTTTGTACGCCTAAAAAATGGAGGATTTCGTGATGAAATTCTGGCAACGACTCTTCACAGCATTTTTACAAAGATTTCATTTGATGCGTTTTTTTGGTCGTAATCGATCTTTTAAAGAGCTACATCAATCGAGTTATGCTCAATATATGAAAGTGCTTTTTGAAAAATTCCTGAAAAACCTAAAATCGCAGTCAGTACACCAACAACTAAAAAAGCACCAATTGCTTCATTTATGCTATATCCACCGCCAGTTGCAATAATTAAGGCGAGACCAGCAGTAGACCAAGCTGTTGCTACAGGGTATTTAAGTTTCCAAGAAAGAATAAGGCCTGATAAACCAAGACCCAAACCTAAAGCCCAAAACCATGAGGTAATTTGTTCAGGTGAAGCACCTAAAGCTTGGGCGGCCTGAATCACTAAAATAGCCGAAACACTAATACCAATAAGAAAGGTAATGAAACCCGCGAATACAGCTGGAATAGAAAAATCTTGAAGAATCTTTTGCATGGCTAAATGTTCTAAATCCCTGAAAAATTAATATGTTTCTGCCTACATTTTCAGCTAGGTAAATCTAACAATTTTTTTTAAGAAGGTGCTTTCTATTTTTATCTGGCTTTGTTGCACAAACCTATCTCTAAAGGCTTATTCCACAATATAATTTTCAAATGAATAAGTCGACACCAAAAATTTATCGCACAACCAATTGGTCTTCATATAACCGAGCTCTCATTAATCGTGGAAATATTGCCATTTGGTTTGATCCTGCTACGCAATGGTATGCCCCATCAAAAGGCAAACAAGGACGAAATCAAACTTACTCCGACGCAGCTATCCAATGCTGCCTAATGATTAAATCTCTCTTTCGATTATCTTTACGCATGGTCACTGGCTTTGTACAAAGCCTGATTAAACTTTGCGGATTAGATTGGACAGCGCCAGACTATACGACGCTTTGCAGAAGACAAAAACATATTGATATTGCGATTAGCTACCAAAAAAG
>NZ_JANBNX010000025.1:0-57239 GCF_035615275.1 Acinetobacter sp. IK23
TCATTTTGCACCTTATTTAAAGACAAGGTGCCAATTCTGGCTCATCAATTACTGACTTAAATTTCGCTCAAATAAACTTCGAGTAATTTAAACCAATCAATCAATGAAAATTATTTCGATTAATCAATCAGTAAAAATCCACACAAGTTGTTCTTCAATTCTCTTAATGATTTTTCTGCTCTTCGTCAGAGACAGATTCGACACAATACTAAGCTTTTATCTTAACCCTGTAAGCTAAGATATTCTCATGTATCGCGTCGGGATGAGTGCATTATAGGGAAAAAAAACCGGTACGCAAGCACTTTTATAAATATCTGTGTTCGACCGGTTCTTTTTCACCCAAATAAGGCTTATAAAATTATTAAATGTCTGTTTTATATCATTAATTTATTTTTTTAATGTTTTGATCTTTATATCTACAATCTTTATAGGCTGTTTTGGCACGTTTTGATGCATGCCATAGTTTGATGTAGGAACCTGAACAATACGGTCAACCACATCCATTCCTTTTACCACTTTACCAAAAACGGCGTATCCTGGATTTCCTGGTGAACGGTTAAGAAATTTATTATCTGCAACATTTATAAAAAACTGGCTAGTAGCTGAATCTGGATCTGATGTACGAGCCATGGCTAAAGTACCACGCGTATTTGCAATACCATTTCCTGCTTCATTCTTAATAGGCGCTCGTGTTGTCTTTTCCTGCATATTTGCAGTCATGCCACCACCTTGTGCCATGAAACCTGGAATCACACGATGAAAGATTGTCTCTTTATAAAAACCAGACTTTATATAGCTTTTAAAGTTATTCACACTAATCGGTGCTTTGTCATCATATAACTCTATTTCGATGTTGCCTAAATTTGTTTGCATCTCAACTAAGCTATTAGCCCATACTGAGTGACTACTTAGACCTAGACAAAACAACATCAATAGCTTTTTCATATTTTCCTACAATAAAATTTATAAAAAGATAATCATTAAATCTAATCGTCTACAGCAAAGAATTCTAGTGAGTATTTATTAAGAATTTTAATTCTATTTTCTAAGTAATCCATGTTCCACGTGAAACATGGATTATTGTGTTTGTTTAACTATTTTTATCCCAGAATTTTCTAAAGTTTTTACTAATTTCGATAGTATGGCGTTTCGCTTTTCTAGAAATTGGTGTCAGATTAATAAAACCATGAGTCTGTTCCGGAAATTCTTCGTAATGCATTTTCACGCCATTTTGTCTTAACTTATGACTATATATTTTTGCTTCGTCATGTAAGACATCATGTCCGGCTGTAATCACAAAAGCTGGTGGATTTTTCTTTAGGTTGCCATAGGTAGGTGAAATAATTGGATCGTCAAGTTCTACATTATGCTGAGTTGCATAATATTGTGTGACGTAATCAATATCGGTATTTGTTAAAACCAACCCTTCGTTATAAGCATAAAAAGAAGGATGTCTGCTTTTGAAATCCACTGTTGGATAAATAAGTAATTGTGCTTGCGGAGCATAAGCTTTATTTACTGATCTTTGCGCTACAACAGTACTAATATTTCCACCAGCACTATCCCCTGCGACCGCTATTCTATTTTTTAAAATTTTTAATTGTCTGCGGTTTTGATAAACCCATGCTAATGCATCTTCACATGACTGAATTAAATGTTGTGGTGAAACTTCTGGAGCAAGAGGATAGTCGATACTGAGTACCTGTACTTTTGCATATTTAGCTAATAAACGACAAACCTCATCATGAGTATCTAAACCGCCTACGACAAAACCACCTCCGTGATAAAACACAATTAATGGCAGTTTCTTGTTAGAAGCAGGATGATAATGTCTGGCAAAGATTGTACCGCTTTGTAGTGGTAGGCGAATATTCTCTACTGAATCAATATAAGTTGGTTTTTGGCGTATAGCCTGCATTTGTGCATCAAACATTCTTCTTGATTGAATGGGGTCAGAGCCAATAAAGCCCTCTTTCCCCTGTTTAATTTGCACAGCCATCATGCATTTAGTAAATGAATCAAGATCTGGATATTGATAAGAATATCCTAAAATTTTCGCAAGAGACTCTTGGGCTAGTCGAGGCAACCTATCGAGTGCTCGAGCGGCAGGGCCTTGCCCTTTATCTAGCAATGTTTGAATTTTTTGATTAAATGCTGTCATGCCTGTCTCCTTGAATCACTCTTATCCTTCATATTTTCTACAGAATTCTTTGTTGTTTGACTATATTCGCATACAACTCATGCAATCAAGATACAAAGGTAAAAACCAATCTACGCTAATCTGATTTATAGCAAATGTCATTAACAAATCTGTCGATTAAAACAGGACTTTTTTGCCAATTATTGTTAACAGACAAAAAGAGGTACCGCTATGTCAGCAAAACTAGTTGTTACTATGTTAGCAACCAGTCTTTTAACTGTGGGCTGTGTTGCTTACCCAGATGATCCTTATTATCGTGGTGGCGGATACGTTTACAATGACCATGATCGCCGCTATGATCGTGATGATCAACGTCGATATAATGATTGGGAACGGAAGCGTTGGGAAGAGCGTCAACGAGTATACGAACAACAACGTAAAGATATTCGTGAACAAGAAAAAGATCGTCGTGAATGGGATAAAAGACGCCGTGACTGGGATAAAAAACGGGTAGAAGATCGAGATCATGATCGCCGAGATTATCGTCATGATGACTAAACTTACTACTATATAAAAAGCCCCAAAGAAATAAGTCTTTTGGGGCTTTTTTGAGGAATATAAATTCTCTCTAATCTATAGAAAAATGAGTAGCAGCTCATTTCATATATGTATTGGCATCTTGAACATATATGTTCTATAAACTCATATCTCTTATTTTTAGCAGCAAATTACTGAGCAGTTGCAGAACCTGAAACTGAACCAGAAGCACCAGCATCTACTTGACCTGGTTGTGCTTGACCAGAAACACCTGCATCAATACCAGCACCTGCTTGTACCCCAGATGGGCTAGCACTTGTTTGAGCAGAACCTGATGCGTTTAAACCAGCTTCAGATGCACAACCAACAGCTGTAAAAGCGACACCAGCAAGCACTACAGAGATAAGACCTAATTTTTTCATAATCACTTTCCTTTCATTACGACAAACGTTTAAATGCAAAGTTCATCTTCGCGCTGCCTATAATTCACAATTTTTTTTTCTGGCGTGCGTATCATTGGTTGTCTTTTCTAGTAATAGAAGTACAAATTCTGCAATTTTTTATTAAATTCAATTTTTTAATCTGACCAATCTATTTTATAAATTAAACCATAGATAAACGTTTGTTTAATTTTATCAATTTTTTCTTTTTATTCTGCTGAGCCCTTATATTTAAAATTTTTCCATTTATAGAAACGCTATATAAGGCACGTAGACTGTTACAGAGCTTTTTTACCCTTAAAAGTGGTTTACTCATAAAAAAGCCGCGAATGATCGCGACTTTTTGAAAGTGAATATGCCTTAAACGTTAAATTATGGCCACTGCATTTCACCTTTTACAACTTTAGCCCCTAACTCTAAGCTATCAACACTTTGAAGAGTTGGATATTGCTTTTGCATAGCTTTGCTCAACTCAGCAGAGTTTTTAGTTGCTTTAGCTGCCTTTTCATAACTATTTAAATAGTTAATCGAGAAATTAACCGCATCGAGACCTTGTGGAGCTCCCTCAACCATATGCGCAGGCACAACAATTTTAGGCTGAAGGGCTTTGATACTTTCTAAGGATTGAATAACTTCCGCACGATCTTTAGTTTTAGGAGTATCGGCCATCCATAAATGAATGCCTGAAGACACAGGGATTCCCCCTACTACTGCTTTTGCAGACGGTACCCATAAATAGGTAAGTTCTTTTTTACCTTTAATTTCGATTGATTCATTTTCAAGTTTTAGCTGTATAAGCTTGAGGCACAATAATTTGGCTAGGTGCATTTGCACCCATTTGTGGTCCCCAATATTTAACTTTAAGCGCTTGAGTATCTTGAATATGCTTTACTGTTTCTGGAGTGGCAATAATCTGTACATTCGGGAAATACTGTTTAAATACATCTAAACCAAAGTAATAGTCTGGGTCGCCATAGCTTACAAAAATTGTTTTTAACGTTTTACCGCTATCTAGAATATTTGCGGCAATGCGCAATGCTTCAGATTTTGAGAATTGCGCATTAACCAATAGAACTTCTTTATCGCCTTCAATTAAAGTAGACGTCACGCCAAAATGTTCGGGTTTAGCCAGAAAACTCTGGATTTTTAGGTCTTGAGCAAAAGCTGACTGAGCCATAGTTAATGCCGTTGCAGTAGTAAGCGCAGAAGCGGTTAATTTAAATAATTTCATTAGGTATTCTCCTGTTTCATGAAGAACACTTTAAATTGCAATTTATGTAAGATAAATGCACTAATTTAAGATAAACTGTTGCATATATTGTAATAATAGCTAGACATATGGATACTTTAAAAGCGATTCAGGTCTTTGTTTCTATTGCACAACATGGCAATTTGACCAAAGCCGCAGAACATCTTAATTATTCTCGCGCCATGGTTTCACGTTATCTTGAGCACCTTGAACATACATTCTCAACTCGACTTTTTCAGAGAAATACCCGAAAAATATCCCTCACTCCCGCAGGTGAGAAAGCTCTGCTCTACTGTGAAAATATTTTACAACAACAACAACTTTTACAAGAGCTCGCAGCGCCTGAGCAACATAACGGTACGATTCGTTTTACCTGTGGTTTATTTTTGTTTGAACTTGGGGTAGCAGAATGTATTCGCCAATTTAAACGTCAGCATCCGCATATTAATTTTGATGTTTATTTGACTGAAAACACTATGGATCTTATAGATGCACAAGTGGACTTAGCGTTACGTATTACCCAAAAGGTAGCCGATGGTTTAATTGCACGACCAGTTTGTCAGATCGAGTCCGTTTTCTGTGCTCATCCAGATTATTTAAAACAACACAGTCCCCT
Organism: Acinetobacter sp. IK23; assembly: GCF_035615275.1. Lineage (NCBI taxonomy): Bacteria > Pseudomonadati > Pseudomonadota > Gammaproteobacteria > Moraxellales > Moraxellaceae > Acinetobacter > Acinetobacter sp. IK23. Next base: position 4,983 of record NZ_JANBNX010000025.1, read on the forward strand.
GCTTCATCCTCGTCAACTGATTCAGCATGAATGTATTGCTCATCATAGTCAGCACCAATACTGGACACTGTTTGATAATGAACAACAACCTCAGAACTATCCTTTGAATGTGACTTTTAAAAGTAATGATGTAAATGCGCTTTACGATATGTGTTTACATGCACAGGGAGTCGCAATGTTACCGTCATTATTAGTTGAAAAAGATTTAAAAGAAAAACGTCTAACCGCTTTATTTAAAAATTTTATGGCTCCTGAGCTAAGCTTGTCGATCGTGTATGCCTCTAGACAACATTTACCTCGAATTACTCAAGAATTTATTGCTTTTATGATCGAAAATTTAGATTTTTACTTAAAACCGCAAAATTAAAAGCTTTAAATTGCCGTGTACGCTTGAATTTTTAGGCAATGCCCATACTTCATCCCTATTAATGAATTACAGCATATGCATGGCAGTTCAGGTTTTACGCAGTAAATACTGATGCCAAAAAGGACTGTACATGTTTAAAAACCCATTTAAACGGAGATCATCAATGGCTAATGAGCAAAATGAGCAAGCTCAAGACATTCAAAATGAGCAAGCTGAGCAATCTAACGAGCAAACTCAAGCTGAAGGTGTAGAGCAAGCAAACGACGTTACCGTTGAATCTTTACAAGCGCAAATCACCAAACTAGAAGAAAATCTTAAGCTGGAAAAAGCTCGTACAGCAAATGCAGTTTATGAAGCACAAAAAAGTGTAGAGCGTATTCAACGTGAGTCTGAGAAGCATAAAGAAACTGTGCTTGAAAAATTTGCAAAAGAATTGTTGGACTCTGTCGACAATTTAGAACGTGCAATTCAGGCTGCTGGTGGTGAAGAAACACCTGTACTTGAAGGTATTAAGCTAACCTTGAAGTCACTATTAACAACTCTTGAGAAATTTGGCGTTGTAGAAGCTGATACTCAAAATGGATTCAACGCAGATTTACATCAAGCTGTTGGCATTGATCCAAATGCCAAAGCCAATGAAATCGGCACCGTTTTACAAAAAGGCTATACCTTAAATGGTCGTTTGTTGCGCCCTGCTATGGTTATGGTTGGTCAATAAAACGAACAAAAGCGAAGCATCGCTTTGCTAAAAGCACAAGAACTTGAGAGTTTTTTGATTTTTTTTCATAAAAATGCTTGAAAAAAACCGATTGACTCTCATATCGAATAACAAGCAAAACATTGCAACAGAATTTTAGAGGAACACACCAAATGGCAAAAATTATTGGTATTGACTTAGGTACTACCAACTCATGTGTTGCTGTACTTGAAGGCGATAAAGTAAAAGTAATCGAAAACGCTGAAGGCGCACGTACAACTCCATCGATCATTGCTTATAAAGATGGCGAGATTTTAGTTGGTCAAAGCGCTAAGCGTCAGGCAGTAACAAACCCTAAAAATACATTGTTCGCGATCAAGCGTTTAATTGGTCGTCGTTATGAAGATCAAGCAGTACAAAAAGACATTGGTCTTGTACCGTATAAAATCATCAAAGCAGACAATGGTGATGCTTGGGTTGAAGTAAACGATAAAAAATTAGCACCTCAACAAATCTCTGCTGAAATCTTGAAAAAGATGAAGAAAACTGCAGAAGATTATTTAGGTGAAACAGTTACAGAAGCAGTTATTACTGTTCCTGCTTACTTTAACGATGCTCAACGTCAAGCAACTAAAGATGCAGGTAAAATTGCTGGTTTAGATGTTAAACGCATCATTAACGAACCAACTGCTGCGGCTCTTGCGTTCGGTATGGACAAAAAAGAAGGCGACCGTAAAGTTGCAGTTTACGACTTAGGTGGTGGTACTTTTGACGTATCTATCATTGAAATCGCAGACCTTGATGGCGACCAACAAATCGAAGTGTTATCAACTAACGGTGATACTTTCCTTGGTGGTGAAGACTTTGATAACGCGTTAATTGAATACTTAGTTGAAGAATTCAAGAAAGAACAAAGTGTGAACTTGAAAAATGATCCACTTGCGTTACAACGTTTGAAAGAAGCTGCTGAAAAAGCAAAAATCGAGCTTTCTTCATCTAATGCAACTGAAATCAACCTTCCATACATCACGGCTGATGCGACTGGTCCTAAACACTTAGTGATCAACGTAACTCGTGCAAAACTTGAAGGTTTAGTTGCTGACCTAGTTGCTCGTACAATTGAACCTTGCCGTATTGCTCTTAAAGATGCTGGTCTTTCGACTTCTGACATCTCTGACGTAATTTTGGTTGGTGGTCAGTCTCGTATGCCACTTGTACAACAAAAAGTACAAGAATTCTTTGGTAAAGAGCCACGTAAAGACGTGAACCCTGACGAAGCAGTTGCAATCGGTGCTGCAATTCAAGGTGCTGTATTGTCTGGTGACAAGAATGACGTATTACTTCTTGACGTAACACCATTAACTTTAGGTATTGAAACAATGGGCGGTGTATTAACACCAATCATTGAGAAAAACACTACGATTCCTGCGAAGAAATCACAAGTGTTCTCTACTGCTGCTGATAACCAACCAGCTGTAGATATTTCGGTTTACCAAGGTGAACGTAAAATGGCTCAACAAAACAAATTGTTGGGTAACTTCCAATTAGGCGATATCCCACCTGCTCCACGTGGTGTGCCGCAAATTGAAGTATCGTTTGACATCAACGCTGACGGTATCTTGAAAGTATCTGCGAAAGACAAGAGCACTGGTAAAGAGCAATCGATTCAGATTAAAGCAAACTCAGGTTTATCTGATGCTGAAATCGAAGCGATGATTAGAGATGCTGAAGCGAATGCTGAGGAAGACCGTAAGTTTGAAGAACTTGCAAAAGCTCGTAACGAAGCTGATGCATTAATTTCAAGCTCGAACAAAGCTGTTAAAGATCTTGGTGAAAAAGTGACTGAAGATGAAAAAACAGCGGTAAGCGCAGCGGTTTCTGAACTTGAAGCAGCAACTAAAGAAAATGATGTTGAAGCGATTAAAGCAAAAACTGAAGCTTTACAAAACATTTTGATGCCGATCACTCAACGTGCTTATGAACAAGCGCAACAAGCTGGTGGTGCTGAAGGTTTTGATCCTAATGCATTCCAAGGCGGTGAAGCTGGTCAACAAAAAGCTGATGATGGCGTTGTAGATGCTGAATTTACAGAAGTAAAAGACGACAAAAAATAATTTGTCTCTTTAAAAAAAGACCGCGCGAAAGCGCGGTTTTTTATTGTTTACAAAAAATAACAATTGCAATTTATATATTTTTTGAAATAATTTATTGTCAAAATAGTCACTTATAAAAACTAACTATTTATTATTTATTGTATTTTTTAAAAAATAAAACCACTGTTATTAAATCCATTAATTTTAAAATTAATGCCAAATAAATAGTTTTATTTATTCCGTTTCTTTAGCAAGATCACAAAATGATCGCCTTCTTTGGTCTCCTTTATCACTTTGACGAATCTAAATTACTCACTAACAATAAGAATTTATTAATATTTATATTTTTATTTTGCCATGAAAAAATTTCTATGGTGGGGAATGAGCTTTTACTTAAGTATGAGCTTACACACATTTGCTTTTGCTCAAAGCAACTTATCAAGTGTTACTTTTAATCAGCCTTTAAAATATAAGATTGATTTTATAGATCCACGCTTTCATCTTACTAAAGAACAATTTATGCAAATTGGTCAAGAAGCTGCTGAAATCTGGCAGAAAGAAACAGGAAAAACTTATTTTATTTATGACTCACAAGCAGAGCTTACAATTAACTTAGTGTTTGATGATTATCAAACTGCTCAAAATGAAAGAAAAATTGATATAAATAAGTTATTACAGCAGCAAGAAGAATGGCGGGAGAAAAATAAAGCTATTCATTTGTTAAAACAACAAATAGATCAGGAAACTGTTCTTCTAAATGAAGAAAAACTTCAGCTTAATAATAAATTTGAACAATATCAGCAAGATGTAACTCTTTATAATCAAGGAAATTTGGGAAAATTCAATCAAGTTGATTTAATCAAACGTCAAACTCAGTTAAATCAACAATCATTAGAGTTAAAAGCTAAATTTATTCAACATAGCAATAAGATAGAAAGTCTTAATTCTCAAATTATGCAAATAAATCAACAGCAAAACCTACTTAATGAAGCTATTAAACAAATTAATTTAACCACGACTGTTGGTCCAGAAACTTTTCATAAAGGCTTATTCAGTCATAATCAAATTCAGATTTATGGTTTTAGTTCATTCGATGATTTACGCCTAACCCTTGCTCATGAGTTTGGACATGCATTAGGTCTAAAACATACAGCCGACCCAAAGTCTCTAATGTATCCTCGTTTAAAAGAGCAAGATATTCACAACTTCAAATTAACACATTCGGATTTAGATTTACTAAGCTCATTTTATAGTTCTAATAACGAAAATCATTAAAACTAAACACTTAAATAAAATAGAAATTAATTAAATTTTGCTAATAATTCATTTTTCAAAAGTTAAAAATAATGAGACTAAAGTCTCATTTATTTATTAAAATTGTACATTTTTTGATTGATTTTTCACTTTATATTCTTATAATACGTTTTTTTTAAATCTCCCCCCCTGACGACTATGCGCTTAACATCTTTGTTATTAGGCTTAGCTTTTGCTTTCTCTAATTTTCAGGCCAATGCTCACTTGGCTACTTCTACAAATACTCAAGTTCAGCAGAAAAATGCTCAACATTTGACATATAAAATTGCTGAAGTTGATCCTCGTTTTGGTTTAAGTCAAGATCAATTGCTTGAGATTACTCAGCAAGCTGCTGATATTTGGAAAGAAGGGACAGGTAAGAATTACTTTACTTATGACCCAAATGCAAAGTTAGAAATTCGTCTTGTATATGACGACAGCCAAAATCGTTCAGCAGAGCGTCAAAAAATTTCTGCTCAGTTTAAACAAGATCAACAACGTATCATTGATGAGCAACAACAAATTAAACAGTTGAAGCAAAATTTAAGTCAAACTCAATCTGATCTTGAAAACAAAAAACAGATCTTAAATGAGAAGTTGAAAAATTTTGATCAACAAATGATGCAGTTTAATCAAGGTAAATTAGCACCTGAATACACAGCAAAATCGCTTGGTAAAACTCAGAAAGATTTACAGAAACAAACAGTTTCTTTGAAGAAAGATATTGCCGCTTATAATCAACAAGCTGCAGACTTAAATAAAAAGGTTAATCACTTTAACCAGATTAATGATAAGTTCAATCAATCTTTAAATCAGTTTAAGCAAAATGCCCAAGCTGATGTTTTTAAGAAAGGCATTTATAACGGTAAACAAATCACAATCTATGAATATAGCTCTATTGATGATTTACGTTTAACGATTGCTCATGAGTTAGGCCATGCGCTTGGTTTGAAACATAGCGATCAACCTGGTGCCTTAATGTACTCAGTTCGCAAGGACAGTGATAAAAAAACTAATGTTTTAACTGACGCTGATCGTGATCTACTAAACGCTTTACCTCAATAATTAGATATGAAACATCAATGATGTATCTATTTTATAAGTAGATACATCGAAATTCATGTCAAAGTCATGTTATTGTGGTTGTAAGAGCTGACTAAAATAGAATGGAGATCAAGATGAGTTATTATCATATCCTGATTGAAGTAAATGACCACATTAGTACGATTGAACAAACTCGAGATATCGAACTATTTGATATTATTGAACTTAAACCGTACCTTCATTCTATTTTGTTGCCTTACTTTAACGAGCAAGAAATTGAGCTTGAAGATGAAAATATTGAATATAAAGATATTTTACATCTTGAAGTTAAGCAAACCTTACTCCCTATCGAGCATTTAATCGAAGAAGAACAAAAGCAGTTGCCAAGTGACACTGATGTCACTATTACTGCTTATGAAATCTTCAATGATCGTGATTTAAGCCAAGATGTCACTTCAGTTATTTTGGACATTTTGGAAGCTGTAAAGCTAGATTAATTCATAGTTTAACTGCCAAATAAAAAGGTCTGCATATGCAGACCTTTTTATTTGGTATCGTTATTACTGCATCATTTTTCGAGCTTGCTCTTGGCGAAATGCACGTAAAATCTGTTGCCCTGCCCGTCCATTTGGATTTAAACCTAAACGAGTTTGTTCCTGACGGATAGCAACGCGAGTTTTATCACCAATTAAGCCATCCACAGCACCAATATCATAACCACGATTAATCAAAAACTGCTGAATTTCTCGACGTTCTGCTCGTGAAGTACCAGGGTCATCTGTTGGCCAAGAAGCAACGAATGGTTTACCACCTTTCAAACGATCAGATAAATGTGCAATCGCAAGTCCATAACTTTCTGCTGCGTTATAACTATAAATAGCATCAAAATTTTTAAATACTAAAAAGATTGGGCCATTTGCTCCTGCTGGTGCCATTAAACCAGCAGGCGTATTATCAGACAACGCACCTTGAATTAAAGGTGTACCATCAATTCGAGTTACTCCACGCGCATTCCAGCTACTCAATGATTTTTTAGAGCGACGCCCTTCTCCATCAATTGACATACCTGCTGGGATTTTGACTTCAAAGCCCCATGGCATACCCGTTTGCCAACCAGCTTTATTCAAGAAATTAGCTGTTGATGCCAATGCATCTGCTGTACTAGACACTAAGTCACGACGACCATCACCATCAAAATCAACAGCTAAGCGCTCATAAGTTGATGGCATAAACTGTGTATGACCGAATGCGCCTGCCCATGAGCCTTTAAGCTGATCTTCGGTTAAATCACCACGTTGTAAAATACGCATAGTGGCAAAAAATTCTGTACGGAAATAACTTTGTCGGCGCCCTTCACAACTTAAAGTTCCAAGTGCTTGCAATAAAGGATATTTTCCAGAAATATCACCAAAATTACTTTCAACGCCCCACACTGCCACAATTGTTTCTGGCGGTACGCCATAAGTTTGAGATGCACGATTTAAAACATCTCGATATTGCGCTAATTTTTGTTTACCAAGCTCAACACGCTCTTCATCTACAAGACCAGATAAATAGTCCCAAATCGGTGTCGAAAATTCTGGCTGATAATTTAACTTATCAATTACTGAGTAGTCCGGCGTTAAATTTTGTGTATAGCGGTCATAAGTGCTACCTGAAACACCTGCAGCAATCGCTTGCGAACGTAAATTTGCCAAACAACTCTGAAAATTATTATTAGGCGTGTAAGTATTGCTATTCGTTACAGGAACAGTCGCATTACTAGATATTGTAGAAGTAGAACCATTAATTATCAGCTCTGCTTGAGCCTGAGTCATTGTCAAAAATATAGACCCAACAATACAAGAAAAACGTCGCATATTATCCTAGTTCAATTTTTAAATTTAAATTTGTCTTTACCATACCATTATGGACTCAAAATTTTCAGAGAGAAATCGTAAATTTGAATTCATAATTAATTCTTTAAATTCATTTCCAGAGTTTTAAATTCAAATTTTACATCTAGTTTTGAATTTAAAACTTCTTACACAAGATTAATTAGTTTTTAAATTCAAAAATCCCTCCTGCAGTTTAAATTCAAAATGCCTCTTTAAATTTAAAAATATAAGCCCAATCCATCTGTGGATAACTTATAAAACCACAGCTCTAAACTGCCTCAACTCCTATATCCTATATTCGCTATGCTCTTCATCATCTTTATATGCTACAACCCCTTCACCACTCAGAGAGATATTTTAAATTTAAAAGTTAGATATAGTTTTGAATTCAAAACACCACCGAGATAACATGCATCTTTTTAAATTCAAAACAAACATAAGCTGATCCACTAGATTTAAATTCAAACTTTAGGTACTGGGGATAACTTATTTTAAATTCAAAACCACTAAAACACCTTGTTTCATTTTTTAAATTTAAAATAAAAGTCCTCATTTAAATTCAAAAAGCTTAACAAAAGTTATCCACAACAGAACAACATTAGATTTTTTAAATTTAAAAGACAAAAAAAGCGATCCGAAGATCGCTTTTTAGAAATTTTAACTTAATTAAATAGTCATATCAGCTGTCAATGCGAGTGGTTCTGGCAAAATTTTCGCTAATTGACGGCATAAATTCGTCAATTCATTACTATCCACAGGCATTAACGTAATGTGACCCAACTTACGGCCAGCACGTTCTGATTTGTTATAAAGGTGCAGATGAGCGCCATTTAGTGCTAAAACATCTTCAGTTTTAGGATGCTGACCAATAATATTGATCATAACCGTTGGACGAACAACGTCTGTTGAACCCAATGGTAACCCTGCAACAGCTCGAACATGATTTTCAAACTGCGAACATACGGCGCCTTCAATTGACCAGTGGCCTGAGTTATGCACACGTGGTGCCATCTCATTTGCACACAAGCCTTGTTCTGTCACAAATAGCTCGAGAGTTAGCACACCTACATAGTTGAGATGATTTAACAAACGTGTAATGTAGTCTTGAGCAACAGGTTGTAGAGCTTCACTATTCGGTGCAGGTACGATTGAGTGTGACAAAATACCATTGTGATGGTGGTTTTCAGCTAATGGCCAAGTTTTTACTTCACCATTTTGACCACGTACTGCAATAATCGAAACTTCGCGAGAAAACTTCACAAAACTTTCAGCAACTAAGCTTTTTGCAGGACCAAGCTCTGCCCAAGCAGTATCAATTTGGTCTTCTGAACGAAGTACAAACTGACCTTTGCCGTCGTATCCACCAGTTGCCGTCTTAAGTACAATCGGCAAACCAAGTTCAGCAACAGCTTTTTTCAAGCTTTCTAAGCTATCTACAGCACGATACGGTGCAACAGGAATCGCAAGTTCATCAAACAATGCTTTTTCAGATAAACGATTTTGTGCAGTTGCTAAAGCAATACGGGGAGGGTGCAATGTTTTGGTTTGAGTCAAAACATCTACGTCCGCAACGGGCGTATTTTCAAATTCAAGACTGAAAACATCAGCACTTTCAATAAACTGCTTTAAACCTTGTTCATCTTGGCTAGAAAAAACTTGACCTAAAACACCTGCGGGACAATCTGTATTTGCTTCAAAAAAAGTACATTGAATATTTAATGGTAAAGCTGCTTGCGCCATCATACGGCCCAGTTGTCCACCACCAAAAATACCGATAGTTTTATCCATTTCAGCCTCTTAAACTTGTCCCGGAATGTTGTTGCTTGCAACTTTATCAGTTTGTGCAGCACGGAAATCAGCAACATTTTTTGCGATTTCAGGACGAGTTAAACCTAAGATTTGAGCAGCCATAATCGCAGCATTAGTCGCACCAGCCGGACCAATTGCCAAAGTACCCACTGCGATACCTGCTGGCATTTGTACGATTGAAAGTAATGAATCTACACCATTTAAAATTGATGATTTAACTGGTACACCCAACACAGGTAAGTCAGTTTTTGCAGCACACATACCTGGTAAATGCGCAGCACCACCAGCACCAGCAATAATCACTTGAATACCACGATCACGCGCAGTTTCTGCATATTCAAATAAACGGTCTGGCGTACGGTGAGCAGATACCACTTCCGCTTCAAATGGGACACCAAGCTGTTTAAGCATATTGGCAGTATGTTCAAGCGTTGCCCAATCGGACTGGGAACCCATGATAATTCCGACTAAAGGTTGGGTATCTGTTGCGACCGCGTTCATTGGCATTTCCAAAGCGTAAAAATGGTAAAAACTCGACTTGTACCAAGCCAAGCATGAGAGAAAAAGATGAGGCCAATATTATAGCTGTTTTTTCACTCACCCCAAAGCCCAAGTTTATGAGGAAAAAGCATGAATCCGATGGATTTAACAACGATCTGTCTGAAAACCCGATTTCAAATAATTTTACTGGCTTCTAAATACAAAATAGACGCAGCCAAACAGGCATAACATGGCCCAAACATAGTCTAATTTAAACGGCTGCTTAAACAGCAACACCATAAATGGCACAAATACAATAAGCGTAACCACTTCTTGGGTAATTTTCATTTCACCCAAGGTCCAGTTTTGATCACTCAAGATTCGAGTTGCTGGAATCATAAAACTATATTCCAGTAGGGCAATAATCCAACCGAATAAAATCGCTTGCCAGAATGGAGCATGGTGCAAAAACTTAAGATGCCCATACCATGCAAGTGTCATAAAACAGTTCGAAATAATTAATAGCACAAAAGCTAAAACCGTTGGGCTCAAAGGCACATCCTTCATCATTACGATGATATAAGTATTAATATGGATCAAAAATATTATAAAAGATAAAACTGTAATTCAGCTTAAATCTAAAAAATAAAGCTGTCCGTTTATAGGCATCTCAAACACATAGAACAACAACGAATTTTGACTATCTTTTCCAGTTGAGCCTTGCTATCGTTGCTGGCAAATTTATCAATAATGAAACCACAGTAAATCATATTTATACTGTGTACAAAAGCAGTGGAGAAGGCGAGCAATGCATCTGCATATCTTGGGTATTTGTGGCACTTTTATGGGCTCTTTAGCACTTTTAGCTCGTGATTTAGGACATAAGGTAACAGGTTCCGATTCAAACGTTTACCCGCCAATGTCTACCCAGTTAGAAAACGCAGGTATTGAACTCATGCAAGGCTATGACCGTAGCCATTTACAGCCTCATCCAGATTTGGTTATTGTCGGCAACGCCATGAAACGTGGTATTGATGCCGTGGAATACATGCTTAATGAAGGCCTGCCATATATTTCTGGTCCACAGTTCCTTGCAGATCACGTTTTACAAGGTAAACATGTACTTGGTGTAGCGGGTACTCATGGAAAAACAACCACAACAACTATGCTCGCTTGGGTACTTGATCAGGCTGGTTTAAATCCGGGCTTTTTAATTGGTGGTGTTCCACTTGGTTTTAGTGAAAGCGCTCGTTTAGGTGGTGGCAAATACTTCTGCGTTGAAGCTGATGAATATGACTCAGCTTTCTTTGATAAACGTTCTAAGTTTGTTCATTATCATCCAAAAACGGCGATTTTAAATAACCTTGAATTTGACCATGCCGATATTTTTGATGACCTAGCAGCGATTCAAAAACAGTTCCATCATCTTGTTCGTACCATTCCAAGTGAAGGCCGTATTATTGCGCCAATTACCGAAACGCATATTGATGAAGTGCTTGAAATGGGTTGCTGGACGCCAGTGATTCGTACAAGTTTAGAAGCGAATGAAAAAGCTGCTTTATCTGCCGAATTAATTTCAATTGATGGCAGCCATTTTAAAGTCCTCGAAAATGGCAATGCCGTTGGTGAAGTGAAATGGTCTATGACAGGGCAACATAGCGTAGCGAATGCTTTGGCAACCATTGCAGCAGCTCAACATGTGGGCGTTGCACTTGCAACAGCTTGTGAAGCTTTATCTAACTTTGGCGGTGTGAAACGCCGTATGGAGTTACTCGGTACAGTCAATGGTATTGAAGTTTATGATGACTTTGCTCACCACCCAACAGCGATTGACACCACTTTAGATGGCGCACGCAAACGCTTAGGTGAACGCCGTTTATGGGCTATTATTGAACCGCGTTCAAATACCATGCGTATGGGCAGCCATAAGGATGGCTTAGCGCATTCAGCACGCTTAGCAGATGACGTTATCTGGTACCAGCCAGAAGGTTTAGACTGGGATTTACAACCAGTGATTGAAGCTGCTTCAAACCGCGCTCAAGTCAGCCGTTCACTTGATGAAATTATTAACCGTATTGTTAATGAAGCAGGTGAGGGTGATGCTGTGGTGATTATGTCTAATGGTGGCTTTGGTGGCTTACATCAAAAACTTATAAGCGCATTAAAAGCAAAAGCTGCTTAACTTCCACTCTAGATAATTCAATAAAAAACGGGTTTCTATATGAAACCCGTTTTTTAGTTTAATGGTCTTTAAACCTGCTTTGGCTCTATATCTTCTATAAATTTATTCGAGATGAATAAACGTAGCGTATAGACAATACCCATCGCAAATACGCTATATCCCACGTTATTACAAATGAACGGAATACATAAAATAATAAGCGCAGTAATAGGATAAAACCATTTAGAAATTCCGGTTAAACATTCAAACTCGTATAACATCCATATACAAGTGGTATAAAGCACTACACTCACTGCGACAATTACGCCCATATATAAATCAGAGATATGTGCATGATGGGTCGTGACATCTACGGCGGCAGCAAGCGCAGCACCTACGGCAGCAATACCTACAAAGACAAAATAATGGCCATAACCCCATACAAATGGGCGTACACCTTTAAAATGATGATGCTGTTCACTGCGATCAAAGTAAGCCCACCACATTGCAAACATCAACATTAATCCGCCAATCATTAAGAAAACGGCAGGAATATTGATAGATTGAGCCGCAAGCGCATCACGTATGGCATTAAAACTACCTACGATTGATTCGCCTAAAACAATAATCGTGAGTAAGGCATAGCGCTCTACAATATGATGAGGATGCCACGGCGTAGGCGAATGTTTTTCTGCATAGATCGGAACAAATAACTCGAGCACAACCAGACATAAAAATAGAGGTATTGAAAGTACATGAGCAAAGTTAGCCACAAGCCAGCCAATTTGTACCAAGACTATACCGATCGCATAACGATAAGCCGTAACTCGCCGTTCAGGATCATGTTTTGCTGCGCGGAGCCACTGGGTGACTAAAGCTAAGCGCATAATCACATAACCCACAATAATGATGTCAAAGTCCTGACTACGAAATACATCAGGAATACCTGCGGCCATGACCAAGGAACCCACAATCTGTACAAAGGTAAGGCACCGATACAATGCATCATCATTATCGTAAGCTGAAGCGAACCATGAAAAATTCATCCATGCCCACCACAGCGCAAAAAACACCATTAGGTAGCTTGGCAGTGCATGCCAGAGATGATTTTCAATAATCGCGTGGTGTAACTGCTGACCGGCTGTTGCAATCGCGACCACAAAAATTAAATCGAACAATAATTCGAGGGGAGTTGCTGCTCTATGCGGCTGTTTAGGATCTCTTGGAGATAAAGGCCTCAAACTTAATTTTTTCTGTTTTTCTTGAGTAGTCATAAAATAACGTTCTCGAATAAAGTGCCAACACGTTAACACTTTAATATTAACCACCAGATCACGCATTAAAAATTATTTAGGTCTGCTGTTTAATGTTTAATCACAAACAAACTATATTTCATTTTTGTGACAATTCTTTATCAAGACAACATGCTTAATTCTTTATCATAGCCCACGTTTTTTGTTCTTGTTTGGAATATGAATGTCTTTAGAAACACTCAACCTTAGCTTATTCCATGTGATTAATGGGGCTCAGGATGCGAGTCAATTTATCATTCGCCTTGCTATCTTTTTTGCTAATGATCTCCTCTATATTCTTTTATTCATCCTTACATTTTTATGGTTCTACGGCGATCAAGATTTAAAAAATAGGGTCATTAAATCTGTCTTTTTAACCTGCATATCACTTTTAGTGGGTTATGTTATTTCTCTATTTTATCATCATCCAAGACCATTTGTGATGGGTGTGGGCACCACGTTTATTGAACATGCACCAACAGCATCTTTTCCAAGTAATCATATGCTGATTTTCAGCACCATAGCCCTGTCTTATTTGTTTGCTCAGCGCAAAATGATTGGAATCATTCTGTTATTTTTGTCATTTGTGGTAGCGTGGTCACGTATTTATTTAGGTGTGCATTTCCCTTTAGACATGCTGGGGGCTTTTATTGTCGCGCTTCTGGTCAATACGGCAGGTTATTACTTCTGGAATGCTTACGGTACAAGTTTGACCGCATTCTTTATTTACCTTTACCAAATTATATGCAAACCGCTTTTAGACCGCGGTTTGATTAAATAATCCGTAGATTTTTTTATATTAAAACCACGACATTAAGTTCAGTTGCGTAATACAAAAAAATCTGCCATTCTATGTGTAATTGGATAGGTTTTATCCAATACAGAATTTAGTTTGACAAGGGGAGTAGCCTCCTCCAAACATAACAGCAATGTTATGTGTCAGATATCGTCAATACACTTTTATTAAAAAGTCGGTATCTGAGCATCGTGAAATTCATGATGTAGGCAAGACCTTGATCATGTTGATACAGATGTTTTAATTCATCTGGCAACTGGTCGAGGTTTTTTTATGCCAAATTGCCGGATGTAGGGAGGATTTATGGAAACAATCGGCAATCTATGGCTGTACATAGCATTCTTTGGCATTGTCATTGTCATGCTTTTAGTGGACTTTTTAGGCTTTAAGCAAAAGCAAGGTCAAGATGTCTCAATTAAGCAAGCTGCGTACTGGAGCGTGGCGTGGGTAAGCGTCGCGGTCTTATTTGGTGGTGGTTTATGGCTTTATCTCCAACAAACGGTTGGGGTGACCTTAGCAAACCAAAAAACCATGGAATACTTTGCAGGTTACTTACTTGAAAAGTCCCTCGCAATTGACAACGTTTTCGTCTGGTTAATGATTTTTGCGGCATTTGCTATTCCAGCTGCGCTACAACGTAAAATTTTGCTCTACGGCGTATTAGGCGCAATCGTACTGCGTACTCTGTTTATCTTTATTGGTGCATGGTTCGTTCAAGAATTTTCTTGGGTTCTTTATATTTTCGGTGCGTTCTTGGTTTATACAGGCTTTAAGTTCTTAAAGGGCCAAGAAGAAGAAACCAATATCGAAGACATCAAAATTTTAAAATGGCTACGTAAGCACATGCGTATTACGCCACAGCTTGATGGTGACAAATTCTTTGTTCGTCAAAATGGTTTATTGTGGGCAACGCCGTTATTTCTAGTTTTGATTTTGGTTGAAGCTTCAGATGTGATTTTCGCGGTAGATTCTATTCCTGCTATTTTCGCGGTAACGAGCGACCCGTTTATTGTTTTAACAGCGAACTTAATGGCAATTTTAGGCTTACGCGCAATGTTCTTCTTGCTTGCTGGCGCTGCGTCTAAACTGCATTACTTACCGTATGGTTTAGGCATCATCTTATTGTTCATTGGTGCAAAAATGTTGTTGCTTGATGTATTCCACATGCCAATCTGGATCTCGTTAAGCTTTATCGTAATCGTGTTAGCAATTACCGCTTACCTCTCTTTACGACACAACAAAAAGCAATTGCAGTCTTAATTCATCCTATCAAGGGATCTACATAAAAAAGCACTTTTAAAGTGCTTTTTTATTGGGTCTTTCTTGCAATCAATCAGTGCACTTTAAGTATAAAACGCATAATGAACTTTCATTTTCAAATCTAATTTAGAACAAAAATTCAAAAATAAAATTCCATAAAATTATGTATTTTAATAATTTTACTCTTAATTTCTTTATTAAAAATCAATATTGGCAAGCTCTTTGCATCTCCTAAAAAGAAAAAAGCCTAGATTTTAGGGGCTCGAAAGAGCCCTGATTTTTTTAAGGAGAGATGCCATGAATGCGATTCCAACTTTAACGCCACTTGCAATGCCGTGTAACAGCAGCTTTGAAGCAAAAGATTGGGAAATTTTATCTACTCATTGGTATCCAGTTGCGCGTATTCAAGATGTCTCCACAGCACCTCAACGAGTTACATTACTAGACGTCAACATGGCTTTATATAAGACAGAAAGTGGTGAAATTCATCTGGTGCGAGACATTTGCCCACATCGTGGCGTTCCTTTAACCAAAGGTTGGGTCGATGGTGAAGAAATTGTGTGTCCTTATCATGGTCTACGCTATAACACTGAAGGGAAATGTACCCAAATACCAGCTCAACCCGAGTTAACTAAAATTTCGGATCGTTTTTCTCTGACCAAATTTCCGGTTGTTGAACGTTATGGCCTGATTTGGACCAGTATTCATGGTCGTGATGTTGCTAAAGCCAATATTCCTGTATTAGATACTTGGGACCATGCAGAGCATCAATCAATTTTACCGCCATTTGTTGATATTGGTGGCTCTAGCGGACGTCAACTCGAAGGATTTATCGATGTCGCACATTTTGCCTGGGTACATCACAATGCCTTTGCCAGTCGCGATAATCCCATTGTCCCTAAATACCATACTGAACGTACCGAATATGGCTTAAAAACGGTCTATATCAGCAATGTCAGTAATTATCCGCATGAGCTAAAACATCTCGAACCAGAAGGTTTTTTATGGAAGCGTACCTTTGATGTCTATCCGCCTTTTTCAGCTGTGCTTACGGTCGATTTCCCAGAAGGTGGGGTCTTAAAAATCTTAAATGCCTGCTGTCCTATCTCAAGCAATAAAACCCGTTTATTTGTTCCACTTACACGTAACTTTGACCAAACAGGGGATTTAGAAAAGGTATATGCATTTAATGCGCAAATTTTTGCAGAAGACCAAGACATGGTCGAATCACAAAAGCCGGAAGACCTTCCGCTTGATTTAATGATGGAGGCACATTTTGAAGCAGACCGTTCATCAACGACTTATCGACGGATTTTGGCAGAATGGGGACTAAGTAAACGTTATACCGTTTAAATCTTGGCTAAGTGGGGTACAATCAATCGAAAAAAGTGAAAATATAAAGGCTTTCCATGTCATTGATCGCAAATACCACCGTTGTGCGTGGTCGTTTTTTAGATATTCAACAAACTGTCTCTGAGCCAACTGATATTCCAAATCAAGTGCGTTATCTAGAAGATGGTCTATTGATTAGTGAACATGGAAAAATCAAATGGTTTGGTGCATGGGAAGACGCTCAACAGCATCTTCCTGCTGGAGTTGAGGTTCAACATTACCCAGAACAATTGATTGTACCCGGCTTTATTGATACCCATATTCATTTTCCGCAAACTGAAATGGTGGGAGCTTACGGCGAGCAACTTTTAAGCTGGCTTAATACCTATACATTTCCAACCGAAATCCAGTTTCAAGACAAAGCATACGCAAGTGAAATTGCCCAGTTCTTTGTTCAAGAGCTATTAAAACACGGTACAACCACAGCCCTCGTTTTCTGTACAGTTCATCCTGAGTCTGTGGATGCCTTATTTGAAGCCGCAGAGCACGTTCAGATGCGTTTAATCGCCGGTAAGGTACTCATGGACCGTAATGCCCCTGAAGCGCTGTGTGACACACCAGAAACGGCTTACAGCGACACTAAAGCACTCATTGAAAAATGGCATGGTAAAGGCCGTGCTCTATATGCAATTACGCCACGTTTTGCACCAACATCTACACCTGAACAGTTAGAAAGAGCAGGGCAGTTAAAACAAGAGTTTCCGGATGTTTATGTACATACTCATTTAAGTGAAAACAAAGATGAAATTGCTTGGGTGAAATCTTTATTTCCAGAACAAGCGGGCTATTTAGATGTTTATCAACATTATGGCCTAACTGGTAAACGTTCTGTATTTGCGCATTGCGTTCACTTAGAAGATCAAGAATGGCAATGTATGCATGATACGCAGTCAGCTATCGCATTTTGTCCAACCTCAAACCTGTTCTTAGGCAGTGGTTTATTCCCATTGAAAAAGACATGGGAAAAACAAGTGAAAGTAGGTTTAGGGACAGATATCGGTGCGGGTACATCATTTAGTTTGCTACAAACTGTTAACGAGGCTTATAAGGTTCAGCAGTTACAAGGTGATAAACTTTCAGCTTATGAAGCGCTTTATCATGCCACGCTAGGCGGAGCAAAAGCACTTGATCTACAAGATCAGTTAGGCAACTTCAACGTCGGTAAAGAAGCAGACTTTGTGGTACTAAACTTAAAGCCAACAGCACTCCAGCAACTTCGCCAGTCTAAATCTAAGACTGTTGAAGATTCACTATTTGCATTATTCACTTTAGGTGATGACCGTAATATTGAGGTAACTTATGTTTATGGAAAACGTGCTTATCAAAAAGAAACAGCCCAGTAAAAAAGGCATTGTTAAGTTTTTGTTATTATTTGGAATATGTGCTCTTGTATTAAAGCGTGATCGACATATTCAGCAAAATCATAAAATTTCAGCTCCTTCAAAGGGTGCATGAAACGTCATTTTGCTTTAAAATTTTACCATTAACTCAAATTTTCGAGGTGTTGCAGGTCAACACCTTTTTTATTTTTTCTTTTATATCTTGTAGGAATCTGCCATGACTGTTGCAATGAGCATCATGATTTCAACCGAAGAAATTCAAGCAAAAGTCAAAGAGCTCGGCGAGCAAATCAATTCTCACTATGCAAATAGTGACAAAGAATTGGTTCTGATTGGTCTACTTCGTGGTTCTGTTATTTTTATGGCAGACTTATGCCGTACCATTACCAAACCACACGAACTCGACTTTATGACAGTGTCTAGCTACGGCGGTGGTACCACTTCAAGCCGAGATGTTAAAATCTTAAAAGATCTTGACGGTGAAATTCGCGGTAAAGATGTACTAGTGGTTGAAGACATCATCGACTCAGGCAACACCTTAAGCAAAGTTGTGGAAATGTTGCAAACTCGCGAGCCAAATTCGATTCAATTGTGCACATTAGTAAGCAAACCGTCTCGCCGTGAAATTGATCTCGAAGTTAAATTTTTAGGTTTTGAAGTTGAAGATAAGTTTATTGTGGGCTATGGCCTAGATTACGATCAAAAATATCGTCATCTGCCTTTTATTGGTGAAATTGGCCTATAAATTTCATAAAAATAGCACCATAAGGTGCTATTTTTTTATATAAGGTTTTATCTTTGAACAAAAAAGACACAAAAAGTCGCAATCTGCTACAGACAAAATAGACAGCTCTGTCGCACGATAGAATATGAAGCAAAATCATTAACTTCATCAAAAAAACAACTGGAGAACAAATATGTGGTCACTTATTGTTGCTATTGTGGTTGGTTTCTTCGCTGGCTTAATCGCTCGTGCTTTGCATCCAGGTGATGACAAGGCAGGCTTTATCGTTACCACTTTAATTGGTATTGCAGGTTCACTTCTAGCCACTTATGGTGGTCGCTTACTTGGCTTTTACGGAGAAAATTCAGCTGCGGGCTTTATCGCTTCCGTAATTGGTGCAGTCATTATTTTGTTTATTTACAATTTGATTGCACGAAAAAGCTAAACATTAGTTCATTCATAAAAAAAGCACCCTATGGTGCTTTTTTTAATATCTTTATAGACCTAACTCTTTCCAGACTTCCTGAATTTCTTCAGCAGACCTCGCACCTAATAATTTAAAACCGTTTGCAAAAATCAGAGTAGGAGTAGCATTAAAACCTAATTTTCTTCCAAGCTCCAAGTTTCGGTCAATTGGGTTTGTGCAGCTCGCAACCGTTGGTTTAACACCTTGTTCAATTAGCTTTTTCCAAGAGTATGATTGGTTTGGTGCACACCAAACTTGTCTGGAAACGACAATAGACTGAGGTTTTAAAGGATAGATAAACGTGTAAATTGTTACGTCTTTAAGCTTATCTAGCTCAGGTTCGAGCTTTTTACAGTAAGGACAATTTGGGTCAGAAAATACCGCTAAAACATGCTGGCCATTACCTTTAACTGTTTTAATGGCATCTTTTAAAGGCAATTGTTTCCAATCAATTGAGTTTTGCCCTAAAACTAAGTCTTTGGTTAAATTCTTCTGATCTTTTAAGCGAATCATAGAACCTACCAACATATGCTGACCATCTTCACCAAGGTAAATGATTTGTTGATCCAGATTAGCGCTATATAGTCCAGGCATTTCGGTTTTCTGAATATTGCTAATTTTCAAATTAGGATATTGTTTTTTAATATTTTCCCTAACAGTATCCACATTAGCGAAACTCAAACTTGTAGTTAAGCTAAATAATGCCAATATTCCTAATTTTTTAAGCATAAAACCGACTCATAGAAAGGAAAGAATATTATTTTAATCTCTTCATCTTATCAAAACAGAGCTGATTACGAGTTATAACCAAATTCCCACTTAGTTAATCCAATGTTTCACGTGGAACATAAACAGCTTTTAAAAGCTTTCTCAATCTGATTTTGATCATGACGTGATACACTATAGCCGTGCATAACATTTAAACCCAATATACTCCCTACCAGTATATTGAATTATTAAGAGAAAACAGATGAGTCACATTGGTCAGGATAAAAAAATTCTTAATCGTGTAAAACGACTAAAAGGGCAAATCAACAGCATCGAAAATGCGATAGAACAACCAGAATCCTTATGCATCGATATTTTGCAGCAAGTTGCAGCGATCAAAGGTGCAATAAACGGTTTAATGAGTGAATTGATGGAACAACACTTACACCACCATGTACTTCAAGGTGCAGAAGTTGATCAAAATGAGTTAGAGGAATTTTTAAAAGTTTTAAAGAGATACGGCTAAGGAAATTACTGGATGACATAGCACTCTACATCATCCAGTTTTTTTATTATTTTCCAATACAGAACATAATTTAATTAATAAAATATTTTAATAACAACAACTTATATTTTTAACTTATCAACTGAGACTAATATGAGACTAATTTTGCTGATACTAGGGCAATTAAAGTGCCTTTCATCGCCTTTCTCTTATCGTAGTCTGCTTCGCACGCCCACGCCTTTTATTGTACTTACGATCAATATTTAAAATTATCCTTTTTTGAAACATTTAATTTCCCGTCCTATAAAAAAGACTATAGGGGGAGGGTAAAAGTTTTTAGTGGCTAGTTGATAGGACACCGCCCTCTATCCCACGCATAAAAAAATTTCCCATTTCAGAGAAAGTTAAAGCACAAAGTTAAAATAAAGTTAAAGTACCAAAACCTTATAAATATTTATATTCAAGGACTTATAAGCAGCTAGGGACAAGTTAAAAGTTAAAATTTGATGTTAAAAAAGTTAAAGGGATGTTAAAGCTACACGGCGTTTTTTGCTTTAATTTTTTGCCATTTACTGATACGTACTGATACGGATTTGTTAGACGTAGTTAGACAGAACAAGGGGGTCATTATTATCGTTACACCTTTGCATGGCTTTGCTTTGAGTACGTTTCTATGGGTGCATTGATTTGGGTCTTGTCTATCAAGATTTTGCTATACGTAGCTATACGAAATGCACCTTTTTACGTTGACGTAGTTTGACGAACTGCATATCTACTTAAAACGGCGTATGCCTTGTATTGCTTGGCATTGAGTGCATTTTTATAGGTGCTTTTATCAGTACCTTGTCAAACAAGTGCAAAAGGTCTGTCATGCAAGATTTAAGGCCATTTACTGATACGTACTGATACGGATTTTGCTAGACGTACCTAGACAAAATAGGGGGTGTAATCACTCCATTTATACGATTTGTGAAACAATCCTATGAAAGAGATACTTTTATCTAATTAGACTGCACCGATCTAAAGCTGCTTATTCAGTTATCACGATTTCCATGATAGTTGAACCTGCATGGTGATTATGACCATTCAGATAATAAAAGCTCCTCAAAAAAGAGGAGCTATATTTTTAAAGCAATTGCATCTCATCTGCTCGAATCTCGGTTATTTCCTTTTCCGCCCCTTTGCTGTCCTTCCACTTCCTTGTACGCAATGAGCCTTCGATATACACCTTTCCGCCTTTCTTGAGGTACTTACTGGCAATCTCGGCTAAACGGTTGCTGGTGGTGATTCTATGCCACTCTGTAGCTTCTTTACGCTCGCCTGTAGTCTTGTCTTTCCAAAACTCAGTAGTTGCAACGCTGAATGTGGTAACGCTTCCGCCGTTGGGAAATTGTTTAGTTTCAGGGTCACGACCTAGTACACCCATCACAGTTACTTTGTTTACGTTTGGCATTGTTCTAAATCTCTTAAATTTTCTCAGAATGTCTATTTTTAAGGGGCAACATGGGCAACATGGGCAACATGCTTGCTATATAAGGGTTTTAGGCTGTTGCCTCTTTTTTTTCGTTTGG
The DNA here is from genome assembly GCF_035615275.1 of Acinetobacter sp. IK23. Classification (NCBI taxonomy): domain Bacteria; kingdom Pseudomonadati; phylum Pseudomonadota; class Gammaproteobacteria; order Moraxellales; family Moraxellaceae; genus Acinetobacter; species Acinetobacter sp. IK23. The sequence continues at coordinate 26,858 of NZ_JANBNX010000025.1, forward strand.
GCAACATGGGCAACAAATTTAGTTTTTGCTCAATTGTTGCCTTTGTTGCCTTTTCCATTTTCATTAGGGCAACACACTCAAAGCCTTTATTTATAAGGCTGTTGCCCTTGTTGCCTTTGTTGCCCTCTATTTTTGCTATTCCCAACTAAAAATAGCGTCTTTGATTGCATAAACTCGAATAGCTTTAGTTCGACTAGGTAAACGGACGGTTTTTGTAGTCTTGCCTGTATCGTGTTCAAGTAGTTTTTCAATCAATAAAGCCTTTGCGACTTTCCTATTATCATGCCCTTTGCACACTTCATTCTTGAATTGCTCAGGTAGCACAAGAAATAACTTTTCGCCATTCTCGATTTTCCAGTAGCCAACACGATTGATAATTTTCTCGATGTGGTCAGGGTCGGGTGTAATTGCCTCGAATCGGCTTGATTCGTTCGCCTCAAAGAATGCCTTAACATGGAGTATGTATTCTTTGGTTTGATAGTCCCCGACATACTCAAAGCTATTCACCCAATCATTAAATACTGCTTTCACAGCATTAAGCGCTGTGCCTGTTTGCCATGCTGTAATGCCTGCTTGTGTAGCAAGTTCGCCTGCAACGGCGATTAAAGCAAAAGCATTTGCCACTCGTACAATATGACCTTGTTTATGCTCTGCAATTAATTCAAGGTGATATTGCTCCAATAGCTGTTTAGCTTGGCTTATGACCTTTTCCTTATCTTGAGTTAAGTATCTCAGCCATGCCATGCCTGCAACGCCATAGGCTTGATTAGAACGCTCTACAAGCTGTCTTGATTGCTTTGCACCATCTTCGGCAAAGTCGATCTGATCAAATAAGCCATATTCTGACTGGTCTATATCAATATCAATCAAACGGATTTCTTGCCCTAGCTTGGTCTTTTGTCCGTTCTCTTGCATGATTTCTTTAAGGCTCTTTTCACCAGTGGAAAGGAAAATGATTTTCCATGCGTATGATGGCTTAGCTTTGATTTCCTTTGTCAGTCGTGCCTTACCTTTACCATTGGCAAGCATATAAGCAATATTGCCTAGCTCTTTAGGATTGGCGACTTCTCCAATTTCATCCAGTGCTAAAAATCCATCGTTGTGAATATATGCTGTATGTTCTAAAGCATTACCTGTTGATTTCCATGTTTTACAATAATGACTTGGTTTGCCCCATACACTACAGCCCACATATAACGCCGTAGTTTTACCTTTGGATGATTGCCCCTTGAAGTGTACGCCTGCACCTGTTTGTTGTTCTAAAGGTGCAAGTAATTGCCCTGCAAAAGCCGAACTCAATGCAACGACTAATTTTGAATGACTGGCAATAGGTTTAGAAATATTACTTTGCCATTGTTCTAATGTGCCCTTGCTTTGATAGTTGCTATCAATACCCTGTGTCGTTTGATAAACGATTAAATCACCATTTTCATGCTGTCCGATCTGCTCATTTGGCAATACAAAAACATTGTCATGCCATCCCACACGGTCAACACATAACGCCCTTGTTTCAGTTGGGTAGCTCATCAAATAACTTTGCAATAAGTTCCTTGCTTTGCCATCGGGTGCAATGATGACGCCTTGATAAGCTAAGGCTTTGCGAAGTTCCACGCCATCGGATTGAAATAGCTCCATAGACAAGGCTTGTGTGTGCTTCACACCATCAGCATCATGCCATTCTAATAAACGTCCCCAAGCGTTATTAGTGGTATCTCTTGTTTGTGCCAATACTCGAATCGGACTTGAGATATAACGCTTATACTCGTCATCTTTGGTCTGTTCGATGTAGTACAAGCCATCTTCTAAAAGATGAAATACGCCATCACCATAGCGGAAAGGTTTAGCTAAATGTCCTTTAGGCAATCTCTCTTTTTGGGGCAATAGGTCTATTGCTTCATCAATAAATGCCGTCACTTCTGCTATTGATTCATCTTTTGATAACTCAATCAGAAATTCACTTTCATCTATTTTTAAATACTGATTCAACAACTTTACAGCCGTGTTTTGCTCAAGCTGTTGAAATGGCTCAAGCTGTATATGTTCGGGTCTGACTGGCATATACAACCTGTCAAAACCTGACATTGATAATTGCTGAATAACAAACTGTATTTGCTCAAAATCAAACGGTTTGAGTGCTGTCATTCGTTTATTGCATAGTGTAGGCAATACAACCAAAACAACGGCGTAGCCAGTCTGTGCGACCTTAAAGAATGCCTCTAGGCTGTACGTGATAATGACTGGCTTGTCATGGTCAAAATCGCCATACCTTGCAAAGCCTCTAGCCAGTCCATCAGGTATGACGGCCACACGCTGCCCATCTTGCATGACTGCACATTGAACAAGCTCCATTTGCCCATCATAGATAGGCACAATCAAAGGCTGTGCATAGGTAACGCCGTTTATATCCACATTGCCATCATCAACATAAATCGGCTGTGATGGACTGCCAAAACGCTGTATTAATGGATGTGATGAATAGGCATCATTAAACGATACAAGCTGTGTGCATTCGTTTAAAATGGCTTTGGGTGTTATTAGTTCTTTGGGGTGGTCATAATCAAGCATTGTGGCCACCTTCTTCACCATCAAATGCCATCGGCAAGATAGCTTCAATCATTTCCAATTTCGTATGAATTTCAATAATAAGATTGGCTACGATTTCCGCTTTTATCATTAATTTATTGCCACCTTCAAAACATTGGAAAGTAGCAATCGAAATATCCTTTGCACTTGCTACCAATTCATAAGCAACGTCTTGAGCATTTAAATGATTTGCCTCTGGATGGGGTACAAAAAAGGTACTAGTGCTGCCTAGAGATGGGTTATAAGCTTTTTTGATTTGATTAGGCATGAGAATGCGCTCCATTTAGTTGAGGAGCTTTACCATTCACGACCAAGTGAGGGTGGCAAAGCTGAAAAGGGTTGGTCGACAGGCCTAAATGGTTACCTGCACACTCGAAAGTGTCCCTCTCCAGCTTCGCCATAACATGCGAACGCATAGAGATATTACGCATAAAAAAAGCCCGAAGCGGACCGTATGCGCCATTTAGAATATAGCCGACCAAAGCTAACTTTGAGATTTTGCTCAAAGCAAGGGAACTATAACTACGAAAGTTTCGTAGTGCAAGGGGTGACGGTGAAAACGTTACTAAACATGACAATGCCACAAGATTACCCCAAGACTTTATTGGAATCTGTATAGGGGTAATACAAGGTTTTTCTGACATCAACTTAATCATTTGCATGGCTTTAACCCCTGTGCCTTAGCCTGTTCCAGCAGCTTGAATACTTCACGTTGTGGCTGTGGCTCATATTCGCCGTGTATGCCATGTATTAGCTTCATCAGGCTTTCATGGTGCAAAGTGATGTGCTTATGGTTTGGCTCTGTACGCTCAATATCAATGGCGGTGTACATCGCCGTTTGCATATCCTTGCAAGGGTCAAGGCGGTGGATGGCATAATGCTCGTTATCAATAACTAGATCGGTATATTCATCTGTATCGGTACAAGGGCGTAATTCTGCTACAACGTAGGCGTATTCTTGATTATCAAAGGTCATGTTAAAGCCCTCATTGCACACGGTTAATATGGATATTTGAATCAATCAAAACGCCGTCATTTGATAATCCGACTTGCTGGCGGTTATCCATCATTTTTAATAACTGCTGTTCTGCTTCTTCAAAGCTAATGCCGAAATGCTTTGCAATATCCTCTAGGCGGTACATTGGTTCGCCGTCATCCGTGTAACCGCTTACTGGTGGCAATAGGTTTAGCTCTTTGGCCTTTTGGTGCATTTCTTCTTTGATATGCTCAGGCGTGTAGTGCATTGTCAAAATGAATGCCTGTTCTGTAATGGGGTGGTGTTCCCCATACTGGGCCAGCATTGCTTTGTAGTGGTCAAACGCTTTGAAAAACTCAGGGTTTACATGTTTATTCATGACTTACCCCTTCAAAAGTAAGCTGCAAGTTTGTTTTGCATGTCTGGATACGCATAGCATTTAAGTGCTTTTCACGTTTACGGCGGTGCATACCTAAGCTGTGAAACGTGCCTTTATCCTTTGATACTTTTTCTTCCATGCAAAGGCGGTTCAGTTCTTCATAAGCGGTCTGTCTTGCTGAATATGTGCCTGTCTTTCTGAGTGACGGCAATACCTCTGCAAATACCCAGTTTTGGAAATTGAGGGCTTCGGGTTTGGTTGATCTGAATACAATGCGGTAAAGGTTTTCTTCACTGATAAAAGTGAGTTTTTGCATACCGCCATTGGTAGGGGTGTACATGAAATGTATACCCTTTTCATTTAGGCTGAATCGGCTTGTATGGGTATTTTTAATATCTAATGCTTTGCACACATCAGGGAAACAAAACAAAGGTTCGCCGTTGTCATCTAAAACAATACGAACGGAACTGGATTTAAAATCGAAATGGGTTATGGCGTTCATGCTGCCACCTCTTTTAATTCATAACGTGCATGTGTGCCTCTATGGTTCAGGTTTGGTTCGTGATGGGTCATGATGTCATAACCTTGCTTTCTTAATCGGTCAATTACAGCCGAAAGGCGGTAACAGTCGCATAACTCTATGGCTTCGGCTTGGCTAAGCGTTTTGCCTTGCTTGAGGTGATTTAGTACGGCGGTTTGATGGTTCATGGTTAAGCCTCCATCACTGCATTAGTAGCTTTATGCTGTGCAATACGATTGGCAATCCACTGATCAATCTCTGACTCAATCCAAGCGACACGGCGTTCAGATAAATTTAAGCACTGGGGAAATTCACCATTTTTCATCATGGCGTAAATAGATGAAGCACCTAATCCTGTTTTGGTTTGCACCTCTTTACGGCGGATTAAGCGGTTATTTTCAATTTGTTGATTTTTAGATGTAGTCATCTAAACGACCTCGTTAGAGATTCGCCTAGACACAAAAATAGAAAGGTAGGAATGTTTAAGTTTTTAAACTAAGTTTTATCAGATAGATATAGGCTTTTATTAGCGTTCAATGCATTCAAAGAAATACAATCAATTAGGAAAAACTAACACAAACTGTTTACTTTGAACCTTTGGTTCATTATAGTTCTACCTATAGGGTAAGTTCGCTTACCTATATCGGAGTTCCGATAAAACTTGTTTTTAAGCTGTTTACATTTCTAAAGTTCCTTTAGGTTTGTGCCTGTCACGACGGTTTAAAAATATCGACATGAATTAATTTCCAGTTAATCTATGTCACCAAAGGGCTAATGTATTTCCAGTACATCAGCTCTTTTTTATTACTCATTGATCTGTCTTGAATTTGTTACAACTCAATGAACAAGTTAACTATGCAAGAATTGAGTAAAAATGTCTACTTCTTCGCAGTAATTTGTAACGCCAATCGCGTTAAATCTTGTCGTCCAAGATCATCAACGCACTGTTTTAAAACGGACGTAAACGGATTAATGCGAACGTAAACGGACACATCCTATCTCTTTGACTTCATTAAATAAGGTATAACAAAAAAATGTAAGTTAGCTTACATAAGTTGTTCACTTTGTTGAACATTTTATTAATCAAAGTTAATGTATCTTGATCATTCAACTAATTGTAAAGAATTGTAAATTCATCCAGTTTTTAGGGCTTTTTCTCAATCTGTGGCGACTCTGCTTGTTGCTCTAAACGCTTCATGGCTGGGGATTTACTCATACTTTCTCTTAAAGTTTTCTCTAATTCTTTTAACATGGTCAGGCGTTCACTCTGTGGGTAGCCTTGATTGATCAACAAAGAGTTCTGTAGCTCCAAGTTGGCAATAATGGCGTTATCCAATACTGTGGCATGGTCTCTCTGATTTCCTTTTAAACTGGGGTTCTGTTGCTGCCATTCCTTATGTGTTTTCCCAAACATCACCACATTAAATAAATCAGCTTCACTCGCATAAATAAAACCATGCTGTGATGCTGGTACATTGGTTAATAGGTTCATCTGCACGGCATCGGTATGAACATGATAATTGACCTTTGCCAATTCTCTTTTAACTTGCCATTCAATCGAATTCTGCTGGGCTTCCTGTTCTTTAAGACGTTGAAACTCTTTAATCAGGTACAGTTTAAATTCAGGACTTAGCCATGAACCAAACTCGAAAGCTATGTCTTTATGGGCGTATGTGCCACCGTTGTAACGTCCTGCCCTAGAAACTAAGCCGATAGCATTTGTTGCATCAATCCACTTTTTAGGCGTGAGACTAAAGCTATTTAACCCAGCCTGAGATTTAAAGGTTTCGAATTCGATACCTTTAAAATCAGAGTTATTGATTTGCTCCCAAATACCTAAAAACTCTATAGTATTTCGATTACGCATCCAGTTATAGATTAACTGGTCACCACCATCAAAACCCTTAACCATATCTGTAAGGTTGATATAATCATCATTATTTACCGTTGATACGGTGATGCTGATTTCATTAACTGATATTTTTCTATTCTTACTTTGTGCCACGTTGATGACTCCAGTTCTATATACTGTTGAACTATTCGAAAATTCCAAATAGTTGAATTTTGATCAAATTTTTAACTGCTTTTACGCTGCTTTACTTCATTAAAAAATATGAGATTCGGCTCATAGATCAGACTAAAAATAAAGTCACTCCATTTCTGCATCATCTTGATTCGTTCATTGGCATACTCTGCCTTGTTGTATACGCTACGTACTCCAGTTGCAGTATGGTTTAAACATTTCTCTATGGCATCACGGTTAAAGCCTTGTTCATTTAAATGTGTGCTTGCTGTACGGCGTAGGTCGTGAATGGTGAAGTTAGGAATATCGGTTAATGCTAACGCTGCCTTTTGAGCTGTATTAAAAGCATTGTGGCTGATATGTGTACCACGTTTACGCCCAACAAAAACATAAGGCTCATCGCCTGCAATGGTCTTGAGTTCCTTAAGAATCTCAACAACTTGAGTGGACATATATACAAGCATTTCACGGCTATGACCTGTTTTACTGTCCGCTTTTGTTTCAGGAATTAGCCATATCTTTGTGTCAAAGTTAATGTGTTCCCATTTCGCTGCAAGTAATTCAGATTTACGCAACAAGGTTAGCAATGACAGCAACAAGCCTAATTTACGTGACTTATAGATACGTGAATCGAGTAGGGTAGTGTAATAGGCTCGAATTTCTCCAGTAGACAAATAGCGGTCTCTAGGTTTGGCTTTGAATACATGACGTGTTGGAATTGCCATTACTGGATTATGTGGAACTAATCCAAGTGTTACAGCATAGTCAAACATTCGTTTAAGTAGTCCCCGTACTTGATTGGCTGCTGCATCATAGCCCTGTTCTTTTTTACGCCATATTGTGCGCCGTATACCCTCTATACCAATGTCTTTCATGGCGATATGCCCAAGCATGGGATAAATATCATTATTGAGATACATCAGCATTGATTCAGGATTTGCACGGTCTTTTAGTATCACTTCTTTGGTGTACCGTTCGCCGTAATCTCGAAATAGTATTGTTTCAAGATACCCTTGTTTTTCTTTGATTTTTTGTTGATGTGGGGAAATCCCTTTAGCAGCTTGGCTTGCTGCTTCATCTCTTACCTGTCTTGCATCTTTTAACGATAAATCGGGATAGCGTCCCAGTGTGAGCTTTTCTTGTTTACCGTTGAATGTGTAGCGATATATCCATGTTTTCCGCCCAGTAGGTCTAATCTCTAGGAATAATCCATTATTCGTCTTGTCCTTTGCTGTGTAGACTTTTTCCTGTGGTTTCAGGTTTAGAGCTTCTCGATCTGTACCAAAGGTATAACCGTTTTCTATGGGCATAAAATTAGTCTCAATTTTTATAAATCCTAGTCTCAATCAAAAAAAGACTAAATTGAGACTAAAAAAATCATAGCACTGTATGAACACATTGGACACTATTGAATAACTCACAGGCATTAAAAAAGCACTAAGTCACTATAACTTAATGCTTTATATATTATCTTTAGAATCTATTAGAACTAATTGAATATGACTAAAAGTTGGGATTATTTTCCAATACAGAAAGAACCAAAGATTTTGCCTAATAGGTCGTCAGCGCTAAAGTCGCCTGTAATTTCACCTAAAGCATTTTGAGCAAGGCGTAATGACTCGGCAACAAGCTCACCAGCGTTAAATACAACAAGTTGCTCACGTGCTTCTGAAAGATAGAGCTGTGTGCGCTTCATTGCGTCTAAATGGCGTGTTCTTGCAATAAACGTATCTTCCTCAGGGTGAAAACCTGCATGCGCTGTAATCGCATCTACGAGGCCTTGTACACCCATCTCTTGTTTTGCAGAAACTGTAATATGACGGAACCCCTGAAAATCAGTGATTTCGGCTAATTGACCGGTTAAGTCGCATTTATTACCAATTAGCATTAAACGTCGCGGTTCAATATGCTCAGCAAAATATTCTTGAGCGAGTTGTAATGGGTCATCACCTTGATTCAAGTCGTAAACTAACAACAATAAATCGGCTTGTTCAATTTCCTTGATTGCTCTGCGAATCCCTTCTTTTTCGACCACATCACCCGTTTCACGAAGCCCAGCCGTGTCTGTTAAAGTGATTGGTAAGCCATTTAAGCTAATTTTTTCATGCAAAACATCGCGAGTAGTACCAGCAATATCGGTCACAATAGCCCGCTCTACACCAGCAAGTGCATTTAACAAGCTCGATTTACCCGCATTCGGTTTACCCGCAATCACAACTTGCAAACCTTCACGCAAAAGTTGTCCTTGTCGTGCAGATGTTTGAACTGCATGTACTGACTGCTGAACATCTTCCAGTAAAGCTAAAATCTTACCATCTGCTAGGAAATCAATTTCCTCTTCAGGAAAATCAATTGCAGCTTCTACATGCAATCGTAAATGGATCAGTTTTTCTAAAACTGTATTAATTTTTGTTGAAAATGCGCCTTGTAAAGAACGGACTGCCGAACGAGCCGCAGCTTGCGAAGTCGCATCAATCAAATCCGCAATCGCTTCAGCTTGTACCAAGTCCATTTTGCCATTTTCAAAAGCTCGCATGGAGAATTCACCAGCTTTTGCAGCAATTGCACCAAGCTCAAATAAACGACCAAGCAAAGCATTTTGAATAACTGGACCGCCGTGACCTTGTAACTCGACAACATCTTCACCAGTAAAGGAGTGCGGATTTGGAAAGCACAACACTATCCCTTCATCCATGATGCTTCCATCTACATCATAAAACTTACTGAAACCAGCCATACGTGCTTCAGGCAAGTTTTTTTGCGTCAACTTTTGAGCAATTTCATAGGCCTTAGGTCCAGATAAGCGAATCACGCCCACTCCACCACGCCCTGGTGGCGTTGCAATTGCGGCAATTGTGGTTTGACTTTGCATATTACTCACCTAAAAAACCAAAAATACAGCCAAAGAAAAATCCGCTTAAGATTACCATCTTAAGCGGATTGATTCAGCAAAAGTTCAACGTTTAAGATGCTGATTCAGTCTTGTTTAGACGACTTTTCGCAACACTCTTGTTAATAAACGACTGCTGTAAAATAGTAATACTGTTGTTCACAATCCAGTACAACACCAGACCCGCAGGGAAGAACAACATAAATACCGTGAACATAATCGGCATAATGCGGAATACTTTCGCTTGCATTGGATCAGCAGGTTGCGGGTTCAACATTTGCTGAGCAAACATTGTCGCACCCATAATTAATGGCAAGATAAACCAAGGATCCATTGCTGACAAGTCTTGAATCCAGCCTAACCATGGCGCATGACGCAATTCCACACTTTCCATGAGTACCCAGTACAAAGCAAGGAAAATTGGCATTTGTAGCAATAATGGTAAGCAACCTGATAGGGGGTTAACTTGTTCACGTTTATAAAGTGCCATCATTTCTTGCGAGAAGCGCATACGGTCTTCACCGAACTCTTCTTTCATGCGTTGCATTTCTGGTGCAATCACACGCATTTTCGCCATAGAACGATAACTTTTTGAAGATAAAGGCCACAAAATCATCTTCACCATAATGGTAAGCAAGATGATCGACCATCCCCAGTTGCCTACAATGCTATGGAAGAATTGAAGACCTAAGAACAACAACTTGGCAATTGGCCATAACCAACCATAGTCAACAGTCTGGTTTAAACCTACAGCCAAATCTTTTAATTCAGATTGTACTTTTGGACCTGAATAAAGCTTCGCATCTACTTCCATTGAAGTGCCAGCTGGAACATTAATTACTGGCGACGTAAAGCCAATAATATTCATATGATCCGCAGACTGACGAGATTCAAGCTTCGCAACATAAGGCTGACCATTTGCTTGGGTCAGTTTAAGATTTCCAGGAATCCAAGCACTAACGAAATAATGCTGAACAATCGCAACCCATCCACCTTTAGCTTCAGTATTTACTTTTTCTTCTGAGAAATTAGCAAATTTAAGCTTGTTATAGTGTGAATCAGGCGTACCCCATGCTCCACCTAAGAAAGTTCCTAGTGTGAAAATACCTTGAGAAGACTTACCAGGATCCTCAGAGTTATCGCGCTTTAATTGTCCAAACATCTGACCTTGCCAATTTTGTTGGCTACGGTTAATGACTTGATGGCTTACAACAATCGGATACTGACCTTGAGTAAAGGTGAAAGTTTTAATAATTTCAACGCCTTCTGGTGTTTTAAATACCATAGGAACGTTTAAAACTTTTTCAGCTTGCCCCTTTTGATCTTGTACACCTTTAGCATCAGCCAAAGTATATGATGTTTTTTCAACCGCATATAACGGACGACCACCACGACTACTGTCTGGTCCATTCAAACCAATTAAGCCAGATTGAGCAACATATGTACGCTTGGCATCATTTTCAAGCATAACAAAAGGTTGATTACTGTCTTTGCTTTTGTCGTGAGAGAGTAATTCAATACGAACAATATCACCACCTTTTGGATTAATCCAAATATGGTAAAGGTCAGTTTGTACTGAAATAAGCTGTTGATTCACAGGTGCAGTTGCATCTGTGGTTTGTGACTGCGCAATATTTGCTTGTGGCACATCGGAAGCCACTGTTGCAGTTTTGGCATTTGGCAAATCAGCAGATACTTCATGCGAACTTACAGCCGCCGCTTGTTGTTGCGGTGCAGTTGCAGCATTTCCATAATCTTTTTGCCAAGCCAAAATGAGCAAATATGCGGTGACAAACATGGCCCCGAGAATTGCAAACCTGGCCCATTGTTGCATATCTATTACCCCAAATGGTTAGAGAGATTTTGCTTCATTAAACGATCACGAAAGGGTACAGCAACATGATGCGTTTGAGAATCTATTTGATGAAACGAAATAAAACGAATTGCTTTTGGCGGTACCGGATCATATCCGGAGCCTCCCCATGGATGACAACGGCAAATACGTTTAGAAGATAGCCAAACGCCTTTAATTGCACCATGAGTTTGTAATGCTTCTATCGCATATTGGGAACAAGTTGGAATATAACGACAACGGGGTCCAAGAAGCGGACTAATCGCAATTTGATACAGACGAATCAACCAACGCAAAATACGAACCATTGGTCATCTCTTAGTTCTGCGAGGTTGGGACAACTTTAGAATGTTTTTTTGCCAAGCGTTGTAATTTTTGCCAAGCAAAATCTAATTGTTGATATAGCTCAGCATTCGTAATCGTTTCAATACCAACTTTAGGCATTACAACAACATCTATGTCTAACCCAAATTTCGGCTGATTAAGACGAAAGCTCTCACGGGCAAGACGCTTTATTCGATTTCTTTCATGCGCACGGCGCACTTTTTTCTTAGCAACGACAATACCCAAACGGCTATTAGGCTGTTCGGTGAATTTTGCAAGAAATAAAAAATGGGGCTGATGCACTTTAAAAAGCGCACCATCAAATACACTTTTATAATCTGCAGCACAGCGTACACGACGATCTGTGCTAAAACTGTAAAGTGCCATCACACCCAAGTCTGGTCAGCTAACAGTAATTAAACAGTTAAGCTATGACGACCTTTTGCACGACGACGAGCTAAAACTTGACGACCAGCTTTAGTTGCCATACGAGCACGGAAACCATGAACGCGCTTACGCTTTAATTCAGATGGTTGGAAAGTACGTTTCATATTGAAACTCCCAAAAATGATCTTTCTATAAAGGTCCGCGATTTTATTGTGCAATGTTTACGCTGTCAATGAAAAACCGAGAAAGTTTTGTATTTAAGTCAAATTTTTACTTTCCTACCTTCTGTTTATATTTAGCTACTTTTTCTTACTTAAGAGTTATGCACAAAGTAATTGTTTATTTTTATTGAGACTTTTAAGATATACACTCCTTATTTACATACTTATCAACAAACCAAGATGTCAAAGTGGTTCTGGTTTGGTATATTTGAATTTAAATTCATTTTTTAGTTATCCACAATTTGATGTGACCCTATTAAATAAATTCAAATTTTAAAATTTAAATTTATTCTTATTAGTGTGGACTTTTTCTGTGGATTTCGTATTTTTAAATTTAAAAAACATATATTTGAGTTGTTGATAACTCTGTTTTTATTAACTTCATAGATTGTGGATAAGTTTATGTGTTAATTTATCCACAGGATATACAAAAAGTTATTCACAATTGGTTTTGAATTTAAATTTATTCACAAGAGTTTTCTTTTTAGACAAAATCAACTGAAATCGTCATGACAGATGTGGATAACTTGGGTAGAATGGCGACCCCTTCTTATCAGGAAGGGTTAATCTTTAAATGATTTGAATTTAAAACGCAGACATAGGGGATACACATGCTTTGGACAGACTGCTTAACTCGCTTGCGACAAGAGCTCTCTGATAACGTCTTTGCGATGTGGATTCGCCCTTTAGTAGCTGAAGAAGTGGAGGGTATACTACGTCTATATGCTCCTAATCCTTATTGGACGCGTTATATTCAAGAGAATCATTTAGAGTTAATTTCTATATTGGCAGAACAATTGTCAGAAGGGCGAGTACGTCAAGTTGAAATCTTGGTCGATTCCCGTCCTGGTAGTATTTTGTCTTCTAATGAGCAACCTGCAACTACTACAGCAGCTTTACAGACTGCTCCTGTAGCTCAACCTGTTAAGGTTAAAAAGGAAGTAGAAGCTGTTGCTAATAATGTTGTTAATCCTAAAACATCAAAAAAGAAGCTTTTAAATCCACAATTTACATTTTCTTTATTTGTTGAAGGCCGTTCTAACCAGATGGCTGCTGAAACATGCAGGAAGGTTTTAACGCAATTAGGTGCATCTCAACACAATCCTTTGTTTTTATATGGTCCAACGGGCCTTGGTAAAACTCACTTAATGCAAGCAGTTGGTAATGCATTGCTACAAGCTAAGCCGAATGCGAGAGTCATGTATATGACTTCGGAAAGTTTTGTACAGGATTTTGTGAGTTCCTTACAAAAAGGAAAGGTTGAAGAATTTAAGAAAAATTGTCGTTCTCTAGATTTATTATTAGTTGATGATATTCACCTTTTGGCTGGTAAAGAAGCTAGTCTTGTTGAATTCTTTTATACATTTAACGCCTTACTTGATGAATCTAAACAAATTATTTTAACGTCTGACCGATATCCTAAAGAATTAACAGAACTTGACCCTCGATTGGTTTCTCGTTTTTCTTGGGGACTATCAGTCGGTGTTGAACCGCCAGATATTGAAACACGAATCGAAATTTTACTTAAAAAAGCTGAAAATAGTGGCGTTGATTTACCTAGAAACTGTGCATTATTTATTGCTCAACAAGTGGTAGCGAACGTACGTGAACTTGAAGGTGCATTGAATAAAGTGGTTGCAATTTCACGTTTTAAAGGTGCTCCGATTGACCTTGATGTCGTACGAGAGTCTTTAAAAGATGTATTGGCGATTCGTGCACGTACAATTAGTGTAGAAAATATACAACGCGTGGTGAGTGAATATTTCCGTATCCCGTTAAAAGAATTAGTTGGTCCAAAGCGAACACGAATTTATGCACGACCACGTCAATTGGCGATGGGCCTTGCTCGTGAATTGACAGGTGATAGTTTTCCGGAAATTGGAATGGCTTTTGGTGGACGAGACCATAGCACCGTAATGCATGCGTGTGAAAAAGTGGTTAGTTTGCGGGAAGAAGATCCTATCTTTGACGAAGATTATAAGAACTTGTTACGTCTTCTTCAGAGTTAATGAAATCATAAGACGTTGTTGCAAAGTCTCCATAAGTGCAGCATAGTACACAGCTAAAAAATGAAATGTTTGCTCCAAGTTGCTAGAGGAATGAATCGTGCGTTTGAAAATCGCTAAAGAAAGTTTACTCAATGTTTTATCGCATGTTGTCGGTGCTGTAGAACGTCGTCATACCTTGAATATTCTTTCAAACGTCAAAATTCAGACTAATGGTCAAGCACTCACCATTACAGGTTCGGATTTAGAAGTTGAACTGGTGGCGAGTACTGCTTTATCAGAAGGGGCGTGCCTTGAAGCAGGTGAAACAACTGTTCCTGCGCGTAAGTTGATGGACATTTGTAAATCTTTACCTGCAGCTGCATTAATTGATTTACAAATTACTGAAGATCAACGATGTATTTTAAAGTCTGGTAATAGCCGTTTTGTATTAGGTACTCTGCCAGCTGAAGATTATCCGTTACTCAATACTGAGAATAGCCAAGGTACGCAAGTACAGGTGACTCAACGTGAATTAAAGCGTTTATTTGAAAAAACTGCTTTTGCGATGGCTGTACAAGATGTACGTTTTTATTTAACAGGTACTTTGTTAGAAATTGATGAAAATCAATTACGTGCAGTAACAACTGATGGCCACCGTCTTGCTCTTTGTGAAATTTTGGCTTCTTCTAGTTCATCTCAATTAGTACAAGCAATTGTGCCGCGTAAAGCTGTTGGTGAATTACAGCGTTTACTCAGTATTGAAGATGAGCAACTTACCTTGCTTATTGGCCGTGAATTATTAAATGTAACGATCAATACGCCAAGTCGTGATAAAGAACAAGGTGATATTACTGTTCGTTTTACGACGAAATTGATTGACGGAAAATTCCCTGATTACCGCCGTGTGATTCCACGTGGTGGTGATAAACATGTTTTGATTGGTCATGATGTATTTAAGCAATCATTACAGCGTGTCGCAATTTTAAGTAATGAAAAATTACGTGGTGTTTTCTTAAACTTTAATCAAGATTCTTTGCAGCTGCGTGCAAATAACCCTGAACAAGATGAAGCGATTGAAGATTTAGCAATCCAATATCAAAATTCACCATTAGAAATGTCATTTAATGCTCAATATTTACTTGATGTATTAGGTGTATTAGATGGTGATGATGTCAACATGAGCATGACTGAGGCGAACCAATCAGTATTGGTACAAGATCCAGCTCACCCTGATCAGACTTACGTTGTTATGCCGATGCGTGTTTAATTTGGTTTAATTCTATGCATCTTACGCGTTTAAACATAGAACGTGTGCGTAATTTAAAAACGGTTGCACTCCATGGTTTGCAACCGTTTAATGTTTTTTATGGCGCCAACGGTTCAGGAAAAACTTCAATTCTGGAAGCAATTCATTTGCTTGCAACAGGTCGTTCATTTCGTACACATATTCCAAAGAATTATATTCAGTATGAAGCTGACGACGCGATTGTATTTGCCCAATCGGTGACTGAAAAAATTGGTATGCAGAAACTTGCTTCTGGTGAGCAGTTGATGAAAGTGAATGGCGATACGGTGGCAACACAAGGTCAGCTCGCCAAATTACTTCCTTTACAGCATATTGACCCCCAAAGTACAGATATTATTGATCATGGCGCTAAGCCAAGACGTCAGCTTCTAGATTGGCTGATGTTCCACGTGGAACCTGAATTTTATTTTGCATGGCAATACTACTCCCGTGCATTAAAACAGCGAAATACCTTACTCAAAACAAGACGCAATCTTTCTTTGGCTGATTTAGAGCCGTGGAACAAAATGTTGAGTGATTATGGTGAAATTTTACACTCTCAGCGTTTAAGCATCGTAGAACAATGGAATGTCTATTTTCAAAATGACTTAAGTCAATTGCTGCCTGATTTAGAGATTGAACTGGAATATAGCCCAGGTTTTCATACTGAGCAGGGACTCATGCAAGATTTGTTAAATCAGCATCAAAAAGACATTGAAAGACGTTATACAGAGTATGGTCCACATCGAGCTGATTTGCGCTTAAAAACACCCTTTGGACACGCAGATGATGTTTTATCAAGAGGTCAGAAAAAACTCCTGATTATTGCTTTAAAACTGTCACAAATTGCAATGTTGCATGCGAGTAATAAGGAAACTGTGGTATTATTAGATGATCTGACAGCAGAATTAGACTTAACCGCACAACAACGTTTAATTGAACGATTAAGCCAACTTGGTAGCCAGGTTTTTATGACAACTTTAGATCATGCTTCGGTAAAAAAACACTTACATGATCTGTCCATTTCATATCAATTATTCAATGTTGAATCCGGTCAAGTTAGTCTTGCTTCACCATAATTTTTTGATGTTACCCATCTTTGAATAAACCTATATTTGCTAGGGAGAAACCATGAGTTCAGAGTCTCAATCAGCCTCTCAAACAGAACAAACCAATGAAAAGGCTTATGATTCCTCTAGTATTAAAGTATTACGTGGATTAGATGCAGTTCGTAAACGTCCGGGCATGTATATTGGGGATACAGACGACGGTACCGGTTTACACCATATGGTATTCGAGGTTGTCGATAACGCAATCGATGAAGCCTTAGCTGGCCACTGTGATGAAATCATTGTTACGATTCACGAAGATGAATCTGTGAGTGTTTCAGACAATGGTCGTGGTATTCCAACTGATATTCACCCTGAAGAAGGTGTTTCTGCAGCCGAAGTAATTCTTACTATTCTGCACGCAGGTGGTAAGTTCGATGACAACAGCTATAAAGTTTCAGGCGGTTTACACGGGGTAGGTGTTTCAGTTGTAAACGCACTTTCAAGTAAATTGCATTTAATTATTAATCGTGCTGGCCAAATTCATGAACAAGAATATCAACACGGCGATCCGCAATATCCTTTACGTGTGATTGGTGAAACGGATAGTAGTGGTACAACTGTACGTTTCTGGCCAAGTGAACTAACTTTTAGTCAAACCATTTTTAACGTTGAGATTTTAGCGCGCCGTTTACGTGAGCTTTCTTTCTTAAATGCGGGTGTGCGCATTGTTTTACGTGATGAGCGTATTAATCTTGAGCATGTATATGACTACGAAGGTGGTTTATCTGAGTTTGTAAAATACATTAACGAAGGTAAAACTCATCTCAATGAGATCTTCCATTTCACCGCAGATACCGAAAGTGGTATTGGTGTAGAAGTTGCATTGCAGTGGAATGAAAGTTATCAAGAAAATGTTCGTTGTTTCACAAACAATATTCCGCAAAAAGATGGTGGTACGCACTTAGCAGGTTTCCGTGCAGCTTTAACGCGTGGCTTAAACCAGTATCTTGAAAATGAAAACATTCTCAAGAAAGAGAAAGTCAATGTGACTGGTGACGATGCGCGTGAAGGTTTAACGGCGATTATTTCAGTTAAAGTTCCTGATCCAAAATTCTCGTCTCAAACGAAAGAAAAATTGGTATCAAGTGAAGTAAAACCAGCGGTTGAGCAAGCAATGAACAAAGAGTTCTCTGCTTACTTATTAGAAAACCCGCAAGCTGCAAAATCGATTGCTGGAAAGATTATTGACGCTGCTCGTGCACGTGATGCAGCGCGTAAGGCACGTGAAATGACACGCCGTAAGAGCGCGTTAGATATCGCTGGTTTACCAGGTAAATTAGCTGACTGTCAGGAAAAAGACCCAGCACTTTCTGAATTATATCTTGTCGAGGGTGACTCTGCGGGTGGTAGTGCCAAGCAAGGTCGTAACCGTAAAATGCAGGCTATTTTACCTTTGAAAGGTAAGATCTTGAACGTTGAACGTGCTCGCTTTGACAAAATGATTTCGAGTCAGGAAGTAGGTACATTAATTACAGCACTTGGCTGTGGTATTGGCCGTGAAGAATATAACCCTGACAAGCTTCGTTATCATAAAATTATCATCATGACCGATGCCGATGTCGATGGTTCTCACATCCGTACCTTGTTGTTAACGTTCTTCTTCCGTCAAATGCCTGAGTTGGTTGAGCGTGGTCATATCTATATTGCACAGCCACCTTTGTATAAGCTGAAAAAAGGTAAGCAAGAACAATACATCAAAGATAACGATGCATTAGAAACATACTTAATTTCAAATGCGATTGATGAGCTTGCTTTACATATTAGTGCTGAAGCACCTGCGATTACAGGCGAAGCATTAGCAAAAGTGATTCAGGACTATCAAGTTTCACAAAAGAGCCTACAGCGTTTAACATTGCGTTATCCAGCGAGCTTGCTTGATGCATTACTTGAAATGGAAGCGTTTAAAGCTGACCAGAATCATGATCAAGCTTATGTACAACAATGGGCTGATCAAGTACGTGAAGCTATTCAACGACTACAGCCAAGTTTGCGTCCAGAAATTACACTGGAAACCTTTGAGCGTGAAAATGCTCAGGGTGAGAAAACTGCGCATTATTGGCCACGTGTGACAGTGTATGTTCATAACTTACCACATGCTTACTTACTTGATGCTGGCTTACTAAATTCAGCAGAATATGCTCGTTTATTGAAGAACTCGAAGAGTTGGTTCAAATTGATTGAAGACGGTGCATATTTACAGAAAGGTGATCGTCGTATTCAAGTGGCTAACTTCCATCAAGTATGGCAGCACATTTTGCAAGACTCACGTCGTGGAATGATGATTCAGCGCTATAAAGGTCTGGGCGAGATGAATGCTGAACAGCTTTGGGAAACCACAATGGACCCTGAAAACCGTAATATGTTACAGGTGACTATTGATGATGCAATCGAAGCAGATCGTATGTTCTCATGCTTAATGGGTGATGACGTTGAACCACGTCGTGCTTTCATTGAAGAAAATGCATTAAATGCAGATATTGATGCTTAATTGATAGCTAGATTCTAAATCAGTCTAGGGAGAGAAGATGATGAGTCAAAAAATTTTAGCAAGTATGCTGATTTCATGTGCGGCTTTAGTGAGTCATTCTGCATTTGCAGCTGACTTGGAAGCCGACATGAAAACTTTAGCAAAGAGCACAAAAGCCTTTGCTGAAGCGAAAGATCTCAATAACGCAAAACAGCAGCTTGTGATTATGCGTCAGGCAGCATTATCTTCAAAAAAATCTTTACCTCATAAGTTGGAGGGTTTACCGCCTGAAAATGTACAGGTAAAGCAATATCAAGCAGGTTTAGATCAGTTAGTTGCTGAGATTGATCGTGTTACAGTTTTGGTAAATAAGGGTCAATTAGACCAAGCAAAAACGGAAGCAATCAATTTAGTTAATATCCGTAATGAAAATCATAAGAAATTTAGATAACTTCATTTTTATCTAAATAAAATAAAGGGAATGATTCAATCATTCCCTTTATTCATTTAAAGTACTAAATTTAAAAAGATTAATTTTCTACTAAGTCTGTAACCTGAATGAGCGCGTGGCCAAATAAATATCCTGCTGTTAAGAGAATACAAATCCACAAAATAGCTCCAGCGACATTATAGATTAAAAATTTTCCATAACTCATATTGCTAGAGCCCGCAGCTAATGGTGCGAAAGAACGTGCAAAAGGAATAAAACGTGCCAGAAGAATAGTTTTGCCGCCGTGTTGTAAGAAATAACGGTTGGTTTTATTTAAATACTCTTTCTTAATAAAACGTGATTTTGCTTCAAAAATTCTATTACCAAAATGACGACCGATAGAATAGTTCACAATATAGCCAAGCGTTGCAGCTACGGTTAGCAAAGTAATCATGTAACCTAGATGCATCATTTCAATCACTGAACACAAAGCACCAACGGTTAGAAGTAAACTGTCCCCAGGTAAAAAGAACATAAATACAAAAGCTGTTTCAGAAAAAATAATCAAAAAGAGGATGGCATAGACCCATGCGCCATACTCCTGAATTAAAATAGGTAAAAAATGTTCAAAATTAGTAATAAAATCAATAAAATTCATTCAGTTTGTCTGATCCCGAATTAAATACCTACTAAACAAGGGTAAAAACGAAGTTACAGAATTTAGTTAAATTATCTGTGTATGGCAACCCTTAAGATGCAGCTTAAGTTTTATATGTTATCAAATTTGAATCTATCTCAAAAATTTAACAGCTGAATGAAATATTATTCGAAGTCATTCACATTTTTATATAGTAGCGCAAATAAAGCTGTTATTTGAACTAAAAGCCTGTACTGCTATTTAAAAATACCAGCACAGGCAAGAACTTAGTTCTCGAAAGAGGCTTCCATTTCCTCAAGTTCCATCATGAGTTCTAAAAGTTGCTCTTCATATTGCTCAAGTTTAGCTTTGAGTTCAGTTTGTTCATTCATCAGCTTAAGCAAATCATCTTTATGTGCAGCTTCATATAATGAGCTATCCGCTAAAGCTTCTTCAATCTTAGCAAGCTGTGGCTGTAGCTTTTCAATTTGAGATTCAGCTTTTTCAATATTTTTACGAATAGGTCGAGTTTGTTCACGACGACGCGCGGCTTCTTTACGCTGTGCTTCTTTATCGATTTTAGCTGGGGCAGAAGTGGTAGAGGACGAGTTATTTTGTGCTACGGCAGTTTGAGCATTAATTTGTTGCTGACGGGCTTCACGTAGCCATTTAGCATAATCCTGCAAATCACCTTCAAACTCGGTACATTTACCGCCGTGTACTAAAAGAAGCTCATCACACACACTGGCAATAAGTTGACGTTCATGGGAAACCAGTACGACAGCACCTTCAAAATCTTGTAAAGCCATGCTCAGTGCATGTCGCATATCAAGATCTAAATGGTTCGTTGGTTCATCGAGAATTAAAACATTTGGACGCTGCCATACAATCAGTGCCAGAGCCAAACGAGCGCGTTCTCCACCAGAAAAGCTTTCACATGGTGTATCCATGCGTTCACCACTGAAGCCGAAACTACCTAAGAAAGAGCGTAGAGTGGCTTCACTAATTTGTTTATCTGCTATACGGGCAAGCTGTAACATTGGGCTAGCGTGACCATCTAAAGCATCCATCTGGTGCTGTGCAAAGTAACCAATATTAAGCAGCTCGGAAGCTTTACGTTCACCTGCTAAAAGTGGTAAATCACCCACCAAGCTCTTAATTAATGTTGATTTACCTGCGCCGTTCATACCGAGTAAACCAATACGCGAGTTTGGTGTAATTTGAAGTCTAATTTTTTCAGCGATTTGTTTATCGCCATAACCTATGCTGGCATTGTCTAAGGTCAGCAACGGTGAACTCATTTTTGTCGGTTCACGGAAACTAAAAGTAAACGGCGTATCGACATGAGCGGGTGCGAGTTGTTGCATACGTTCAAGTTGTTTAATACGACTTTGTGCCTGACGAGCTTTAGTGGCTTTTGCTTTGAAACGGTCAATAAATTTTTGTAGGTGAGCACGTGTTTCTTGCTGCTTCTCAAAAGCTTGTTGTTGTTGTGCTAAACGTTCACTTCGAGTTGTTTCAAATGTTGAGTAGTTACCCGTATAAAGCGTGAGTTCCTGATTCTCAATATGGAGAATATGATCTGTAATCGCATCTAAAAAGTCGCGATCATGCGAAATGAGGATGAGTGTACCTTCATAGGCTTTAAGCCAGTCTTCTAACCACAAAATTGCATCTAAGTCTAAGTGGTTGGTTGGTTCGTCTAGTAATAATAAATCGGAACGGCTCATAAGGGTACGTGCCAAGTTTAAGCGCATACGCCATCCACCAGAGAAGCTCTCAACGTTTAAACGCAATTGATTTTCTAGGAAACCTAAGCCCGCCATGAGCTGCGCAGCTTTAGATGGTGCTGAATAACCATGAATCTCATCAAAACGACCATGTAATTTAGCTAACTCAAAGTCACTTAGTTGATCTGGATGAGCAAGCTTATTTTGAATATCCCAAAACTCTTCATCACCTGAAAGAACAAAATCAATTGCTGGCATATCCAAAGCTTTTACTTCTTGTGCCATATGCGCAACAGTCCAGCCTGTAGGACGGGTAAGTGAACCTTCATCTGCGCTTAAACTTCCAAGTAACGCTGCAAATAAAGTTGATTTACCTGCTCCATTGACCCCAGTCAGACCAATCTTCCAACCTGGGTGTAATTGCATAGACGCTTTTTGAAATAGAACACGTCCACCGCGGCGTAAAGAAACTTGGTCAAATTGAATCATCTTGTTTTATCGAGGTGAGTTAGGGATGCTGTATTTTAAAGAGAACTGACCGTGAAGACAAAGTTTTAGCAGTTTTAGTTTATAAATGCTGGGATTGCATGGCTTAACCTATCTCTATTTAAGCTATTCGTCTGAAAATATCTAAATTTTTAACGAGATAGACCACTTTTAAAAAAATATGGCTAAAATAAAAACAATTTAAAACTTGGTTGATAAATGAACTCCTAATAAAACTAGACTAAGGAAAGTCAAATGAAAAAAGGATTGGGGATAATTGGTACAGTATTTTGCTGTGCTATGGGAACAGCACATGCTGGGCAAAATGTATGTGTATTCGATTTATTGGGAAAATCAGGTGAATCCTACAAAATGATGGAAGAGTGGGCGCTTGCAGCCAAAAGTTGGCAAGCTGACATTACTTTAATTCCATTTCAAGATGAAGCTTTGGTAGATCGTAGACTGCGAGAGGGAAAATGTGACGCAGCTTATATGACCTCTATGCGAGCAAGAAATTATAATAAATTTGCAGGTTCGATTGATGCGATTGGTGGTGTGACCAGTAATGCAATTGCTCAAAAGGCGATTAGTTACGTTTTAGATCAGCGTAATAGACATCGCATGGTAACTACACAAAATGGAACAAACTACGAGGTTGTGGGTATTGTACAGATTGGTTTGGCTTATCTGTTTGTAAGAGATAAAAGCCTGAACTCAATTGAAAAAGTACGTGGTACTAAATTTGCTATTTTACAGTATGACGCAGCTCAAAAAATTATGGTTGAAAGTGTCGGTGCACATCCTATTCCATCGGAAATTACCGATTTTGTGAAAAAGTTTAATAGTGGCCAAGTCGAAGCAATTGCTGCACCTGCTTATGCTTATAAACCCTTAGAAATTGGTAAAGGCGTAGGAACGAATGGAGCGATGTTCACTTTTCCTGTTGTTAACGTTACAGGGGATTTAATAACAAGAAATGATAGATTTCCAGCCAACTTTGGAATCAAGTCGCGTGAATGGTTTATTAAACAGTTACCGCAAAACTTCAATATGGTAAAACAGTTGGAAGCAGGGGTACCGCCTAGAATTAAATTAAATTTTTCAGTTGAGGATAAGTTGAAATACCAAAAAATATTACGTGAAGGACGGCTCAAATTAACCAAGCATGGTGTCTATGATGCGACCATGATGAGTGTGCTGAAACGTGCACGTTGTACGATTGAACGGACTAATTTTGAATGTACGCTCAATGATGAGTAGTTTGTTTTTTAATCACAAAATCGCTACACATATTTCAAAGCTGAATATGGGTATGAAAATTGTGAATATAAAAAGTAACTTACGGAAAATTAGAGATTTTTACTTCTAATAAATAATTTAAATAGAACAAACAATGATCCAATCAGATAAAAATATTTGAGTAAAAGCTCTATTTTTTTCTAAAAAACATGATTAATATCTGTGTTTGAAAGGAAACTTCAAACAAAAAATCTATTCCGTGGAAGGATGAAGAAAATGAAAAAAATCGTACTTGCTATGGCTGCCGCTTCTGTTGTTGGTTTTTCTGCTTCAGCACAAGCAGCGAGTACCGTGTGTGTATTCGACCTGTTAGGAAAAGCAGGCGACTCATATAAAATGATGGAAGAATGGGCTCTAGCTGCAAAAGGCTGGGGTACTGAAATTAACTTAGTTCCTCGTCAGGACGAGGCTGTTGCAGATAATGATTTTAAAGCTGGTAAATGTGATGCTGTAGCAATGACTGCTATGCGTGCACGCCAATATAACAAATTCGCAGGATCAATCGACTCGCTTGGTGGTGTTCCTAACAACCAAATCGCACAGCGTGCTATTACCTATGTATTAGATGCACGTAATGCTGCAAAAATGACAACTAACCTTGGTGGTAAAAAATACGAAGTTGCTGGTATCTCTCCGCTAGGTTCAGCATTTATTTTCGTACGTGACAAAAACATCAACTCTGTTGAAAAAGCTGCGGGTAAAAAATTCGCCGTATTAGGCTATGACGATGCACAAAAAATTATGGTGCAGCGTGTAGGTGCTCAGGCAGTTCTTTCTGATATTTCAAACTTTGCTGCTAAATTTAATAATGGTCAGGTAGATATGGTAGGTGCGCCTGCTTATGCATACAAACCATTAGAACTAAACAAAGGTTTAGGTGCAAACGGTGTAATGTGGAACTTCCCAGTTTTACACGTAACTGCTGACCTTGTATTACGTGCAGAT
The DNA here is from genome assembly GCF_035615275.1 of Acinetobacter sp. IK23. Lineage (NCBI taxonomy): Bacteria > Pseudomonadati > Pseudomonadota > Gammaproteobacteria > Moraxellales > Moraxellaceae > Acinetobacter > Acinetobacter sp. IK23. The sequence continues at coordinate 51,392 of NZ_JANBNX010000025.1, forward strand.
AAATTCCCAGCGGGCTTTGGTCAAAAATCTCGTGATTGGTTCGTAAAACAATTACCTAAAAACTTTGCAATGATTAACCGCCTAGAAGCACAGATTCCGGGTAAATACAAAATGAACCTAAGTGCTGAAGACAAACTTAAGTACCAAAAAATGTTACGTGATGGTCGTATGGACTTAACGAAACGTGGTATTTACGATGCCGGTATGATGTCTGTATTGAAAAAAGCACGTTGTTCTGTAGACAAAGCTAACTTTGAATGTTCAATGGCTGGTGAATAATTCATATTGATCTTAAAAGCCTAGACTGAGTTCTAGGCTTTTTTGCTTTATATAGGCTGTCAATTCAGCCATTGTGGATAGTTAGAAAGACGTTAAGCTAAATTAGATAAAAACTTCATAAGGAAACATGAAGGTATAAAAATGGATCAAGGACTTGAGTGATTAAAAATAATTGCTAATAGGTAGGTCAATCACTATCTATTTTTCATGGAAGTAAAATCATAAAAGCAAATTCGGTCTATAAAAATATTCCAACATGATTTTTATATGAAGCCTATCCGACTCATACCTGATCGGTATGAAATTTCTTGGTATCGAAAAACAAAAACTCCACAAGGAAAGGAACAAAGAATATGCAATTTTCCAAAACGCTATTACTTGCTATGGGACTTACCACAGTTTCTTTTGCAGTTCAGGCTAAACAAACGTTATGTGTTTTTGACTTCGTTGGAAAAAATGGCGACGTTTATGCACTCATGAAAGATTATCAACTTGCCGCTAAAAACTGGGGAGCTGATATCGAACTAAAAGTAAACCAGAATGAAGCAGTAATTGCTGAAGATTTTAAAGCGGGTAAATGTGACGGCATTAGCGTATCAGGGATGCGTGGTCGCCAATTTAACTCATTTACTGGTTCATTAGATGCTATTGGTGCAATTCCTGACCTCAAGCTTGCTGTTAAAGTCATGCAAGGTTTAGCGAGTCCTACTTTTAGTAAATATATGGTTAATGGCCGCTATGAGGTTGTTGGTGTTATTCCCGTAGGAGATGCTTACCTTTTAGTAAACGACCGCAGCATTAATACAGTAGCGAAAGCTGCAGGTAAAAAAATTGCTGTACTAGATTACGATGAAGCGCAAAAGATTATGGTTCAGCAGGTAGGAGCACAGGCTGTGAGTGCAGATGTGACGAACTTTGGCGCTAAATTTAATAACCATCAGGTCGATATTATTGGTGCACCAGCAGCAGCGTTTAAACCTTTAGAGCTACAAAAAGGCTTAGGCACGAAAGGAGCAATCGTTAACTATCCAATCTTACAGGTAACTGGAAATATTATTATCCGTCCAGATAAATTCCCAGCTGGATTTGGTCAGAAGTCTAGAGAATGGGTGGCAGGCCAGTTACCACGTGCCTTTACTATTTTAGGAAAAATGAAAGCGGATATTCCACAAAAGTACTGGATGGATGTTCCTGCTGCAGATAAACCGGGCTATCAAAAGCTTATGCGTGAATCACGAATTAATCTTACAAAGCGTGGTGTTTATGATAAACGGATGATGAAACTATTATGGCAATTCCGTTGTAAACAAGATGCGAAAAACTTCGAATGCGGCTTACAAGATGAGAATTACAAATAATCTTGATAAAAATACTCAAGATTCGCTTTAAACTTCGAAGACAGACCCTATATTGATTATGCTATACTCAATATAGGGTCTTTTTTATTTTGAAAGGCACAGCAAAATCCGAGGAACCATCATCATGAATGCCCAAGCTCTAGTTTTGACAGATAATGCTGCCAATAAGGTACGCCAACTCCGTGATAGTGAAGGGAATGACGATCTCATGTTACGTGTATATGTAACAGGTGGTGGATGTTCAGGGTTTTCGTATGGCTTCAATTTTGCTGAAAGCGTAAATGAAGATGACGCAGAATTCGTAAATGGCGATGTAAAAATGCTGGTTGACTCACTTAGCTACCAATACCTTATTGGTTCAGTAGTTGACTATGTAGAAGGCCTTGAAGGTTCGCGTTTTATCGTACAAAACCCGAATGCAACAACAACATGTGGTTGTGGTTCTTCATTCTCGATTTAAAAGAAATTTAAAATTTAAAAAACCTCTCTATTTTGAGAGGTTTTTTTATTGCCTATATCCTTACTCTTCACGGACAGATTCTAAAAAATATTGCACGAGTTCTGGTGCATTTTGATATGGAATCCAATGCGATGCATCCATAAAAACTGCGTCATAACTATTTTTAAAATAATGTGAGTTTAGCTCCGCACTTTTTTCTGTAACGGCAATATCATGCTTACCCCAAATAAACAACGTTGGAACATCTATGGCTTTAAGCGAATTCCGAGCTTTATCCCAGAAAAATCCTCGATACCAATTTAACGCCGTTGTTAATCTATTTTCTTTTATAAATTCAGTTTCGAATATTTCAATTTGTTGTTCAGTCATGCCTGATGACTTTAGAAACTTACGGCCTAATTTCGGTATCTTTTTAAATAAAAGTTCGGGCAGAATCGGTAGCTGAAAAATTGCAAAATAATAAGATTTAAAAAGTTGTCTACTGCTTAAACAAGCTTTTAAAAATGCGGCTTGATGAGGTACAGAAACTAAAGTGAGATGTTGAATATATTGTGGATACTTCATGGCTACACTAGACGCAATTACAGAACCCCAGTCGTGCCCAATTAAATAAACTGGTTGACCAATCTGCTTAATAAAGCTTGCCACATCTTCTACAAGTTCACTCAGAGAATACTCAAATCGGCTTTGAGGCCTAGCATTTAAACTATAACCACGTTGATGAATCGCAAGCGTTCTAAATCCATGCTGATGCAATAGTTCAGAAGTTTGCTCCCAACTATGGGCAGTTTCTGGAAAACCATGCAATAAAACAATGAGTGGACCATCTATAGGGCCTGAATCAATCACATCGAATGTCCAAGCCCCACGAGTGTATTGATGAATACGATTGGTCAAATCCATAACAACATGCCTTAAATTATTTTTGTCGGCATTTATCATGAGTTTTTATGTCCATTTACATAACAGCATTTCGGGTCAGTAAATGTGCTATGAGGTCGAATCTGACGAATCAAATCAATTAATAGTTTTATACCGCCGTGATCGTACCTAGAATTCTAAAATTCGAAGCACCTGTTACCGCTGGCAAATTACCACTTAAACCATTTACAAAACGCATAGCTAACCATGCAAATGCGGTAGCCTCCACCCAAGTAGGGGAGAGCCCTAAAACATCTGTAGGTTGAACAGACCAATTATGTTTACGTAAACGCCAACGTAATTGCTCTAACAAATAAGAGTTATAAGCACCACCACCACATACATATACTTCACCTGTTTCCATCTCAGAGCGATAAATCGCTTTTTGAATGGCACGCACAGTAAGCTTTAATAAAGTTGCTTGGATATTTTCAGGTGTATCTTCTAACTCATCGTAAGTTAAATCATTACGCCAATCAATTAACTGATCATCTAGCCAGTCAATATTGAAGTCTTCACGTCCTGTGCTCTTAGGTGGTTCTTTAGAAAAATACTCATGCGCATGGAGACGATCGAGTAAAGAGCGGATAGGATGACCATAAGCAGCCCAATCACCATTTTCATCATATGGATGACCCGTGTGGCGATGACACCATGCATCCATCAAAATATTCGCAGGCCCAGTATCAAACCCAAATACGCCGTCAGGATTATTGGCAGGCAACATACTTACATTGGCAATGCCACCTAAATTCAAAATCACACGATGAATGCTTGGATGTTGAAATAATGCCTGATGAAAAGCTGGAACTAATGGAGCACCTTGTCCGCCTGCAGCCATATCTCTACGACGGAAATCTGAAACAACTGGAATCTGAGTAATTTCAGTAATGATGTTTGGATCGCCAATTTGTAACGTAAAGCCATGCTCTGGACGATGACGAATAGTTTGCCCATGCGAACCAATCGCTTTAATCTGACTACGGTCTAATTGGTGCTTTTCAATTAAGCTATTAATCCCGTGACCAATCATTTTGGCTAGAGCAACATCAGCTTTACCCATACGGTCAATTTCATTGTCATCGGGTAAAGTTAATGCCATAAGCTCATCACGTAACTCGGGTTCGAATGGAACTGTAAGAGTGGCATGAAGCTGTAGTGGCTCAAATGAAGCCGCAACAATATCTACACCATCCATACTAGTGCCAGTCATTACGCCGATATAGATTGCGCTCATATGCAACTTCCCCTGCAAGACGCTGAAAAATGTTAGTATATCGCACAAATTGAATAACTGATGTGTTTAGGTTTTGTGATGTCAAATTTCTTGCCCGCCGAAGAACAGCTTGCCCTCATCCAACGAGGCACGCACGAAATTATTTCAGAAGAAGATTTACTGAAAAAGCTTAAAGAGAATCGTCCTCTTAAAATTAAAGCTGGTTTTGACCCTACAGCACCAGATTTACATTTAGGACATACGGTTCTTATTAATAAACTAAAAACGTTCCAAGACTTGGGCCATGAAGTTACCTTCTTAATTGGTGACTATACAGCGATGATCGGTGACCCAACTGGTAAAAGTGCAACTCGTCCGCCGTTGTCACGTGAACAAGTAGAAGCTAACGCTAAAACTTATCAAGAACAAGTTTTCAAAATATTAGATCCAAATAAAACAAAAGTACGTTTTAACTCAGAATGGTTTAATCAAAAGTCTGCTGCTGACCTTATTCAATTAGCAAGCCAGCAAACTGTATCTCGTATGTTAGAGCGTGATGACTTTACTAAGCGTTATAGCAACCATCAGCCGATTGCAATTCATGAGTTTTTATATCCTCTAGTTCAAGGTTATGACTCAATTGCACTTGAAGCTGACGTTGAGTTAGGCGGAACAGACCAGACCTTTAACTTACTTATGGGTCGTACCTTACAAAGCCGTTATGGCCAAGAATCACAAGTATGTATCACTGTGCCGATTCTAGAAGGTCTAGATGGCGTAAATAAAATGTCTAAATCTTTAGGTAACTATATTGGTGTATTTGATACACCAGGGGCAATGTACCAAAAAGTATTATCAATGCCTGACTCTTTAATCGAACGCTATTTCGATTTATTAAGTTTTAAATCTCTCGATGAGATCAAAGCTTTATTAGATGAAATTGCTGCAGGTCGTAATCCGCAGGAAGTAAAACGTATTCTCGCGCTTGAGCTAGTTGAACGCTTCCATGATGCAGAAGCAGCTGCTAATGCTCATAAAAGTGCTGGTAACCGTATTACAGAAGGTGAAGTACCTGAAGATACACCTGAAGTGACTATTTCGCGTGGTGAGTTTGGTGGAGAAATCTTTATTGCCACGATTTTACGTGTAGCAGGCCTAAATCCAAATGCAGCAGCTGCAAAAGATGCGGTAGCTCGCGGTGCAGTAAAAGTTGACTGGAATGCTGTTGATGCAGGTTTCTCTGTAAAAGAAAACGGTACTTTCATTATTCAGTCAGGAAAAAAAGCAATTGCACGAGTAACATTCACTGACTAAGAATGTTGTGTAGTGATAAAAAGCAGGAGTAATCCTGCTTTTTTTATTTCTGGATCATAAAATCAATTAAACGTTCCACGTGGAACCCACTAAACATAATTAATGATAAAAGAAGTAATTTAAAAATAAGAAGAAATATAGGTTGAAATAGAGTATTTACTCTATTGTTTCTTTGGAATCTTTGGAATCTTTGGAATCTTTGGAATCTTTGGAATCTTTGGAATCTTTGGAATCTTTGGAATCTTTGGAATCTTTGGAATCTTTGGAATCTTTGGAATCTTTGGAATCTTTGGAATCTTT
>NZ_JANBNX010000026.1:0-55239 GCF_035615275.1 Acinetobacter sp. IK23
CCCCACCGCGCGCGTGATCTTCACCCCTCTTGTTTTGCTCTCAGCGACTCTGATTCCGACAGTGACTCTGATTCTGATAGCGACAGCGATTCTGATTCTGACAGCGACTCTGATTCTGACAGCGACTCTGATTCCGACAGTGACTCAGACTCTGACAGTGACTCAGACTCTGACAGCGATTCTGACTCCGACAGTGACTCTGATTCTGATAGCGACAGCGATTCTGATTCTGACAGCGACTCTGACTCTGATAGCGACAGCGACTCTGACAGCGACTCTGATTCTGACAGCGACTCTGATTCCGACAGTGACTCTGATTCTGATAGCGACAGCGATTCTGATTCTGACAGCGACTCTGATTCTGACAGCGACTCTGACTCTGATAGCGACAGCGACTCTGACTCTGATAGCGACAGTGACTCTGACAGCGACTCAGACTCTGACAGCGACAGTGACTCTGATTCTGATAGCGACTCTGATTCCGACAGTGACTCAGACTCTGACAGCGATTCAGACTCTGACAGCGATTCAGACTCTGACAGCGACTCAGACTCTGACAGCGATTCTGACTCTGACAGTGACAGTGACTCTGATAGCGACAGCGATTCTGACTCTGATAGCGACAGCGACTCCGATTCTGACAGCGACTCTGATTCCGACAGTGACTCTGACAGCGACAGCGATTCTGACTCTGATAGCGACAGCGACTCTGATTCTGATAGCGACAGTGACTCTGATAGCGACAGTGACTCTGATTCTGACAGTGACTCGGACTCTGATCTGGTTGCGAATGATGACTTGGCAACGCTTGATGCTAATATTGATCCAACTACAAGTTCAGTACCTACACAGTCTAAAACGTCTATAGTTTTGCCTTCTTATGATGGTCTGATTTTGGATTGGATGTGGGCTGTGAATAATGCCTTGCAAGTAGAAGTTCCCCAAGGGACATTGCAAGATTTCAATATTAATATCAGCGGCTTATATGCTGGTGTGGGTATTGTAAGTTTAGGTCTCGATGTTCTTCGCTTAAATGAGAACACTGGTCAATATGAGCTTTATGAGCATATTCCAAATGCCGGAACTGCTTTTGCAGCGCTTGTAGGGTTCTATACAGGCGGAACAACAATTGATAATTTACCAGAAGGTAAATATGCAATTGTCATGACAAATGATCAAGGCCTTAACTTTACTGGCTTAGGTTTCCCAACTTTAACAATCCCATCAGGTGGTGTAGCAACTGATTATGGTGAGGTTGTTGTAAGTGGTAATGTCATTGTACCAGTAGGACCGGGGGATGCAGCTGATGTTGACCCTGAAGGTCAGCCTTTAGTGGTTACTCAAGTAACTTCTGAAACAGGTAATACATTAACTGTTGATCAATCTGTTAATGGTTTCCAAAAAATAGAAGGTGCTTATGGCGACCTCTATATTGATAAGAATGGGAACTATGAATACATCCGAAATCCGGAAATTCCTAACTCCGTAGGTAAAGTCGATACGTTTACTTATATAATTCAAGATGTTGATGGAAATACAGCAACAGCTAATCTCAATATTAGAATTGATAGTTCTCAAGTAGACATTAACTGGCCAACTGATCCTACTTTAGATGGCACAGTTGACTTAGTTGCTACTAATGACAGCAATGGCGCTCAAGTAGATTACAAAAACTTTGTTGAAACAAAATCGGCAGATCTTGGTTCAATGACTGCTTCCGTTACTCGTACTGGTAGCTTGTTTGGTGGTTATAGCTATACGCGTGTTGCTGGAACAGATACTTCAGATGTTATTACTGTAGATAAAAATGCTTCTGCTGTTTTATCTATCAAAGTTACTACAACTGATTCATCTGGCGCTAATAATGATACCTTTGGTTATAGCGTACAAAAATTGGTAGGTGGTAGTTGGCAAACTGTATATGTTTCACCAACTATAACTTATAGTCATCCATTCCTAGGTGGATCAAATGCTACGATCATTGATAATAGTTATTCGATACCAGCGGATAGTGTGGCGACACAATGGCGTGTAATTTATACAAGTACTGAAAGTAATGAGTCATTCCTTGTTAATGGCACTAATTCAACTTCAGTTCAAACTTCAGTTCAACCAACAGTGACACATTATGATGCATTTACTGCTTCTGGAGAATTTACTCCAGCTACAGGTAATGTAATTACAGATGATAGCGGTAATGGTACTGATGTAACTGGAGGTGTTGGTACTAAATTGTTTGTAGAAAATGCAGCTGGTGTATTTGTTGAAGCTACTGGTCAAACGTTAGTTTACAGTAATGGAACATTAAAAATTGCTGCAAACGGTACATATACATTTACTCCAAATGCCACAGCGGATGGAAGTCAAACTACAAGTTTCAATTATAAACTTATAGCTGCGAATGGTGATGAAAGTAATGTTGCTACATTAACAATTAACTTGGGTAGACATTATGAAACTGGTACTGGAAATGATTTGATTTCTGGCACATCAGGAAATGATGTTTATACAACTGGTACTGGTGCAGATACAGTTATATTCAAGCTTCTTAATGCGACGGATCCTACAGGTGGAAATGGTTCAGATACTTGGAGTGATTTTACTAAAGCACAAGGAGATAAAATTGATATAGCTAGTTTATTAACAGGTCAAACTATTAGTAATCTTAATATTGGTCAATATATAACTTCTGCACAAATAGGTAACGACACGGTAATTAGTATAGATAGAGATGGAAGTGGAACTTCTTATAACTCTACAGAACTCTTGACTCTTAAAAATACTAATACTACGATTGAAGAATTACTACAAAATAGTCAAATATTATTTTAATTTGATTGTTTGAGTAAAAAGAGGATCTACGGGTCCTCTTTTTATTTTGTTTAAATAATTTTTAAATTAAATTCGATATGTTATAATAATTAAAAGATTTTTGAAGTGATGATATGGAAATTAATACATATAGTAAATTTGAGGAATTCAAAGAAAAATTAAAAATCTGGTTGTTAATTAAATTAAAAACTTATTCTGAATGTGAGAATAGTATATGTGTTTTTTTATCTATTGGTGATAATAAAAAACGATGTGCAGTATGGAACACGTTTGATAGAAATTTTAATACAGTGTTAAAAAGAATATATTCATTCTTGGATAATTTATATTCTAAAAATAGAGGGATACCTGAGTTTTTTAAAATAGATATTGTCTGTAATATTAGTGAACAGAGTTGGAGTGAGGTTGAATTTAATGTTTTAAATCAGGAACATAATAATCACTACAGGAAAGGAATTAGCTTTGATGATAAATTTCACATATGTTTTCTAGAGCAAGAGATATATGGTAAAGCTATTATAAAAGGTATTTCTTTTGATAAACCTAATTTTTTTGATGAAAAAAACCTTAATGATGCAATAAAATCTAAATATAAAAATATTACTAAGGTATTTAAACTAGATGATATAAAAAAAATATGGGTTTTTGATACTGTATCTGCTTTTTATGAAAATGATAAATTTATTGATTTGCAGACTGGGGGAGTTGTAAACGGAATAAGATATAAGTCTGAAAATTATAAGGACGAAGTAAAAGAACTTATTATTAATAATTCCGAGTTTTTATATAATCAAATTTTAGATGACGGTCGTTTTATTTATGGTTATTTCCCAGCTTATGATCGAGAAATTAAGAGTTATAATACTGTTCGACACTGTACGTCGATATATGCATTATTGGAAACATTAGAAGTGGATTTTAATAAAAAATATTTAAATAAAATTGAAAAATCTATGGAATTTGCCTTTGATAATTTTTATAAAATTATAGAAGAAAAAGGGTTTATGATTGATGGTGAGCGAGATTTAGAAATAAAATTAGGATCAAATGCAACTGCAATCTTTATGCTTGCTAAATATCAAGAAATAACTGGTAATGATAAGTATTTGAAAAATGCTGAAATGCTAGCAAAAGGAATACAATATATGATTAATGAATATGGTCAAACTAGCCATATTCTAAATTATCCGTCATTAAGCGTAAAAGAAAATTTTAGAATTGTATATTATGATGGAGAAGCTGCTTTAGGGCTTCTACGTTTATATCAGATTAATAAAAATAAAGATTTACTTGATACTGTTAAGCTAATGTTTGATAATTTTATTGCAAAAAAATATGATAAATATCATGATCATTGGTTGAGTTATTGTACAAATGAATTAACAAAAATCTGTCCAGAGGAAAAGTATTTTAGATTTGGAATGAATAATTATCTTAATCACATGGAATTTATTAAAAATAGAAAAACTGCTTATGCAACATTTTTAGAAATGATGATGTCAGCATATAAAATGGTTTCATATATGAGAGATAATGGTTATCTCGAGTTGTTTAAAGAAGCCAAGTTTGATGAATTAAAAGAATTAATTAAATATAGAGTTGAGTTCCAGCGTTCTACGGGATTTTTTTACCCTGAATTAGCGATGTATATGGCTAGGCCAGATAAAATTAAGAATGCATTTTATGTTAGACATGATCGTTTTAGAGCACGAATAGATGATCAAGAGCATAATTTATCTGGTTTAGTAGCTTTTTATAACTATTTTGAGTGATATATGAAAAGACAATATAGAGAGCTAAAAAAAGTTATGAGTGAATATCATATATATTTTACTCGTAATGGTAACTCAAGATTCTTGGATGAAGATAACATTAATTTCCTAGAAAAAGTAGAAATTGAACCCTTTTGTGCATTTTTAGTCGGTAACAATATTTGGAGTATGGGAGCATTTTCTTATAGTTGGTCTCTATTGCCAATTACTACTAAAGTAGGTCGGTATTGTTCAATAGCAGAGGGAGTAAGGGTACTTGGTTTAAGGCATCCTCACGAATGGCTAACAACTTCAGCAACAACATATGATCGAAATTTTATAATTTATCAAAAATATTTAGAAATTAATAAGATGGATCAAAATGCTCGAAGGTTACCAAATAATATTGAACAAAAAGTATTGGATATTGGACATGATGTTTGGATTGGTGCAAGGGCATTGTTGAAACCAACAATAACTATTGGAAATGGGGCAGTAATTGCTGCAAATTCAGTCGTTACAAAAGATGTACCACCTTATGCAATTGTGGGGGGTAATCCAGCCAAAATTATAAAATTCAGATTTAACGAAGACACTATTGATAGATTAGTAGAGTCGAAATGGTGGGAATATGGATTTTCAGATATCCAAAGTCTAGAAATAGATAATATTCAACAGTTTCTAAATGAATTTGATTTTCAAAAAAATAATATAAAAAAAATGAAATTGGAAAAATTAATAGTGGAGTAAAGTATGAGTACTATTACAAGCGCAGACACTAAAGTAATAGGATTAATCGAATTTAATTCAATTATGAAAAAAATTGAGAGAATTTCTGCTAAATCTTTATCAATCTTTATTATTGATAATGAAAATATTATTGAAGTTTATTCTAAGAATACAAGTATAAAAATTGTACCTGGTTCAGTTGTAAAATTATTAACATTATTTTTAGTATTTGATTTAAATATTTCTTTAAGAGAAATTGTAAGAGTTAAAAAAAATAATTTAATAGTTGGAAGTGGTTATAATTTGTTTGAAAATGATCTTATAACAATCAATGATTTGCTTAAAAATATGATATTTAAGTCAAGCAACACGAGTGCTGAAGTCTTAAAAGAAGTAATTGAAGAAAAAACGAATATTTCTTATAAAGAACATGTAGAAAGATTAATAAATAGAATTGGGATGAAATTTACAAATATTTTAAATTCGCATGGATTATATAAAAGCAAACAATATACAACTATCGATGATTTATTAAAACTAGTTATTAATATGTTGGAAAATAAAAAAGTAGAATCTTTCTTATTTTATAGTCATCAGAGTATTATTGTTGAAAGAAATAAAAGCTATGTCAATATTGATTTTGACTCTAATGAAAGAATATTTATTAAAACAGGAACACTTTTTCCTAATGTATTCAATAGCATACAGATAGTAAAAAATCGCAATAATTATCTTGTTGCTTGTCTAGGATATTCAAAAAATGATCAAAGTAGATTGATTGATCAAGAAATGATTAATGATTTAATTGGAGTAATATAATGTCTGTATTTGGAATTTTAAAACCAGCAAAAAATTTAACTGATGTAGAAGAAATCTTCATCATTGTTGCTCAAAGTCGAGGACATGAAGCATATGTTTTTACAGCAAAAGATGTATGTTTTGAAACTGAAAAGGTATTAGGCAAGACTATATTAAATGGACAAGTTTTAGAAAAAGAATTTAACTTTCCTAATGTAATTCAAAATAGACTCGCTGTTAAGGCTGAAGATAAGGAAATATATTTAAAATTAGCAGAAAGAATTCCTTTTACATCAAATAGAATTGGGACAAAAAAGAATGTTGATTTAAAACTTCAAAAAATTGAAGATATTAATGAATTTTTGATAAGTGTTGAGGACTGTAAAAAATTTGAGGATCTTTCGGATGCAATTCAAAAATATAAAAAAGTTATATTAAAGCCCTTATCAAGTAATCAGGGGAAAGGAATTTTTTCTGTCGAGTTTTTAGATAAAAAATATACAGTAAAGCAATTAGATAAAAAAAATGAGTTTAATAAAAATGAATTGAGAAGTTTTTTTGATAAAGAGATTAAGAATAAAGGTTATTCTCTAAGCAGATATTTCAACAGTTCTACAAATAACGCACTAAACACAGTCTTTCGGATGCAAATTAGTAGAGGGGCGGGTGGTAAGTGGAAATTAATAAAATTTTTCCCTTATGTAAATATTAATAAAAATATTGATATAACGAATGGTATGCAAGGAGCATTAATCACAACACGTGAAAAATTATTTTTAGAGCAATATTATCCAAACTCATTTGAAAAAATTAATAAAAGTATAAAGAAAATTTTCGAAAAATTTCCACTTGCTTTTCAAAAGCAATATTCATGGCGCTTAGATTCATTAGGTTTAGATCTAGGTATTGATCAAGAAGGGAATATTGCTATATTTGAAGTCAATGCAGGGCCTGGAATTGGATTTATGGCTTATCCGGTAGCAAAAGCTCAGTTTGATTATTACGAATGGTTACAAAAAAATGCAAAACCACCTTTCAAGAATAATTTTTTGCCTATAAATCTAAGATAAGAGAATTATTATGTTAAAGGAAAAGGGTATATATATGCTTTATCCTGCAATTAAGCAGGAAAAAAATGGTCTATTAATTGCGCTAATCAAAAGAGCAGATTTATTTAGTAGAAATGGAGTTAAAGTAAATATATGTACTCTTTCTTATAATCCTATGGTTAATCTTCTTTATAAGGATTTGTATGCAAGTAGATTGTTAGATTCAGATGTAAGCGAAAATATTAATTTTTTCAATTTATATTCTTACTATCAAAAAAATGAATTTTCAATTGATTTTAATCCAGAAGATAGTATTAAAATTACTATCGAAGAAAAAAATATTGAAAGTGATACTTTAGGCAATATTAAGGTCTTTGATGATAGAAATAAGCTTTGTAAATATTATGTTAAAAATAAACAAGGTATTTTGAGTCATATAAATATTTTTGAATCTGGCAAAATAGTTAAAAGATTAAAATTTAATGAAAAAGGGATTTTAAGCTCATCACAAGTTTTAGATAGTAACAGATTAATTCTTGCAGAAGATTTCTATGATATTAATAATCATCTTGTCCTATCACGAAATTATAATAAGGAAGGTAAGGTAGTTAGTCTATATCTGTATGAAGACGGGGGCATAATTTCACGAAAATTTAGTTCGGAAATTGAACTATTTGAATATACTTTATCTAAAATTAGTGAAAATGAGCATAAGATTTATATTATTGATAGAGCTATAGTTTTTGCAAGAAATATATTGTTGAACAAAAGGGAAAACTCTACTGTTATTGGCATTATTCATGCCGCACATTATTCAAAAGCTAGAGAAAAAGATTCAAAAACTAATGCTCACTACAAGAGTTATATTGAGAACTTAGAGAAAATAGATCATCTCATATTTTTAACAGAGAAACAAAAAAATGATTTTAGTAAAAGATTTGGTTCCTATCCAAACTACACTGTTATTCCCCATTTTTATAAAAGAGCAACATTCGAAAATAGCTTAAATTCCAGACAAAAATATAAGTGTGTTTGCTTAGCACGGTTTGATAAAGTAAAAAGATTAGATCTACTTATAGAATTATTTGGTGAAATTCATAGAAAAATTCCTGAAGCAACCCTAGATATTTATGGTTTTGGACCTGAAAAGGAAAACTTAATAAAAACTATAGAAAATAATAATTTGGTAGGTGTAGTACGGCTACTTGATTTCGTTTCTGATGTAAATTCCGTACTTAAAAATGCAGATCTAATGCTATTTACTAGCGGATCTGAAGGATTCTGTATGGCTATATTGGATTCTTTAAAAAATGGTTGTCCAGTAATTTCTTTTGATATTGATTATGGTCCGAGTGAAATGATTATTAATGATTATAATGGCTATTTGATCGAAGATAATGACACAGAGAAATTTATTAACTCTACTATAGAATTATTAAATAATAGAGAGAAAATAAGTTTCTTCCATAAAAACTGTGCTAAATCTGTATGGAGATTCAATGATGAAAATAATTTTAAACTATGGAAAAATATTATCTTTAAATAATATTCTAAAGATTTTTTTATTTTTTTCAGTCTCATTAACGAGCTTGGATTGCTTGGCGGCGTACAAAAAAAATATGACGATCGATGAAAAAAAATATTATAAATCTGGAAAAATTAGGGTTGTCTATAGTCTGAATGAGATAGAGCAGACAGATATCAATAAAAATAGTATTCCAGATTATGTCGAAAATATTGCAATTCAAGCTAATGCAACTATAGATGCATTGGACTATTTAGGTTTTGTTAATCCTCTTAATAGCCCTCGATATAAATCTGAAGTAAATTATATTGATATTCATGTGGTTAGCATGAATTATAATGGTATTGCTTACGATAAGCCGTATCTAGCTAGTTTTGATGGGGTAAAAAAAGACAAAGCATTATTGATCAAATTAAACAGCAGATTAAAAAACTTTCCAGGAAATTACTGGACCGTTGTTGCTCATGAGATATTTCATCTTTATCAATACGGGTATAGTCCATTAAAATCAAGTTGGTATCTTGAAGGTATGGCAAATTGGTCGGAAAGATTATTAAGAAAAGATGATATTGATAAAAAGGGTGGGGTTCTTTTACCAATTAATATCAGTAGTTTACAAAATAATATTTACAAAATACCTTACAATAAGCTATGGTATAGGTTAGCTTTTTTGTCTAATAAAATGAATGATAGTCAATTAAATTTGCCAGATAGTATAAAGAAACGTAAATATATTGATGGTACTTTGGTTTTTAAAGATAATTCGTTCTCTGGTTATATATTTATGAGAAGTTTTTTATCAAATTTATCATTGGTAGCAAATGATAAAAAATTTTTACTTCCTTTAAATAAATATAATAACTTTTATAACTCTTCAATAATTCTTAAATGTCTTAAGAAAACAATAATTGAATCTGGCCTAGAACTAAATTCCGATGAGAAAGAGTTTTTAAATTTATAATTTTTGATGAAATATTAAAAATTTAATTAATGGATTACGTGTATTTAAAACATATATTTAAAACACTTTCCAAGATATTGATAGTCTTATTGTATGTAAGATAAGGATAATTTTTATTCAAGAATAAAATATTTTGAACTTAATTAATTTTTAATTGATAGTGATTAGTTCTCATGTGAATATAATCATGAGGATGTTTATTAGATAATTATCCTCGTATTTCAGGTTTAAGTGATATTCACTAAGTCCACAGCCTTGTAGGGTGTGGACTCTTCTTAATTAATGAAGAGTTTAAAATTGTATTAAATTCTCTTATTTTAACTCGAGATTGAAATTAAATTTTACTTAAACTTTTTTAAAAATATATCTATTATTGATAATCCTAATTCTATAAATTTTAATTTAAGATGGATTTTATAAAAATAGATTTTTAAATATTTAATATGAGGATTAAAATTAGTGAAGAAATTAATTCTAACTCAAATAGTATTTTCCTTAACAATGATTCTATCTGGGTGAGTAAATCAACCATATGGACATCAATCAGTTTATTGACTAGCTTCTATTAATACCATCGCTAGTCATAAATTGTATTTAATAGCAGAAAAATCAGGCCATCCTAGCTTAGGTACGGGTGAGGTCACAGTAGATAAAGCTACTCAATATGCAAATAATCATAAAAAGACAGTGATTTGTGATAAACATCATTACTATGCTGCGAGTAATGTTAGTAGCGATGTGAAGCAAACAAAGATTACTTTAGTAAGTGGTGATGAGATTAATATCTCTAAATCGTGTTGGATAGAAGATGCAAATCCGAAAAATTCAATTTATGTTTCTAAATCATCTGTTAGTCATGGTTTTTGATAATTAAGTAAATAGTGGAGACTAAGCCTTAGTAGCTTACTCTCCTTATAAGTTATTCAATTTTTTCAAGAAAACTTTCTTTAAAAAAATTAATTATTTAAATTAAAGCAATTAATTGAAGTGATACCCTGAAAATAATTTTTATATAATTCTATATTAAGATCTATCAAATTATTTCTTTCAATTTCTATTAAGTAGACCTTGTTACTATTTACTTCCTTTTGGTTTAAAATATACTCTATTATCGTACCTATTTCTATTTTTTTATCTAAATTTAATTTTACTATAAAAACGGAAAAACCTATTTCTTTCATTTTTTCTGCATAGAAAGTAGCATAAGTTCTTGTATTTTTTATTAAACCTGTATCAAAAATAATAATTGTTGGAAAAGGTCCAATTCCTTTAGGAATATAAATCTCAACTGTTGCTGAGTCTATTGAGGAATTCCAGAAAAAATCATTCATATCAAGAATTTATCTTACTTTAAAATAAATAAATTTTCATAATAATGCTTTAAAACATTAAACTATTTTATTAAAAACTGAAATTTATAAATCTTAAATGGTTAAATTGTTAAGCTAAAATTTGAAATACATTAATATTATCAAGATTTTCTTGAAAGTTAATTTAATTTATTTCGTGGAAAACAACTTTACGTTGTAAATATAATATAATCAATAGTAAATGCACATAAATTATATTTTATATAAAATATTTTTTATAACCAATTGAAAGTAAATCGTTTTTGGACTTATAAAATTAATTAAACCTAGTTTAATTGAGAAGAGTAATGATAATAAAAGATACTTTTAAAGTTATATGGTAAAAGCAACAGAATATAGAGCTACTGTGAATTATATAGATTAAATTTTAAGCATAATAATATTATAAATATATGTATATATATATCAATATCTTACTTGCTGAGGTTTAATATTCAATATTTCTATCATTCATATTCTATAGAGGATTAACCCTTATTAATAAAATGTATTTCATTACTATTCCCTTTTATATTATTCCATATGTATTTAATAGGTTTGAAATTTAAATAATTACAATACATTACTCTTTGTGGCATTGTTTAAGATTCTTTGAATTACAGTTCTTGTAACTGAAAATTCTTTAGCGAGTGAATATACGCTATAGCCTTTTTTAAACAATTCAATCACTCTATTTTTCTGTTCATTATTTAATATTTCCGGTCTACCAACCTTTCTTGTTGGTTTGTGATCTTTGAACTTCTTATTGTCAGACTTGAACAACTTCTCAAATTCAGCTGATAATTTTAAAAAATGAAGGAAGAAAATTTTCAAGTCACCGTTAATTTCATTCTTAGAGTAATCCAAGCATATTAGTCGGATTTTTTTTTGATCGATTTTATCAACTATACCTAAAATTTCTTCAAAACTATTACCCAAGCAATCCATGCTTTTTATCACTAAAATATCACCTTCTTCTAATGAATAACTTATTAAGTTAAGAAATTTATCTCTATAAATAATAGATTTATCAACAGATACTTCTTCTACTACTAATCTATTCTTTTGAATTTTATAACCATATTCACTAAAAAAAGAGATATATCTAGAAAATTCAAATTGCAAATTAGGCTCTATTCTAACATAGGCATATGTACGCATATTAAAAACACCAAAATCAAATAAAAACAAAACAAATCTTAGCATCTTATTTTTTTAAAAAAAACATGAACTAAATCACAAAAGTGTACTATACAGTGTTTAAAACATATTAATTAAATACACAATTGAAGCTTCACTGTTCATCAGTTTTTTGATCATTATTATTGTATTGGTTGATAATTTTATTGTTTTTTTAGGGGTGTTTTTTTTCATGTTTAATTACCTTGTTACTAAGTCTTTCTAAATTTAATATTAATCTAATATTAAAATCTAGTTTTATTTTTTTATTTGAGTGATTTGAATATACATAACATAACAAAATAGAGTTTAGATAATCGGGTAATTTTTGGTGTTTTTTTTATATATATGATATATAGGTGTTTTTTTATTTCTTTTGTTTTGTTTTTAACTATATGTTTAAATTTATTAAAAATAAAAAACATAGTTTTAAAACATCTTTGTAGGATGGTTTATGAAAATTTATAATTTGAAATTTTCTATTAATATTTTAAATATATATGATTTTGATTTTTTAATATTTGGCTATATTTATAATGTTCTTATATTATTTTATAAGATTTAAATTTAAAAAGTAAAGTAATTTTCTACTAATATATTGATATTTATATAATGTTTTTTGATATTATATTTTTGATTGTTGTGAAGGTTTGAATTTTAAAAATAGTAGAAATATTAAAATAATTACACTACTATAAAAGTATGAAATTAATAAACTAATTGTATAAAAATCAATAAGTGAAGATCTAAAAGTATTTTTTTATTTTAATTTACTTTATTAGACATACTTCACATTACTCTAAGGGATAAGAAAGAGGGGGCATGGCTATGCGTATTTATGCATATATACGAATAAATCCAAATATTGACGATTTACAAAAAGAAAAAGAATCTTTTATTTCTGTACTAGCAAGCTTTAATCATAAAATTCATCCAAATAGAATTATTATTGAATTAGTATCAGTAGATAAGTCTATTACTATACGGAATATTTTTTTTAATCTAATTAATTATTCCTTGGAGGAGGGTGACTTTCTAATTGTTAAAGGTATTGATTGTTTAGGAAATAGTTTTAAAGAAATATTATCTACAATTATTTTAATTGAAAAAAAGAAAATTAAATTAATTATATTGGATTATGCAAATGGTGAGTTGAAAGGAGATATTAAAAATAGCTTTATCCATTTTATCGAAATGGGTTTTTTTTTTGAAAAACTTTTCATATCTGATCAATCTGTACAAAAGAACTATAGATTATCTAAAAAGGTTGGTAGGCCTGAAAAATTAACGAATGATCAAAAACAGGATGTTATTAATAAATTTAAAAAAGGATTTAGTGTATATTCTTTAGCTAAGGATCTTGCTGTTTCAAGGACTGTAATCCAAAGAGTAATTGAAAAATCCAATGATTAATTATATGAGTAATATCAAATTTAATAATGGATTGAAATAATTTAGTTTTTGTTGCGTATTAAATTGTGTTTTAATTTTTAATTTAATACGTATTAAATTAAAAATTAATTTTAAAATTAAATTCATATTGATATTTTTATTTTTTATTCATATTGTTGTATGTGTTATATAAAATAAATTTAATTTATTAACAGTTATATTGGATAGCTATGTAGTTGATTTTTATGATCTGGTAAAATTAAATATGGATAAGAGTATTGATTTAAAGAAATGGAAGTGCTCTAAATGTAATGGTTTTATTGTAGTTGATCATTCAAAAATTCAAAAAGAAGATTCTGTGCAATTTGTATATAGACGAATAACTAATAATGATTCTATTTATTTTATTTATAGAGTTGGTTTAGTAGTTAGCCGAAAGGAAAAATTATTAACTATTAAATATAAGAGTAGGTTCTATAAGGTGCTGGATAGTGGTACTTATCCTGTAAATGCTCCAGCTCTTATTGTCTATAATATGTTTTGGATTTGTGGTTGTTAGTGTCTGAATATTAAAAATGCTTATTTTAGCCAGTTAAAATTAATATAAATTTTAAATTTCTATATTGTTGATTTTGTTCTTTATTTTATCTGTTGTTTTCTAATTTAATGAAATATGTCTTAAATAAAAAACCGCTAATAGATAGCGGTTTTTTCTTAATTAACTAAGTCGAAACTTACCAGCTTAACGCACCACCAGTTTGGTAGTCAGTTACGCGAGTTTCAAAGAAGTTCTTCTCTTTACGTAAGTCCATCATTTCTGACATCCACGCAAATGGATTGGTTACACCAGCAAATTGCTCTGGTAAACCTAACTGAGATAAACGACGGTTGCAGATGAATTTCAAGTATTCTTCCATCATGCTTGCGTTCATACCCAATACACCACGTGGCATTGTGTCACGTGCATATTCGATTTCAAGCATTGTGCCTTCAAGAATCATTTGAATCACTTCTTGTTGGAACTCGGCAGTCCAAAGGTGAGGGTTCTCAATCTTGATTTGGTTAATCATGTCGATACCAAAGTTCAAGTGCATAGACTCATCACGCAAGATGTATTGGAACTGTTCAGCAACACCGTTCATCTTGTTACGACGGCCCATACTCAAGATTTGAGTAAAGCCACAGTAGAAGAAGATACCTTCAAGTACACAGTAGAATGCGATCAAGTTACGAAGTAAACGTTGGTCGTTTTCAGGAGTACCAGTGTGGAAAGTAGGGTCACTTAAAGATTGAGTGTACTTAAGACCCCAAGATGCTTTACGCGCAACAGATGGAATCTCACGGTACATGTTGAAGACTTCGCCTTCATCCATACCTAAAGATTCGATACAGTATTGGTAAGCGTGAGTATGAATTGCTTCTTCAAACGCTTGACGCAAAATATACTGACGGCATTCAGGGTTAGTAATGTGACGGTAAATCGCCAATACCAAGTTGTTCGCAACCAAAGAGTCCGCAGTCGAGAAGAAACCTAAAGAACGCATAACAATAGTACGCTCATCTTCGGTTAAGCCATTTTCAGACTTCCAAAGCGCGATGTCATGGTTCATGTTAACTTCTTGTGGCATCCAGTGGTTTGCACACCCGTCAAGATACTTCTGCCAAGCCCATTCGTATTTAAATGGAACAAGCTGGTTCAAGTCAGCGCGACAGTTAATCATGGCTTTGTCGTCAACCTGAACGCGTTGCGCGCCCATTTCTAGCTCTTCAAGGCCAGGAGCAACGTCTAAATGTTCTAAGGCTGCAGAGGCTCTAGCCATTGTATCGGAGGCAACTGTTGGTCGCACGGAATGGGTTCCAGCGGATTGTGGAGCTGCCACGCTCGGCGATGATGGCTGCGCAGTAGATACATTCTGCGAATCTGGCGTTTTTTCCGGTTGGATGGCCGCAGACTTGTGTTCAGGTGCAGCCGGTTTTTGCGAATCATCTTCAAAATCGTCCCAACTAAGGATAGACATTTTTGTTCTCTCTTCGTTGTATATATCTATATTTGACATCTCTTAAACGAAGATGTCCCTACTATACGCTTTTAATGTGTAAACAAAATTAAGTTTTATTAAGGTATGACCAAATTTTGGGCCTTTGGTCTCTACTCACTACAACTTATTTTGCTTACGCTGTTGCTTACGTATCGTAATGAATGCGTAAACCATCGGCATATAAAAGAAAATAAAGGCAAAGATTAATACTCCAACACCAAGCATATAATTATGGCTGAGATGAGAAAGCATAATCTTTACCTCTTTTAAAATTGCTCTTTAGTGAAAAAGAGCAATTTTATTGAATGTTATTGGCAAGCTTCACAATCAGGGTTGTCGATTGAGCAAGCCATTGGTACAGGAGCTGCTTGGGTAAAGCCTTCTTCTTCAACCGCTGCTTCTGGTTTCTTCGCTTCTACAACAGGGGTAGCAACTGGAGCTGCTTCAACAGTCGCAGGTTTAACTGCGTTTAAAGCACCTGTGTTAATTGTAGATTTTTCAGCAGAAGTCGCACCTAAAGCTCGGAGGTAATAAGTTGTCTTAAGACCACGTAACCATGCCATCTTGTATGTGATGTCAAGTTTCTTACCATTTGCACCAGAGATGTAAAGGTTAAGTGACTGAGCTTGATCAATCCATTTTTGACGACGTGATGCAGCATCAACGATCCAACGTGTATCTACTTCAAACGCAGTAGCAAAGATTGCTTTTAATTCTTCAGGAATACGAGCAATTTTTTGTACTGAACCTTCAAAGTGTTTAAGGTCGTTAACCATTACTGTGTCCCAAAGACCACGGTCTTTCAAGGCACGAACAAGGTAAGGGTTAATAACAGTGAACTCACCAGACAGGTTAGATTTCACATATAAGTTTTGGAATGTTGGCTCAATAGACTGAGAAACACCACAAATGTTCGAGATGGTTGCCGTTGGAGCAATTGCCATCACGTTTGAGTTACGCATACCGTCTTTTTGAACTTTGGCACGTAAAGTGTCCCAGTCTAAACGTTGAGTACGGTCAACTTCGAACATACGCTCTGGACGAGATTTCGCAACAATTTCTAAAGAGTCGATTGGAAGGATACCTTGATCCCACAATGAACCTTTGAATGTTGAGTAAGAACCACGTTCAACAGCCAAGTTGCTTGAAGTTTCAATCGCATAGTAGCTAATCACTTCCATTGATTCATCTGCAAAATCAACAGCAGCGTCTGAACCGTAAGCAATACCCATCTCGTATAGCGCATCTTGGAAGCCCATGATACCCATACCTACAGGACGGTGTTTCAAGTTAGAGTTTTTCGCTTGTGGTACAGCATAGTAGTTAATGTCGATAACGTTATCGAGCATACGTACTGCTGTTTTAATTGTGCGAGCTAACTTCTCACGGTCTAACACACCACCTTGAACGTGTTGTACAAGGTTGATCGAACCCAAGTTACATACCGCAATTTCGTCTTGATTTGTATTCAAGGTAATTTCAGTACATAAGTTAGATGAGTGAACTACACCAACGTGTTGTTGTGGTGAACGTAAGTTACATACATCTTTGAACGTGATCCAAGGGTGACCAGTTTCAAACAACATAGAAAGCATTTTGCGCCATAAATCTTTAGCACGCACTTTCTTGTGTAGCATGTTAGTTTCTTTCGCTACAGACTCATAGTAAGCATAACGCTCAGCAAATTCAGCACCAGTTAAGTCGTGCAAATCTGGAGTTTCAGAAGGGGTAAAGAGTGTCCATTCACCATCTTCAAATACACGTTGCATAAACAAGTCTGGAACCCAGTTCGCAGTGTTCATGTCGTGTGTACGGCGACGGTCATCACCAGTGTTTTTACGAAGCTCTAAGAACTCTTCGATGTCTAAGTGCCAAGTTTCTAGGTATGCACATACAGCACCTTTACGCTTACCACCTTGGTTTACGGCAACAGCAGTATCGTTCGCAACTTTCAAGAATGGAACAACACCCTGAGACTTACCATTTGTACCTTTAATATAAGAGTTCAAGGCACGTACAGGTGTCCAGTCATTACCTAAACCACCAGCCCATTTAGAAAGCATCGCGTTGTCACGCATTGCACCATAAATGTCATAAAGGTCATCGCCAATCGTTGTTAAGTAACAACTTGAAAGCTGTGGACGTAATGTACCTGAGTTAAACAGGGTAGGCGTAGAAGCCATATAGTCGAAGCTAGACAATAAGTTATAGAACTCGATTGCACGCTCTTCTTTATCTTGCTCATTGAGTGCAAGACCCATTGACACACGCATGAAGAATAATTGTGGTAACTCGAAGCGAACGCCGTTTGAGTGAATGAAGTAACGGTCAAATAGAGTTTGTAAACCTAAGTAGGTAAACTGATTAGAGCGTTCTGGTTGAATTGCTGCTGCTAGTTTTTCTAGGTCGAAGTCAAGCAAGTCAGGTGAAAGCAAATCAAGCTCTACACCTTTTTTCAAGAATGCTTCGAGTGCATTGTTTTCAGCAGTATCAGTTGGTAGGCCTAAGAAAGCTAAACCTGTGCCCACTAATTCATTACAGAGCAAACGTGCAGTTACGTAAGTGTAGTTTGGTTCTTGTTCAATACGGGTACGTGTTGCCATCATCATGGTTGTAGCAATATCGCTTTCTTTTACGCCGTTATATAAGTTTTTAACGGTTTCATCTACGATTGCTTGAACGTCAATACCTTCCAAACCTTCAGCTGCTTTAGAAACTGTAGCTTGTAATGCACTTAAATCAAGTGGCTGAAGCTGACCGTTCGCGTCAGTAACTTGTAAAGTAGGGTGGTGGTTTGAGTTTGTTTGCTGACGAGCGTTAGCGCGTTGTTCACGGTAAATCACATAAGCGCGGGCAACTTTTTGTTCCCCAGTACGCATTAAAGCAAGTTCTACTTGATCTTGAATTTCTTCAATGTGGATCGTACCGCCCGATGGTAAACGGCGAGTAAATGTATTTAAAACCATTTCCGTCAACTGGGTAATACGGTCGTGAATACGGCTAGAATCCGAACTCTGTTGACCTTCCACAGCAAGAAAAGCTTTACCAATCGCAACAGAAATTTTATCTGCATCAAATGCAGCAACATCTCCAGTGCGTTTAATCACCTGAATTTGACCGGGAGTCGAAGTAATTACGCTCATGCCAGCATAGCTCCATTGTCACTTTTGTTATGTTCATAGACCGTTTGAACCGAGCAAAAAACATGCCACGATATTTGAGGGATAAACACAAGACTTAGTAGTTAAAGTTTATTTTCAACACAAGATACGGGATTTTTTAAGCTAGATCAATCTTGACTTTTTAGTAATTTTTTATCTGTATGATTTGTCGGGATATAGCATACCAAAGCTATTAAAAAACGCTTATAGATAACTTTGTGGATAACTCAAAAAACAAGCACTTGAATGAATTTAAATTCCGCCAAGAAATAATTTGTTTAATATTCATACATAGGAAATATGAATAGATTATGACTTTTAATAACAATAAACAGATATTAAAAATACTTGGAAATTCAAAGATTAATAAAATGCAACAAAACATGGTTGTCATGTATCAGTTTGGTGAACGCCTACTTGTTTACAATGTAAACGTGTGTATATTGCAAATGATAAACGAATGTATCTGCAAGATTTTTAAGATGCATGTAATGAGATTTATAGGGGCAATGATATGAGCCAAGAAGAAAAGTTACCAAAGATTCTGATCGTTGAAGATGACGAGCGTTTAGCACGATTAACTCAAGAATACTTAATCCGCAACGGCTTGGAAGTTGGTGTGGAAACTGATGGTAACCGTGCAATTCGTCGTATTATTAGTGAACAACCAGATCTTGTGGTCTTGGATGTCATGTTGCCAGGTGCCGATGGTTTAACCGTTTGTCGTGAAGTTCGTCCACATTACCATCAACCTATTTTAATGTTGACTGCACGTACTGAAGACATGGACCAAGTACTTGGTCTGGAAATGGGTGCTGACGATTATGTCGCTAAACCAGTTCAGCCACGTGTATTGTTAGCGCGCATTCGTGCACTATTACGTCGCACAGATAAAACTGTTGAAGATGAAGTTGCACAACGTATTGAGTTTGACGACCTTGTCATCGACAATGGCGGCCGCTCTGTAACGTTAAACGGTGAACTTGTTGACTTTACAAGTGCTGAATATGACTTGTTATGGTTGCTTGCATCAAACGCTGGTCGTATCTTATCGCGCGAAGATATCTTCGAACGTTTACGTGGTATCGAATACGATGGTCAAGACCGTTCAATCGATGTGCGTATTTCGCGTATTCGTCCAAAAATTGGCGATGATCCTGAAAATCCAAAACGTATTAAAACTGTACGTAGTAAAGGTTACTTGTTTGTTAAAGAAACCAATGGATTGTAAAATCTGATTAAACTTCCTATAAGGTTGGTCGAGTGTTTAAACACAGTATATTCCTGCGAATATATGCGGGGCTGGTAATTCTTGTTGTTTTGGTGGCTGTTTTTGGGTATTTACTGGTACAAATTATCAACTACCAACGCGCGCAAGAATACCGAGAATCTTTAACTGATGGTATTTCTTATGTCATTAGTGAAGGGGTCGCTCGACAACCTGGGAAGCAGCAAAAGATAGATTGGATTTCTGACGCATCTGATTTGCTCGAACTTCCAATTTACTATACCGATGCAAGTAAGGTTGAACTGTCTCGAACCGAGAAAAAACGGATCGAAGCACAAAAATCTGTAGTTCGTTACGATGCAAGCAATAGTATTGCTTATGTGATTATTGGCTTGCGTGACGACCCGCAGCATTATCTATCTATAAAAGTCGACAAAATTAGTGAACGCCAAATGAAGGCTCTTCCTATTTTTGTACTCGACTACCTCATGTTTTATCCGTGTCAGGAACAAGAGTATCTTGCCAAGATTCAAAAACATTTTTCATATCCAATCAATATTCAAAACATTCAAGATATAAATCTGGATTCTGAACAGATTGGACGTTTACGCCAAGATCAAAGCGTGATGTTGTACAAAGATAGTGCAACAGTACGTGGTACAACTATTTCGATTGTCTCTCCAATTCCGAACCATCCTACGCAAGTTTTGGTGTTAGGCCCTGTTCCAATGTTTAACTGGATGCCTTTACAGCTTTCTGCGGGTATTACCTTATTTAGCTTGTTCTTATTAAGTTTAGGTGTCTATGGTTTGATTTTGCCGTTAGAGCGCAAAATTCGACAAGTGCGTTATGCATTAAACCGTATGAAATCGGGTGATTTGTCATTGCGTGTTCCTATTGAAGGAAGTGACGAAATGGCAAACTTGGCTTCAAGCTATAACAATATGTCTGATCATATTCAGCGTTTAATTGAAGCTCAACGTGAGTTAATGCGTGCCGTGTCTCATGAACTGAGAACGCCAGTAGCACGTATACGCTTTGGTACGGAAATGTTGGCCGAAGAAGATGACTACAATCATCGTATGCATCAGGTCGACATGATTGATAAAGATATTGAAGCACTCAATACCTTGATTGATGAAATTATGACTTATGCAAAACTAGAGCAGGGCACACCTTCGTTAGATTTTGCAGAAATTGTGCTGTTTGAAGTGTTGGATCAGGTTGCTGTTGAAACTGAAGCTTTAAAAACGCAGAAAGAGATTGAGCTCGTTCCACCACCTTTATATGTCAAGGTGGATGCAGAGCGTCGTTACCTTCACCGTGTTGTACAAAATTTGGTCGGAAATGCGGTTCGTTATTGTGATAATAAAGTGCGTATTACTGGTGGTATTCACAGTGATGGCATGGCTTTTGTCTGTGTTGAAGATGATGGGCCGGGTATCCCTGAACAAGACCGTAAGCGTGTATTTGAAGCCTTTGCGCGTTTAGATGACAGCCGTACGCGTGCCTCTGGTGGTTATGGTCTGGGACTTTCAATTGTAAGTCGTATTGCTTACTGGTTTGGTGGCGAAATTAAAGTTGATGAAAGCCCAAGTTTGGGTGGGGCACGTTTTATTATGACTTGGCCTGCACATCGATTTAAACAACCCCCATTAAAAGCCAATAAAAAAGCACCTGCATAAGGTGCTTTTTTATTGGTTGATTTATAGTTGAGTCGCGTCAGGCTCCAAAATCGGTTTGCCGCTTCTTAGACTGTTGAGAGCATCGGTATTAAAGTCAATTAACAGCGAATTATTTTTAGCATCAATTTGATATTTTTGAATAAGAGGTTGGTCTCCATTCAAAGTTTCAACTTTATATGAATCTGCAATATGTAAAATGCCTTCTAGGTTTGTCGTGGTTGACGCGAAATCTTGTCTAAAAATTTCATAGACATCTCTCAAGTCAAAAATGGCATTATCTGCATCTGGATGTTTTTGAATATAGCTTTCTATATGTCGCACGAGTAATTGCGCGAACAAGTAATAGTCTGGTTTATGCGTATATTCTAGATTCATACATTTTTCTCCTTATTATCTGTTATTAGCATACATGGCAAAAACAGAAGTTATTGTATAAAATTCATTACACTAGATGATGACTTTAAAATATTACAAAGAAATAAAAACCCGATTACGTCCTTGGCGTTTAGCTTGATAGAGTGCGTCATCGGCTTCTTTAAACAGGCTTTCAATAGACCGATGGTGATTTGGTGAATATAGACTTATACCAATACTGACCTGTACAAAAATAGGTAATTTCCCATAAACATAAATCGGTTGCTGGCTAATCTTGGT
Source organism: Acinetobacter sp. IK23 (assembly GCF_035615275.1). NCBI lineage: Bacteria > Pseudomonadati > Pseudomonadota > Gammaproteobacteria > Moraxellales > Moraxellaceae > Acinetobacter > Acinetobacter sp. IK23. Next base: position 22,333 of record NZ_JANBNX010000026.1, read on the forward strand.
ACGTATTCTTTCGGCGAGCTCAAAAGCGGCTTCTTTATTGGTATCAGGAATAAAAATTGCGAACTCTTCGCCACCAAAACGTCCTAGTAAATCATGAGGGTGCAAAATATTTTGTATAGTGGTTACACAGGTTTGTAAGGCTCTATCTCCAATTAAGTGGCCATAACTATCATTTACTTTTTTAAAATGATCGACATCCAGCATAAAAAAAGCAGATGTTTTATTTTCCTTTTGAACTTTTTCTTGAAGTATACGAACTGATTGTAAAAATTGACGTCGAGTTAAACTAGATGTGAGCTCATCATGGGCAATAGCATGTTGGGGTTTTTGAATTAACTCAGAATGAAGTGCACTAATGCTAGAAACAGTCAGAGGTGCAAGCGTCATCATAATTAAGCCAATACGAATTGAAATGGTATTGCTGAGGTAATCTTCTGGATAAAGTAATAAATAATGCCCAGAGACATGGTAAATAATATAAGCACTGGTAAATGAGGTAATTAGGGCGACCACAATAGGTTTGTAGCGTATAGCACACCAAACTAAAGCTGCGATTGGATAGAGTAAAGAACCTGGCCCAGAGTCGTAATAACTTACTGTAATTGAAATTAATACAGCTAAAAAAGGCAATAAGTCGATAATGCTTATATGCTCCCGATGACCATTAAAATAACGTTTTATCTGGGAGTAAGCAGGGATGTTGAGCAGTATAGGAAGTAAGAGTAGGGCATTTTGTAGTTCTGATGTCATCCAGTAACCAAACTCAGCCCAAAAGCTGCCAAGCATAAACTTGGTATTAAACATAGGCACAAAAGTTGCGGCAAATAAAGCGCCAACTAAACTGCCTATGCCACATAACCCGAATAAAAAAAGGTAAGAATAACCACGATGAGCAGATCTAATGTGTTGACTTAAACATAGATACAGCACTAAAGAGGTAACAACATAAATATAGTTAGATGTTGTTAGGATAATAGTCAGTAAAAATGGTGTACCTTGAATAAGGTCGGCAATAACATATCCAGTATATGCACCAAGAAAAGTACCGAGCTTACGTGTTTGAGGATAGCGAACCAGTAATCCTAATAAAACTGAATTGGCCGGCCAGAAAAAAGCCAGAAAACTAAGGGGCCGAGATGCAATTCCAATAAAGCAGCATATCGAAACAATGATCGTAAATAGAATGAAAAATTTCAGGAAGGAAGAAAATGAAAGTTCACGAAGTGAGTATGGCATCAGCTGCCCTTAATGATAAATACCCTTATCCAAGAGTAATAAATATTATGCATGATTAAACATTCATCATAATTCAGAGCAGAAGATGAATACAATAAAAAACCGCTTAATATTATAAAAAAGTAAGTTGTTTAATTTGACCAAATGAGCGATTGTTCAAATAATATTAAAAATCAAAAAATGAAAAAAATCATCACAAGCATAAAAACTATCAAATAAACCGATTATGAACGGTGAAACCCCCTCTACAAGACATAGATGAATACTTTTGATTAGAAAATCATCCAAAAGACTAAGACGCTTCAACTAGCATGCGAAATTAGAAATCAGGTACAATTGGCGGGATTAATTTTGTGTTTGGTGTATTCAAAGGCCAATACATACATTCTTTGTTAAATAATAGGCCTGCCAGGAGTTATCCCCGCATGAGTGCCATTACTCCATACGACTGGGCGATTATCGCCTTCGTGATCGGCGTTACATTTCTTTGCGTCTTTATGCTCACAGTTCCCTTACTCCTCGGGGGAAAATCGTGGGGACGTGCTAAGCAAGAGCAGTTTGAATCAGGTGTCGTGAGTGCTGGTGGCGCTCGCATTCGCCTGTCTGCAAAGTTCTATTTAGTTGCAATTTTCTTTGTTGTATTCGACTTAGAGGCACTTTACCTCTATGCATGGTCTACTTCTGTGCGTGAAGTAGGGTGGTTGGGATATACCACTGTTGTGATCTTTGTCGTTGATCTATTGATTGCGCTTGTTTATGCCTTCTCTGTAGGTGCCTTAAGTTGGTCACCAGCAGATCGTCGTAAATCAGCAGGTGAAAAGATCAAAGTTGGCTCACCAACAATGAATATTGCTGAAATTACACGCTTTAACTCTATTGAAGAGCTCGTAACTGACCCTACAGGCCAGATTCCAGCCCAATCATCAGGTCGTGTTAAGTCAAAAACTACACCTGCATTGTCATCTGAAAAGGAGTAAGTCGGGATGAAATATACTCTGACCCGCGCGAATCCGGATGCTGATCAATACCCATTGCAAGACCGTCAAATTGTGACTGATCCGCTTGAAGAGGAAGTGAATAAGAATGTATTCATGACTCGTTTAGAGGATGTCTTGCATACAGCAGTAAACTGGGGACGTAAAAACTCTTTGTGGCCATTTAACTTTGGTACCTCATGTTGTTACGTTGAATATGCAACGACTTTAACAGGCGTGCATGACTTGTCCCGTTTCGGTGCAGAGGTTATTCGTGCTTCACCTCGTCAGGCTGACTTGATGATTGTTGCAGGTACCTGCTTTGTCAAAATGGCTCCGGTTATTCAACGTTTGTACGAACAAATGTTAGAACCTAAGTGGGTTATTTCAATGGGTGCTTGTGCAAACTCTGGAGGTATGTACGACATCTATTCAGTAGTACAAGGTGTAGACAAAATTATTCCTGTTGACGTGTACGTCCCAGGTTGTCCACCTCGTCCTGAAGCATTAATTCAAGCATTAATGCTTTTGCAAGACCAGATTCAATTAGAGCGACGCCCGCTTTCTGCCGTGATTGGTGATGATCTTCAGCCAGTGTATAAGCCAAAGATGATGCCAGAACGTGATCGTAAGAATGCACAGCGTATTGCCGTTAAAAACTTGCGCTCTATGGATGAGACTAAATAATTTTTGACGGTCCTTTGACATATCTAACCGATATGTTCATCGAGAAAATTGACAGAATTTGTATTAAATAGGAAGCCAAGCCAATGGCTGAAACTGACATTGCTATGCCAGAGTCAACACCAGTTGATTCACGCCCAGCATTTGCAATCGTAGAAGAGCTCAAAACCAAATTTGGTGAGAACTTCTATGTGCAGGCGACTTTTGAAGAGTTTCCAACAGTCTGGGTTGAGCGCGCACGCGTGCAAGAAGTCCTCATGTTCCTGCGTAAAGTGGAACGTCCTTATGTAATGCTGTTTGACTTATCAGCGATGGATGAGCGTTTACGTCAACATCGTGATGGTTTACCAGCATCTGACTTCACTGTGTTCTATCATTTATTATCGCTTGAGCGTAATAGTGACATTCGTATCAAGGTTGCCTTGAACGAAAATGATCTTAACCTCCCGACAGCGACAAATATCTGGCCAAATGCCAACTGGTATGAACGTGAAGCTTACGATATGTTCGGTATCAATTTCGAAGGGCATCCAATGCTCCGTCGTATTTTGTTGCCAACTTATTGGGAAGGTCACCCGCTTCGTAAAGAATATTCAGCACGTGCGACAGAATATACGCCGTACATGCAAGACAAAGCGAAGCAAGATTTCGAACAGGAACACTTACGCTTTGTACCTGAAGATTGGGGTCTTAAGCGTGGTAACGCTGACGAAGACTTCATGTTCTTGAACTTGGGTCCTAACCATCCATCTGCGCACGGTGCGTTCCGTGTTGTATTGCAGTTAGATGGCGAAGAAGTGAAGGACTGTGTACCTGATATCGGTTATCACCACCGTGGTGTGGAAAAGATGGCTGAACGTCAAACATGGCATTCTTTCATTCCTTATACTGACCGTGTTGACTACTTAGGTGGTTGTGCTCAAAACATGCCGTATGTAATGGCTGTAGAGCAAATGGCAGGTATTAAAGTTCCTGAACGTGCACAAGTAATTCGTGTCATGTTGAACGAATTGTTCCGTATTAATAACCACTTGTTATTCTGTGGTACGGCAATTCAGGATGCCGGTGGTATGACACCAGTATTCTATATGTTCGCAGACCGTCAAAAAGTTTACGACATTGTTGAAGCAATCACGGGTTACCGTATGCATCCAGCATGGTTCCGTATTGGTGGTACAGCACATGACCTTCCAAACAACTGGCAAAAACTTGTTAAAGAGTTGCTAGAGTGGATGCCTAAACGTTTGAACGAATACTACACAGCTGCACTTAAAAACTCTGTGTTTATTGGTCGTACACGTAATGTTGCTCAATACGATGCAAAATCTGCGCTTGCGTGGGGTGTGACTGGTACTGGTTTACGTGCAACAGGTATTGATTTCGACGTTCGTAAATATCGTCCATACAGTGGCTATGAAAACTTTGATTTTGATGTGCCAGTTGAGTATGAAGGCGATGCATACGCTCGTGTACTTGTTCACTTCCGTGAAATTACTGAGTCACTCAAAATTATCAAACAGTGTTTGGATAACATGCCTTCTGGTCCATATAAAGCGGATCACCCATTGGCTGTGCCACCACCAAAAGATAAGACATTACAAGACATTGAAACCTTGATTACGCACTTCTTAAGCGTGTCATGGGGTCCTGTTATGCCTGCTGGTGAATCATCATTCATGACAGAAGTTGTGAAAGGTGCAAGTACTTATTACTTGACTTCAGATAAAGCGACCATGAGTTATCGTACTCGTATTCGTACACCGACGTTTACTCACTTACAGCAAATGCCTTCAGTGATTAACGGAAGTTTAGTATCTGACTTAATCATTTATCTGGCGACCATTGACGTGGTTATGGCTGACGTGGATCGCTAAGAGGTAACACATAATGATGATTTTGACTGATAAAAAACCACGTGTGAATGTTGAAGGAATTTTGACTGCGGAAGAAATTCACGACATCGAACATCACATTGGTCACTATCCGTACCCACGTGCAGCCTCTTTGGATGCTTTGAAGTGCGTACAGCGCCGTAATGGTTGGGTAGATGACGCTCAAATGAATGCCATCGCACAGTTGTTGTCGATGAGTGTTGCTGATTTGGAAGGTGTTGCAACATTTTACAACCGTATCTATCGCCATCCGGTAGGTCGTCACGTAATTTTGCTTTGTGACTCAATTGCTTGCTTCTTAATGGGTGCTGAAACACTTGCTGAAGCATTCCAGCGTGAATTAGGTATTCAGTATGGTCAGACGACACCAGATGGTCGTTTTACACTGCTACCAATTTGCTGCCTAGGCAACTGTGACAAAGGCCCAACGTTAATGATTGATGAAGATACTCACGGTTTAGTGGAAGTGACATCAATCAAACAGTTATTGGAGAAGTATGTATGAATACCGAACCAAAACCAATTTATGGCGACGGTAATCCGGAAACTCATCCACTGACTTGGCGTTTAAGCAAACAAGAAGCAGTACGTAGCGCTGACGATTACGAAGCACTTGAAGGTTATGCAGGCTTTAAAAAAGCATTAGGTATGAAACCTGCTGAAGTGTTAGATGTCATTAAAGCTGCAACTGTAAAAGGTCGTGGTGGTGCAGGCTTCCCAGCAGGGATCAAATGGTCTCTTATGGCACCAAATGATGGTGGCCCACGTTACTTAATCTGTAACGCCGATGAGATGGAACCAGGTACCTTTAAAGACCGTTTGTTGATGGAAAAACTTCCTCACCAATTGATCGAAGGTATGTTGATTGCAGGTTATACCTTAGAAGCAACTCAAGGTTATATCTTCATTCGTGGCGAATACATCGAGGCTGCACAATACCTAAATGAAGCGCTTGAGCAAATTCGCGCTAAAGGTTACTTAGGTGACAACATTTTAGGTTCTGGCTGGAACTTTGAGTTACACGTGCATACAGGCGCAGGTCGTTATATCTGCGGTGAAGAAACTGCATTGATTAACTCACTTGAAGGCCGCCGTGCTAACCCACGTACTAAACCACCATTCCCGCAAGTTGCTGGTGCATGGGGTCGTCCGACGATTGTGAACAACGTTGAAACTTATAACAACTTGCCAGCAATCATGCTTCGTGGTCCAGAGTGGTATATCGGTTTATCAGCTGGTAAATCAAAAGATCCAGGCACTAAGATTTATGGTGCGTCAGGTAAAGTTAAATTCCCTGGTCTTTGGGAACTTCCATTTGGTACGACTGCTCGTGAAGTAATTGAAGATCATGCTGGTGGTATGCGTGAAGGCTTGAAGCTTAAAGCATGGTTACCAGGTGGTGCTTCAACTGACTTTTTACCTGCAGATACTATTGATTTACCAATGGATGCAGACACTATTATGAAAGCAGGTTCTCGTTTGGGAACATGTTTGTTGATGGTGGTAGATGAAACTCAATGCATGGTATCGCTCACTCGTAACTTAGAAGAGTTCTTTGCGCGCGAATCATGCGGTTTCTGTACACCATGCCGTGATGGTTTGCCATGGGCTGTGAAAGCGCTTAAAGCACTTGAGACAGGTGAAGGTAAGAAAGAAGACATCGATCATTTACAAGAGTTAACTCGTAAATTGTGGATTGGTAAAACTTTCTGTGCCCACGCACCAGGTGCGATGGAGCCGCTTATGGGCGCACTCAAACATTTCCGTGGTGAGTTTGAAGCGAAAGTGACGAATCGTCCTGTCGTGCAAACCAGCAACGTAGAACAAGCTTAAGGAATTCGACTATGGCTACAATTCATGTCGATGGAAAATCGTATGAAGTCAACGGCTCGGAAAACTTGCTACAAGCATGTTTGAGTCTCGGCATCGACATCCCATATTTTTGTTGGCATCCATCCTTAGGTTCGGTTGGTTCTTGCCGTCAATGTGCCGTAACTCAGTATGCAAATCCTGAAGATACGCGCGGACGTCTTGTGATGTCATGCATGACGCCAGCATCTGACAATACCTATATCTCGATTGAAGACAAAGAAGCTACGGATTTCCGTGCGTCTATTGTTGAATTCTTAATGACGAATCACCCACACGACTGTCCAGTATGTGAAGAGGGTGGTCACTGTCATTTACAAGATATGACTGTAATGACAGGTCACGACCGTCGTCGCTATCGTTTTACGAAGCGTACACACTACAATCAAGAACTCGGCTCATTCATCGCGCATGAAATGAACCGTTGTATTGCTTGTTACCGTTGTGTTCGTTACTACAAAGACTATGCGGGTGGTACAGACTTTGGTGTATATGCCAATGCGTCACGTGTTTACTTTGGTCGCCCAGAATCAGGTACTTTAGAGTCTGAATTCTCAGGTAACTTGACTGAAGTATGTCCAACAGGTGTATTTACCGACAAGACTCATTCAGAACGCTATAACCGTAAATGGGATATGCAATATGCACCAAGCGTGTGTCATGGCTGTTCTTCGGGTTGTAACATTTCTCCGGGTGAGCGTTATGGCGAAATCCGTCGTGTAGAAAACCGTTTCAATGGTTCGGTTAACCAATACTTCCTTTGTGACAAAGGTCGTTTTGGCACAGGTTATGTCAACCGTGCAGATCGTCCGCGTCAACCTCAATTCCGTAATGGTGAAACAGTAGCAACTGTTTCAGTTGACCAAGCTTTAGATCAAGCAATTGCGAAACTTGAAGGTAAGAAAGTTTTAGGTATTGGTTCACCCCGTGCAAGTTTAGAATCAAACTACGCATTACGTGAACTTGTAGGTCAGGCAAACTATTCAACAGGTGTTGCACAAAAAGAGCAAAATCTTGTTGAGCTTGCAGCTTCAATCATGCAAACAGAGGGTATTTATAACCCGAACATGCGTGAAATTGAAGGCTATGATGCAGTATTAATTTTGGGTGAAGATTTAACTCAAACTGCACCTCGTATGGCATTGTCAGTTCGTCAAGCTGCGAAAAACAAAGCTCGCGAAATGGCTGCAAAAACACGTACGCCAGATTGGTTGGCTGAGCCTGTACAACGTATTGGTCAGGAAGCGAAGTCTCCGATCTATATCTTGGCTGCAACTCAAACTCGTCTTGCTGATGTTGCGACTGGTGAAGTGGTTGCATCGCCAAACGACATCGCGCGTTTAGGTTTTGCAGTTGCTGCAGCAGTTAAAGGTGAAGTTGTAAGTGGTTTAGATGACGATGCAAAAGCATTTGCTCAAACTATTGCCGACACTTTAAAAGCAGCAAACAAACCGTTAATTATTGCGGGTACAAGTTTGCAAGATGCTTCAATTATGGAAGCTGCGGCAGAGTTAACGCAAAACCTTGGTTCAAAAGCTGGTTTAAGCCTTGTTGTTCCTGAAGTGAACTCTATGGGCTTGGCATTGTTTGGCGGTTTAAGCCTTGAACAAGCATTTGCTCAAGACTACGACACACTTGTGATTGTTGAAAATGACTTGTTCCGTCGCTTACCGGCTGCTCAAGTTAAAGCAGCACTTGATAAAGCTGAAACAGTAATCGTGCTTGATCACAGCGAAACAGAAACTGTGAAACAGGCGGATATTGTACTTTCAGCATCAAGCTTTGCTGAGGGTGATGGTACTGTTGTAAGCCAAGAAGGCCGCGCACAGCGCTTCTACCAAGTTTACGACCCAAGCTACTACAAGCCTGAATACGCGATTAAAGAATCTTGGCGTTGGTTGCATGCCATTGAAACTGGTCTTAAAGGTAAGCCAGTTGATTGGACATTGCTTGATGACGTTATCGAAACTATCGTTAAAAATGTTCCTGTGCTTGAAGCAATTCAAGACGTTGCACCAGATGCAGGCTACCGTGTACATGGTTTGAAAATTGCGCGAGAACCACGTCGTTATTCTGGTCGTACAGCAATTCGTGCACCTTTATCGGTTCATGAACCTAAACAGCCAACAGATCCAGACTCAGCATTAACATTCTCTATGGAAGGTTATGTTGGTCCACAAAAAGCATCTTCACTTGTACCATTTGCGTGGGCTCCAGGTTGGAACTCTCCACAATCTTGGAACAAATACCAAGATGAAGTGGGCGGTCACTTAAAAGGTGGTGATTCGGGCGTTCGTTTATTCGATCGTTTAGCAAAACGTCCAGCACGTAGCTATGTTGCTCCAACTGCTGTAGTTGCAAACCCTGAAAGCTTCCGTCTTGTACCAATGCACCACATCTTTGGTTCTGGTGAATTCACGATTAAAACACCTGCAATGGAAACTCGTATTCCAGAAGCTATGTTTGCAGTTGGTGAGCAAGATGCAACGCGTTTGAATTTGCAAGAAGGCCAACGCATTACAGTTAAAGCAGGCGAAACTACAGTGAGCTTGCCTGTACAAGTAATTGAATACTTACCTACAGGTTATATCGGTTACCCAGTTGGTTTAGCACCAACAGTATCGTTAGCTGAGCCTGTTTCAGTGGCATTAGGAGTGTAATTCATGAATCAAGAAATTATACGTCAAACGCCACTTTGGGCTGAGAACTGGCCAATTGCTTATGCAGTTGTTCAAGCAGTTGTGATTTTGCTTGTCGTTGTTCTTGTTGCTGCGTTGATGTCTTTTATTGAGCGTCGTTTACTTGCTTGGTGGCAAGACCGTTATGGTCCAAACCGTGTTGGTCCTGGTGGTATGTTCCAGATCGTTGCCGACATGCTTAAGATCATGTTCAAAGAAGACTGGACACCAAAATTTGCTGATAAATTAACTTTCCGTTTAGCTCCGGCAGTTGCGATGGCAACTGCGGTGCTTTCGTTCATGGTTATCCCGGTGAGTCCTTCACTGGGTGTTGCCGACATGAGCATCGGTTTGTTGTTCTTTATGGCAATGGCTGGTATTGCAGTCTATGCAGTCTTATTTGGTGGCTGGGCTTCAAATAACAAATACTCATTGCTTGGTGGCTTACGTTCAGCTGCTCAAACCATTTCTTATGAAGTGTTCTTGGGTATCTCGTTAATGGGTGTGGTTGCAATTGCAGGTTCATTCAACCTTCGTGAAATTGTTGAAGCACAACGCGATGTTTGGTTCGTTATTCCACAATTCTTAGGTTTCTTGATTTTTGTGGTTGCTGGTGTTGCGGTAACTCACCGTCATCCATTTGACCAACCAGAAGCAGAACAAGAATTGGCTGAAGGTTACCATGTTGAATATGGCGGTATGAAATGGGGTATGTTCTTCGTTGCTGAATATGTCAACGTTGTACTTATCTCTGCATTGATCGTGACTTTATTCTTTGGTGGCTGGTTAGCGCCATTCAATTTAGAAATTCCATTTGTTCCACCAGTATTCTGGTTTGTGATTAAAACAGCATTCTTTGTAATGATGTTTGTATTGGCACGTGGTTCTTTAATGCGTCCACGTTATGACCAAGTCATGAACTTTGGTTGGAAAATTTGTTTGCCATTGGCGTTGGTCAACTTGTTAGTGACTGGTGCTGTGATTCTGATGAATCAGGCCTAGGACAGCAGGGAGTACAAAATGTATAAATTTCTAGCTGGATTCGGATCAATTGTACGTTCGTTGTTTATGGTATTTAGCCATGCAACGCGTAAACGTGACACGATTTTATATCCAGAAGTACCGGCTGAACAAATTGTGCCGCCACGCTTTCGTGGTCGTATCGTATTAACGCGTGACCCAGATGGGGAAGAACGTTGTGTGGCATGTAACCTTTGTGCGGTTGCATGTCCAGTTGGCTGTATTTCACTACAAAAAGCAGAAAAAGAAGATGGGCGTTGGTATCCGGAGTTTTTCCGTATCAACTTCTCTCGTTGTATTTTCTGCGGTATGTGTGAAGAAGCATGTCCAACGACAGCGATTCAAATGACTCCAGATTTCGAGTTAGGCGAATACGTACGTCAAGACCTTGTATATGAGAAAGAAAACTTACTCATTTCAGGTCCAGGTAAATACCCAGACTACAACTTCTACCGTGTAACTGGTATGGCTGTTAGCGGTAAAGAGAAAGGTCAAGCACAAAAAGAAAGTGCACCAATCGATGTACGGAGTCTATTACCATGATGTGGCCGTTTTATTTGATGGCGCTCGTGGCCATCGTTTCTACGGTTCGTGTAGTTACTAACACGAACCCTGTACATGCATTGCTTAGTCTGATTGTTTCATTACTTGCAGTTGCTGGTATTTTCATGATCGTAGGTGCGCCGTTTGCTGGCGCCCTCGAAATCATTGTTTATGCTGGTGCAATTATGGTCTTGTTCGTATTCGTGGTGATGATGCTTAACTTAGGGCAACACACTGTAGAACAAGAGCGTAAATGGCTTTCTTCAGATGCTTGGGCATATCCAGCACTCATGAGCTTTTTACTTGGCTTACTTTTAGTTTGGATGCTTGGTGGTGAATATACAACCATCTCTGCACCACTTGGAGCACAAGTAATTGGACCAAAAGTTGTTGGTCAAGCGCTCTTTACTCACTACTTATTATTGGTTGAAGTTGCCGCGATGTTATTGCTAGCAGCCCTTGTTGCAGCATACCACTTAGGTAAACGTGAACCAGGTGCAGAAGAGGAAAAAGAATAATGGGCCAGATCCCTTTAGAACATGGTTTGATTGTTGCAACCATTCTTTTTGCACTCGGTTTTTACGGTGTAATGGTGCGACGCAACCTACTATTTATGTTAATGAGCCTTGAAATCATGATGAATGCTGCTGCGTTAGCATTCGTTCTTGCGGGTAGCGTATGGGCACAACCAGATGGACAAGTGATGTTCATTCTGATTTTAACCCTTGCTGCGGCAGAGGCGTGTATCGGTCTTGCGATTGTCCTTCAGTTCTATCATCGCTTCCATCATTTGGATGTGGATGCTGCTAGTGAGATGCGCGGATGAGTTATTTATATCTAACAGTATTATTTCCGCTAATCGGTTTTATTTTATTGGCGGTAGGGCGTGATAAGCTCTCTGAAAATGTTGCAGCAATTATTGGTGTGGGTTCTGTAGGTTTATCTGCATTATTTGCATTGATTGCTGGTATGGCATTTACCAATAGCGGTCAGCAGGTTTTTGTTCAAAACCTTTGGACATGGTTCAATGTTGGTGGTTTCGCTCCTGGCATTAGCTTACATTTAGATGGCTTATCTTTACTTATGATGGGCATGATCACTGGTGTTGGTTTCCTAATCCACATCTTTGCATCATGGTACATGCGTGGTGAAGAAGGTTATGCGCGCTTCTTCTCTTATTTCAACCTATTCGTTGCAAGCATGCTTGTGCTTGTATTGGGTGATAACTTAGCGTTGTTATTCTTAGGTTGGGAAGGCGTAGGTCTTTGCTCTTACTTGCTCATCGGTTTCTATTATGCAAACCCTGCAAATGGTTGGGCAGCGATCAAAGCATTTACAGTTACCCGCGTAGGTGACGTATTCTTACTTATCGCTTTATTCTTGCTTTACCAACAATTTGGTACGCTGAATACTCAGTACATCGTTGAACATGCAGCAGAAGTAATGACGAAAAGTTCGTCACTTACCATCTGGACTGCATTAATGCTGTTCTTAGGTGCTGCTGGTAAATCTGCTCAAATTCCATTGCAAACATGGTTGGCAGATGCGATGGCAGGTCCAACACCTGTTTCTGCATTAATCCACGCAGCAACAATGGTAACGGCTGGTGTGTACTTATGCTGCCGTCTATTTAGCGTATTTGAGCTTGCACCTGAAGTGATGCAATTCATTTCGGTAACGGGTGCTGTAACTTTATTAGTTGCAGGCTTTGCTGCTCTTGTGCAAACAGACATCAAACGTATTTTGGCTTACTCAACAATGAGTCAGCTTGGTTATATGTTTATGGCTGTAGGTGCAGAAGCTTACCAAGCTGGCTTGTTCCACATGTTGGCTCACGCATTCTTCAAAGCATTATTATTCTTGTCTTCTGGTGCAGTTATTCTTGCTTACCATCACGAACAAAATATTTTCAAAATGGGCGGTTTGTTCTACAAAAACAAATTCCTATTTGCATGTTTCGCGATTGGTGGCGGTGCATTAGCAGCGATTCCATTCTTAACAATCGGCTTCTTCTCAAAAGATGCGATTCTTGGTGAAGTTTGGGTTCAAGGTCAATCAGTTGCTCTATACCACACCTTATATTGGGCTGGTGTAGCAGGTGCGTTCCTGACTTCAATCTATACCTTCCGTTTAATCTGGGTTGTATTCTTCGGTAAAGAAAATACACATTACCATGAGATTAAAGGTGCAACTTACTGGGCTCCATTAGGTATCTTGGCTGTATTGTCTACTTTTGTGGGCGCTGCACTAAAAGGTCCTGTAGCTGGTATTTTAAATACAGCAAAAATTCCTGAATTCCACGTTGCTGAACAGTTTGTAGAAGGCATGCATGGAGCAGAGCATTTAGCTGTAGGTATCGCGCTTGTTGGTTTAGCAGTTGGTATTGGTCTGTTTGCATTTGCTTACGGTGCAGTAAAATCGTTTGCTCAAACAAGTCTTGGTGCTGGCTTAGCTCATATCTGTCGTACTGCATTTGGTTTCGATGCGTTGTATGACATCGTTTTTGTTAAACCTTATTTATTCTTCGCCAAACTATTTGGTCGTGATCCAATTGATAGCTTGTGGCTTGTGCTTCCTGCGCTTGTTAAAGGCGGAAACAGTTTTACAAGCTCACGTCAAACAGGTTCATTGCGTGAATACGCATCAAGCATGTCACTCGGTGTAGTGGTGTTATTGATGATCTTGATCGTTATTCAGGTAGTGGGGAAATAAAATGGAAAACAATTTAATTTTACCCGCGCTGATCCTTGTTCCGTTCATTGCAGGTTTTGCTTGTTGGTTAGTCGATAAACTCGACAAAACTTTGCCACGCTGGATTGCCTTAATAGGTATGCTCATTACTTTGGGCTTAGGTCTTGCACTTTGGCAAAGTGGTACTTATACGTACGAGTTGGGCTCAAAAGTCCCAACTTGGTCAGCTGAGTTCTATTTACCGTGGATTAAATCTCTCGGTATTGGCATTCACTTAGCAGTGGATGGCTTGTCTTTACTCATGGTGTTGTTAACGGCTTTACTCGGTGTACTTGCTGTTGGTTGTTCATGGGGTGAGATTCAAAAGAACGTTGGTTTCTTCCACTTAAACTTATTATGGAGTTTAGGTGGCGTTATTGGCGTGTTCTTGGCAATTGATTTGTTCCTATTCTTCTTCTTCTGGGAGATGATGCTTGTACCAATCTACTTCTTGATTGCGTTATGGGGTCATAAAGGTTCAAACGGCCGTTCACGTGTTTACGCTGCAACTAAGTTCTTCTTATATACGCAAATCGCTGGTTTAGTGATGTTAATCGGTATCCTTGGCCTTGTGGTCTATGGTTACATGATGACTGGTATGATCGGTTTTGATTACAACTATTTATTAGCTGTAGCGAATCGTTTACCTGCTGGCTTCGCGTATGGTTTCATGATCTGCTTCTTTATTGGTTTTGCAGTGAAGTTACCAGTTTTCCCATTGCATGGTTGGTTACCAGATGCGCATGCTCAAGCTCCTACAGCGGGTTCTGTAGACTTGGCTGGTATCTTGATTAAGACAGCAGCGTACGGTTTGCTCCGTTTTGTAATTCCATTCTTCCCAGCAGCTTCTGCACAGTTTGCAGATATTGCGATTATTTTCGGTTTGATTGGTATTTTCTACGGCGCTTGGTGTGCTTACCAGCAAACTGACATGAAACGTTTACTTGCGTATACGTCGATTTCACACATGGGCTTCATTTTACTTGCAATCTATGCAGGTAATATTTTGACCTTCCAAGGTTTAATGATCATGATGTTGGCACATGGTTTGTCATCTGCTGCATTGTTCATTATGTCTGGTCAAATCTACGAGCGCTTGCATACACGTGATTTGCGTTTGATGGGTGGTCTTCGTGGTCAACTCCAATACTTACCATTCTTCTTAATGTTCTTCGTAGCTGCTCTTGTTGGTGTGCCAGGTTTAGGTAACTTTATTGGTGAATTCCTGATTTTGATGGGTTCATTTAATAAATATCCTGCCTTCACGATTCTTGCTTCTATCAGCCTTGTATTTGCAGGTTTATATGGCTTGATCTTGATTCACCGTGCTTTATTTGGTGAGCCAAACCCTGAACAAAAGCAACACTACACTAGTCCATTAAAAGACTTATCTGCTCGTGAAGTTGTTATTTTGATGATTTGTGCGATTGGTCTCGTTTGGCTTGGTATCTTCCCACAAACATTCTTGGATGTATCTCATTCAAGTATGCAGTGGTTGGTCAATAGTTATGTGCCAGTACAAGAAGTCGTTGAAACTGTTCAGCAAACAGCTACTCAACTTGACCATGTGGAGATCCAATAATCATGAACTTCACAGTATCATTCTCTACGCTTATGCCATTAGCACCTGTGATGATTGTTGCATTGACAACAGTTGTCGTTATGTTGCTTATTTCAATTAAGCGTAACCATAATTTAATCGCAACAACTTCTGTTGTCGGTTTAAACCTTGCTGCACTTTATATCTTGCTAGAACTATTTGGCGGTAAATTTGTACCGGCAAATGTGATGGGCATGTTTATGGTTGATCCATTTACTTTGTTCTATCAGTTCATGATTTTAGTTGCATCATTGGCTTGTTGTACTCTGTCTCATGCTTACATCGAGACTTATAAAGACAACCGTGAAGAACTCTATCTTCTGTTACTTGCTTCTGTAGCTGGTGCAATGTTGATGGTTGCAAGTTCTCACTATGCATCTTTCTTTATTAGCCTTGAGTTAATGTCGATTCCTGTATATGGCTTACTTGCTTATACATATCAACGTAGCCAATCGCTTGAAGCGGGTATTAAGTACCTTGTACTTTCTGCAACAGCTTCTGCAATGTTGTTGATGGGTATGGCGTATATCTACGCTTACACTGGTTCGCTTTCATTCTATGATTCTGTTCAAGCTTTATTTGGCGCAATCAAACAGCCAATGGTGTTATTAGGTTTAGCACTTATTATTTTCGCTGTTGCATTCAAATTATCGCTTGCACCGTTCCACAAATGGACACCAGATGTATATGCAGGTGCTCCAGCGCCAATGGCAACTTTCTTAGCGACTGCTGCTAAGGTTGCAACTATTGGTTTGTTCGTACGTTATTTGCTTGCTTCTGGCGCAATCATGGTGAACTCGCTAGTGACTGTTTTGACAATCATTGCTGTATTGTCAATTTTAGTCGGTAACTTGCTCGCTGTTCGTCAAGTGAACTTAAAACGTATTTTGGGTTATTCATCTATTGCTCACTTTGGTTATTTGTTAATTGCTTTAATCAGCATGACATATGCGAGCTTAGGTAGCGTAACTGTGTATGTGGTGACTTATGTATTAACCACTATTGGTGCCTTTGGTGCAGTAGCGTTAATGTCTAGCCCATATAACAACGTAGATGAAGCTCAAAGCCTTGCAGACTACCGTGGTTTGTTCTGGCGTCGTCCAGTACTTACAGCAACATTAACAGTCATGATGTTATCTTTGGCTGGTATTCCATTAACAGCAGGCTTCATTGGTAAGTTCTTGGTTGTTATGGCTGCTGTAACGACTCAACACTGGTTCTTAGCTGCAATGATTATTGTGGGTAGTGGTATTGGTTTGTATTACTACTTACGTGTGATGGTTGTGATGTATATGACTCCACCTGAAACTCCTCGTATTGATGCTGATGCACATTGGGGACAAAAAGTGGGTGGTTTGATGGTATTAGCTGCTGCTGCATTAGTGATTATTTTGGGTGTATATCCAGATCCAATGATTAATTTGGCATTAAAAGCAGAAATTTTATCTCCATTACATTTCATGCTTTCGCAACAACAATAATTCTTGTGTACAAAAAAGCCTCCAAATATGGAGGCTTTTTTTTATTGATAGTTAAAAAAAGATTATAATAAATACGTTTTTATATTTTTAGGTAACATCTGTGGCCATTCAAGAAATTCGTCACCCACTTATTCGTCATAAATTAGGTTTATTACGTCGTGCTGACATCAGTACTAAGAATTTCCGTGAGCTTGCTCAAGAAGTGACTATGTTATTGACATATGAAGCAACGAAAGATTTACCAGTTGTGGATTGCGAAATTGATGGATGGGCTGGAACTGTTACTACTCAGCGTATTGCTGGTAAAAAAATAACGATTGTACCGATTTTACGTGCTGGTATTGGTATGCTTGATGGCGTGCTTAATCTGATTCCAAGTGCAAAAGTAAGTGTGTTAGGTCTTGAGCGTAACGAAGAGACTTTGGAAGTACGTACTTACTATAAAAAGCTAGTTCCAGATGTGGCTAACCGTATTGCAATGATTATCGATCCTATGCTGGCAACAGGTAACTCTTTGGTTGCTGCAATTGATGTGTTAAAAGCAAGTGGATGTAAAGATATTCGTGTTATGGTATTGGTTGCAGCTCCTGAAGGAATTGCAAAAGTTGAGGCAGCACATCCTGACATTCAGCTTTATACTGCATCTATTGATGACGGCTTAAATGAACAAGGTTATATCGTTCCTGGTTTAGGCGATGCTGGCGACAAGATTTTTGGTAGTGTTCAAAAAGATTAATTTTTGAAATAGTCATAAAAAAAGAGACTTCATCAAACCGTATTTTTTAACAGCGGAATTGAAAGTCTCTTTTTATTTACAGCAATGATTGGATGGGAAAAGTAGGGGAAAGATCATGAAACAAGAGTTTTATATTGGAAGAGTAAAACAATATAACGCCGATAAGGGGTTTGGTTTTATTTCGACCACTGAAGGAGATATTTTCTTTCATATTTCTGACTTTCCTGCATCAGAAGGTGAGCCGAAAAGAAATGAAAAAGTGAGATTTCTTGCGGCTGACAATCAAGGGAAATTTAAAGCGATCAAAATTGAGCGTGTTGACACGAATCCTGCGAAAACAAAAAAAAATAAAATTGCGGATCACAATAAAGCGATCACGAGTGAGTTATTGTCAAATTTCCGACGTTAATAATGAGCTAGATGTAATATATTAAAAACACTTAAATAATGAATGTACTAGATAGTTGTTTTGATGCGTTCAGAAAGATTAAGTGATTTAGAATTAAGGGAGATATTAATTTCCCTTAATTTTCTTAAAATGAATAATAAGATAAAGAATGGGGAAATATGGTTCAACGGGGAAAAATTAAACGCAGCAAATTCAAGCTGAGTTCACGTGAGTACATCAGTATATTTATCGTTGGCATCTTGGTTATTGTTGCGTGTGTGACTTTTATAGTATTGCACTATCGTCAACAAGCTCAGCAGCGTGCATCACATGAAAAAGTACAATTATTAATAGAGCAACAGAAGCAGATTATTAAGGAACAGCGCGCAGCTTTGGGTGAATTGCCAGATATACAACTTTCTGAGAAAACGAAAAAGGCTTTAGCATTTACTCCTCAAACAGTTGCTTCTCAAACAGCTCCAGCCCCGGAACGAGTAAATAATGAAACATCGGCTTTTCATTGTGATGGGCGTGAGCATTGTTCGCAAATGCATTCCTTAGAAGAGGCACGTTGGTTTGTAAGAAATTGCCCGAACACTAAAATGGATGGAGATCATGACGGTGAGCCATGTGAAAATGATTCACGATGGCATTAGAAGATCAGGCTTTAAGCCTGATCTTCATCGCAGAATTTTAAAAATGCTTTAAGTCCTGGGCCTTGATATTTTTGGCGATGTACCAGCATATAAAGTGGACGGGTCAGTTGCCAAAATGGTGTATCTAAAATAACGAGTTGACCTTTCTCACTTAAAGGTTCAATCGCTAATCTAGAAATACAAGACATTCCTAAACCACCTGCCACTATTTTCAAGATTGCTTCATTGTGACCAAGCGTTAAGCGAATGTTGGCATCTGGTAGATCTTGCAAAATTGCATTATCAAAGACTTCACGCGTACCAGATCCTTCTTCACGTAAAATCCATTCTACGTCATGAAAATCTTGAGGTGTAAGCGGACGATTTAAACGAGTTAAAGGATGATCTGGTGAACAGCATACTGCTAACTCATCATCACGCCAATGAATACACTGGAGTTGAGGTAAGTGACAAGAACCTTCAATTAAAGCTAAATCTAATTGGAACTGATTTACTGCTTCAATCATTTGGCGTGTATTACCCACTTGAAGTTGTAAATGTGCTTGCGGATGACGTTGTAAAAAGTTAGCCATTAAATCAGGCATTAAATAGTCGCTAATGGTTAAAGTCGCACCGATACGTAAATCGATACTTTGTAATTCACCCTTGGCAGCTTGTTCAAATGCTTCACAACGCCCTAATATTTCTAATGCTTGAGGAAGTAAAAAACGTCCAAGATCATTAAGCTGTAAGCGCTTACCTAAACGATCAAATAAAGGAGCACCTAAGCCGTCTTCTAAATCGGCTAAAGCCATACTAGCTGCACTTTGCGTCAGTCTGACCGCATCACTGGCTTTAGTAACGGTTCCTTCTTGGGCGACTGCTACAAAAACAGCCAACTGGCGTAATGTCATCCGCATGTTTAAAAAGCCTTAACGTTTAAAAGTATTCATTATTTCGGCTGTCATGCTAACATGAGCGCACTATTTCATGCCACGTTGAAATCATGTCAATTGAAAAATTTAGCGTAGAAAAAGTTTTATCAGTTCATCGTTGGACCCCAACACTTTTCAGCTTTACCATGACTCGCCCTTCGCATTTTAAATTTACCGCAGGTCAGTTTGCGCGTATAGGTTTAAAGGTAGGTGACGAACTGGTTGTCCGTGCTTATTCGGTGGTGTCTTCTCCATTTGATGAAACGCTAGAATTCTTCTCAATTGTTGTACCAGATGGTGCTTTCACTTCGAATCTACAGCATTTGAAAGTCGGTGATGAGCTATATTTAGAAAAAATTCCCTATGGATACCTGACTTTGGCGCGTTATCAGCAACCTTTACCGCATGATTTATGGTTATTAGCAACAGGTACAGGTCTAGCTCCTTTTTTGTCGATGCTACAAGACTTTGAAACTTGGATTAATTATCAAAAGATTAATTTGGTCTATAGCGTCCGTACGGCAGATGAATTGGCATATGTTGATCGTATTCAAGAGATTGCTGAAACGTTTGGGGAAGGACATAACGGCTTTAAATTTATTACTATTATTACCCGAGACTCATCAGCGCCGTTGCATGAGCGCTTACCGGTTTTAATCGAAAATGGTGAGTTAGAAAAAGCAGCAGGTTCGGAACTTAACTCAGCAACTAGTCACGTCATGTTATGTGGAAACCCACAAATGGTTGATGATACCAAAGAAGCTTTAAAACGTCGTGGTTTGACGATGAATCGTCGTGGTGAGGGAAATATTGCGGTAGAAAATTATTGGTAAAAACCGAAAATAAAATATTTTTAAGAAAACTTTTTATGGATATGTTTATTAATGGACAAACATATCCATAAATTCACGAATTTCTGAAATCGCGCTGTCGACATCTGTTGAAAGCCAAGTTGGTTCAAACAGACCTGCATAATATTCAAGACGATCTTGAGGAACAACCAAGCGAACAGGGCAGTCTTCTTCAAGTAAACGCCACGGTAAAATCGGGACTTCATTGTCCAGAAATACATTGATATTACGAATATCAACAATCATCGCATTAACACATTCAGGGAATGGCATGACCGAGAACTCTTCGGTACGGCGACGGAAATACTCAAGATCACCCCATTTTAACTGGAAGCTTGGTTTATTAAATTCAATAATACCAATGAGATGCTCATCTCTTGTTTGATGCAAATAACATTGATGTGTGACGTCAGTGTCGAGATCAAGAGTTACGCTTTGCTGACGATACATCATAAAATTGAGTAGCTTTAAAACAAGGGGGCTTATTATAGCCTATTTTATAAAAAGTAAGCGCTAAAACATATTGTATTACAAATCGAGTTTTGAAGAAGTTTATGAATAAAATGAGATTATATTTTTAATAGTCAAAATTAATGTGGCTAAATTTTATACTAAATTTATTATTTTAAAAGTAGAGTTTTGCAAACCTAGTCACCTACGCATAATGCTTTTTCACACAATGCAACAAATCAAATTGTTATGATGATTATAAAGTTAATGATAATAGAAGAGGGGAAAGAAGATGCATGATTTTTCAAAACCACCTCATGTGACGAGTCCTGAAGAAACTGCGAAAAAAAGAAGATTGCCAGTTTATATTTTAATTATTGTTGGGCTTTTTCTTATTGCACTCATCGTCTACATGGTTGCTGATCATAGCAAAACGCCTAAAGAAGAAGGAGCTTTTCAACATGAGACCACACCACATGTCATGATGGGTAGTCCTGATTTGAAGACTTACAAAGGATAGTAAGCCCAACAGTATATCTTGATAGAAAGCCTTTAGGATGTGACCTGAAGGCTTTTTTTGCAATCTTTTGCATCAATTTGTTGTATTTATGCAGAAGGTTGTTGATTGAAAAATATTCAAAACATAAGGTGATATAGACCACATTTATTGTCATTTTTTACAACGAACTGGTGTTTTTCATTTATTGATCACACTGAAAAGAACATAACAATTGAGGACATATCAATATGAATGAATTTTTTAATGGGCCTCGCGGCGCTCAGTTTGATGCGATGTATTACTGGGATCAGTTTCATCCTATTTTGGCTGCAATTGTCATCTTACTGGTTGGCTGGATAATCGCTTTAGTGGTAGCAGCAGGGGTAAAAAAACTTCTGCAAAAATTAAATACCAATGCCAAATTATCTTCAGCTACAGGGCGTACTCCCAATATAGAAGGTCTCGTCTCCAAAGTCATATTTTGGTTTATTTTGATTCTTGCCGTTGTTGCTGCTTTAAATGTACTTAACATTAGTGGAGTGAGTGGCCCATTCAGCAATATGGTGAATCAGGTACTCGTCTATATTCCAAATATTATTGCTGCTGTTGTGGTGGGTTTTATTGGTTGGATCGTTGCTCGACTGGTGCGAGCTGGGGTGACCAATGTTTTATCCCGAACTCAACTTGACGATAAGTTAAGCAGTGAAGTGGGTGTAGGTGGAATTAGCCAGAATATTGGTGAAATTCTTTACTGGCTTGTATTGTTACTTTTCCTTCCGATTGTTCTTTCAATATTAGGATTAACAGGCTTACTTATTCCTGTTCAAAACATGGTGAATGAGGCGATTGCCTTCTTACCAAATATCTTCATTGCTGGCGTTATCGTTTTTGTTGGTTATATCTTAGCAAAAATTGTGCGTGGTATTGTTGAAGGTCTAATCAATAGCTTAGGTGTTCAAGCTCAAGCTGAAAAAATTGGTCTTTTCAAAAGCTCTAACGTAGGCAAATTCTTAGGTTCATTTGTTTTTGCAATCATCATTATTACAACATTGATTGTAGCGTTTGAAGCTTTAGGCATTGAGACAATTTCTCAACCAGCAACAGCAATGCTCAATGAAATCTTGCAGGCGATTCCAAACATTATTGCTGCTGGTTTAATTCTACTGGTTGCTTATATTGTTTCTCGTTTTGTTGGCCGCTTAGTTGCAGAATTAATTGCAGGTACAGGTGTTGATGAAATTCCTGCAAAGTTAGATGTACAACGCTTTTTAGGTCAAACTAAAGTTTCTAACGCAGTTGGCTGGTTAATTGTATTCTTTACTATGCTATTTGCAGTTTCTGAAGCTGCGGATCGTCTTGGTTTCGATCAAATAAGTGGTCTAATAGCAATGTTTATCCATTTCGGTGCAAACATTCTATTGGGCGCTGTAATCTTGGTTATTGGTTTCTGGCTTGCCAATGTGGTGGCGAACGTGGTTCAACGCGGCGAATATAATAGCT
The DNA here is from genome assembly GCF_035615275.1 of Acinetobacter sp. IK23. Classification (NCBI taxonomy): domain Bacteria; kingdom Pseudomonadati; phylum Pseudomonadota; class Gammaproteobacteria; order Moraxellales; family Moraxellaceae; genus Acinetobacter; species Acinetobacter sp. IK23. Next base: position 45,034 of record NZ_JANBNX010000026.1, read on the forward strand.
CGCGTTGGTTAGGTAGTTTAGTTCGTGTGTTAATTATTGGTCTCGTACTTGCACTTGGTTTAAGAGCGATGGGTATTGCAGATTCAATCGTTAATCTTGCATTTGGTTTGACTCTAGGCGCAGTTGCAGTTGCTTTCGCTCTTGCATTTGGTTTAGGCGGTCGCCAACCAGCAGAAAGATTGCTATCTGATTTGCTTGATAAAGCGAAAAAAGAAGCAAATCATCCAAATCCTTTATATCAACCACCTACTACAACAACAGCGAGTACGTCTTCAACTCCAACTTCATCAACGACGACAACTCCACCGTCAGCGGTTCCATCTGATGCAAAACCAGCAGATTCTGCACAGGTAAACCCAGCACAACCACCTGTAAATAAACCATTTGGCTCTACTGGTGAAAATGATGAAATTTAGTGAGTGAACTAATTTTCAGATAAACCGTACAAAAAATCTTTGATTTTTGTGATAAGTTCGACCACTCTATATGAGTGGTCGTTCTGTCTTTGACAGCTATAAAAACAAATAAGTGAGGAAAATACGATGAAAAAACCTGGTCGTTTTTTAGCACCTGTTGTAATTGCTGGGATTACCGTTGGTTTTTTAGCAAGTGCTTATAAATTTGTATTTAGCAAATCTGACGCATCAAAACAGGCAACAACGCATACACGTGATGCTGAAAAATCATCAAGTGAGTCTAAAGCAGCAAATTAGCTTATTCCGCATTTAAACATATTGTGCTGCTGCATAAGCAGAAGACCAAGCCCATTGGAAGTTATAACCTCCTAAATGGCCGGTTACATCAAGTACTTCTCCAATAAAGAACAGTCCTTTCTGCTTTTTGCTTTCGAGCGTTTTAGATGAAACTTCGGTTGTATCAATTCCACCTAAGGTCACTTCGGCAGTACGGTATCCTTCAGTGCCTGATGGTTTAACCGAAAAACCATGTAACTGCTCGGCAATATGCTCTAGCTGTGCATCACTAATATTACCAATTGCCGTTTCGCTATGCTCTGTCCATATGAGTTGTTGTAGCTCTTGTACAATACTTTTCGCGGTAAATTCATTCAGAAGGGTACGCAATAAAACTTTCGGCTGTGCTTTCTTTTTGTCTTTTAAATAAGTTGTTAAATCTTGGCTTGGGAAAAAGTCAATTTTAAAACTTTCTCCAGTATTCCAATAGTTAGAAAGCTGTAAGGAACTTGGTCCACTTAAGCCACGATGGGTAAATAATAACGCTTCAGTAAAGCTATTTTTTGAGTTGCTTAAAGTCACATCTAAAGCATTGCCACTTAAACGTGTGGTGACTTCTTTAATATGATCTGAAAAAGTAAATGGAACTAAACCAGCACGGGTTGGGAAAACTGTATGTCCAAATTTTTGTGCTAGTTCATAGCCGAAACCAGAGCCACCCAAAGTCGGAATGGATAAACCGCCTGTAGCAACCACTAATGACTCACAGCTAAATCGACCTTGGTTGGTGTGTACAGAAAAACCGCCTTGTTCTAATGGATCGATCTGCCCAACTTCACAATGGGTTTGGATTTCAACATTGTTGGTTTTATTACACTCACTCACCAACATCTCTAAAATTTCTTTAGCGCCGTTTAGCGTAAATAATTGCCCGTGTTTTCGTTCTTCATAGGCAATTTTGTAGTCACATACCAAACCGATAAAGTCCCAGTTGCTATAGCGTGACAGGGCAGAAATGACAAAGTGAGGATTATGAGAAATATAGTTATCAGGCTCTACATAGAGATTGGTAAAGTTACACTTGCCTCCGCCCGACATTAAAATCTTTTTACCAATTTTGTTGGCTTTTTCTAAAATTAAAACCGAGCGCCCTCGTTTAGCAGCATGTGCAGCCAACATGAGTCCAGAAGCGCCTGCACCTAAGACAATGACATCGACATGACTGTTAGACATAAGAGATTCTCGATTAATCGTGAAAATTAAAAAGGGGCATATACTACCATGTCAGCACTTACTCGTGCTAAAGACATTTATTGCCGTAGAGAAAACCTTAACTAAAATGAGTAAATTATTGGTGCGATTTATTTCTTATATCTGCCTGTAAACCACCAGAATGAATAGCCAGAATACGAGTTCCTTCAGGAAAGTAATGATTCTTTATAAGGTCAAACAGACCGAACATCATTTTTCCCGTATAGATCGGTTCTAGAGGCACGGCATATTTCGCTTCAAAACTCTCAATAAATGCAAATAGTTCAGGTGACGTTTTGGCATAACCTCCGCAGCAATAAGCATCTGTCAGAGACCAATTCTGTTTCTTAGTCCACTGCTGAATTTCTTGTTGTAAAAAGTCACCTTTTAAAGCCGAAAACCCTAAAACTTTTTGATGTGCTGAACTTCTTTCAATAAGACCCGAAATCGTTCCGCCAGTTCCCACTGCACAGCAAATCACATCGTATTGCTTTAAATCACTCTGACTAAGAATTTCCTGACAACCTTGAACTGCCATTTCATTGGTGCCACCTTCAGGAATAATGAAAGTTTCAGGAAATTGAAGATGCAACTGTTGAAGATAGTTTTCATCATTTCTCAAATGATATTCATTGCGTGAGACAAAATGTAGCTGCATTCCCAAACTTTGTGCTTTTTCCAAAGTAGGGTTAAGAGGCTTATTCGCTAACTCTTCACCACGAATAATTCCAATACTATTTAAGCCAAAAATATGAGCTGCATAAGCCGTTGCAGCAATATGGTTTGAATAAGCGCCACCAAAAGTCAAAATATTTGATAGTCCTTGTTGTTTTGCGGCAAGCAGATTGTATTTTAGTTTGAAAAATTTATTGCCCGAAATTTGAGGATGAATTAGATCTATCCTTTTAATGTCGAGATGAACAGATGAGGGGAGTTCAATGTGTTGATAGGAAATAGGCTGGGCAATGTGATCAAACATTAGAAATTGAGAAAAATAATGAATGATCACATTGTAACTTTTTAAAGAGAACTTTAAAAAGCTGATTAAGAACTTGTGTCGACAGAAGTAATCACTGACATGCCAGGGCGTAAGTGTTCCATTCCTTCCTGATTTGGGTCGATGGTGATACGTACAGCTATGCGTTGCACAACTTTAGTAAAGTTGCCTGTCGCATTGTCTGGCTTTAACACACTGAACTCTGAACCTGCAGCAGGCGAGATTTGCTCAACATGGCCTGTAAATTTTTTGTGGTTCATGGCATCGACAGTAAACCATGCTTTTTGACCAATTCGCATATTGGCAATTTGGGTTTCTTTAAAGTTAGCAATCACCCAAGTTTGCTGTGGAATTAAGTAGAGTAACTGTGAGCCTGCCGCGACATATTGTCCAACACGAGGGTTTACTTCACCCAGTTGACCATCCATTGGAGCAACAATAACGCTATAGTCTTTGGTGGTCTGTGCTTGGTCTAACTGTGCTTTAGCACTTGAAACTTGTGCTTCTAAGCCAGCTTCTGCGACCTGTGCGGTTTTCAAAGCCTCTTTAGCAACTAAAACATTCGCTTCTGCCTGTTTCAGTGCTGCAAGGTTATTTTCAGCATCGGCCGCGGCTTTATCTTGCTCAGATTTAGAGGCTGCACCACTATTTCCTAGCTGTTGGTAACGTCTAAGCTGAGCTAAAGAGAGTTCGTATTGAGCTTTTGCTTGATCGACTTTAGCTTGCGCCGCCACAATATCAGCTTGCTTCTGAGCAATGGATTGGGTTTGGTTGGCTAAAGTATTTTTAGCTTGTTCAACCCCAGAAGCTGCCTGAGTTACTTTTTGGTCATAAGTGGTTGCATCAATGTGCATTAACACTTGACCCTTTTTTACGTGGTCAAAGTCTTTGACTAGTACATCTTTAACGTAGCCATTAATTTGTGAGGATAAAATCGTAGTTTTACCTTTAACATAACTATTGTCAGTTTGCTGGACACTCGTTGCAAAAGGACCAATTCTCCATGCCCATAAAATTACTAAAATACCGATAATAAGCACACCCAACATCCATAACAGAGTTGAGCTTTTTGTCGGAATCAATTTACTTGCAGGTGCAGGTGCAGGTGCAGGTGCAGGTGTTGGCTCGTTGGCAGGAACCTGAGCAGGTGATTGTTCCGGTTTGTTTTGATCATCTGACATATATCAATCTCAATTTCTATTTCATCAATAACAAAAGCCTTTAAGGACGGCTAATTCCTCTACGTTGTAGATATTTACTACGGGCAATGTTAAATCCACCCCATAAGAGCAATGCGATAGCAAAAATACCGTTTAACGCAATAACATCATTGTAGGCGCGCACTTGGGCTTCACGGGTGACGACTTGATTGAGTGTGCGCATGGCCTGAGTCGTTTGTAATGCTGGGTCATTTGTTGTGATGGCTGCACTACGTTGATAGGTGGAGAGCCTTTGAGAAACTAACGGATCGGATTGTTCTAAATCTTTAATAATCTCGACTTGATAGTTCTGCGTGCGATGTTGTTGATAGGTCGAGAAGAAAGAAGACCCGACAAGGCCACCAAAGGTTTGAGTTGCAGAAAACAAGACAATAAAAGTCACTACATACGAGGGGCCTTTAGCCAAAGTTTGTGCAAAACCAATGAGCAGTAAAGGTCCAATAAATAAACCACCTGCGAAGCCTACTAAGAACTGACTTGCAAAGAAGTTCACAGGCCGAACATCACTGGTTAAGTGGTAATCTAGTCCGCATGCAACCAGAATTAAGAACTCTGCGAAAAGTAAGTGGAAGATAATTCGTTCACGTGAAAAAGTCAGTGCACTAAACAGTGTTCCGCTTAAAATCCCAATGAATATGACTACATAAAGCGGTACAAACTGATCAGGCCCCATTCCCATAGCTTTTAAGAAATTAACAGCAGCATAGCTTTGCTCTGACATTAGAAGTCGAATAGCAAAAGCACCAAAAATGAAACGTAGGGTCGAAGCAGTACCTAGCCAACGTGTCATAATTAATGGATTGGCACGATAGTGTTCATAGAGCAAACCAAGAACAACCAAACTAAAGCCGGCAATTAATACATAGGCCAGCCATTCACTGTTAAACCACCATAAAATTGGGCCTTGTGTGAGCACAATACATAAGCATGCAAAACCAGGAGCCAGTAAAGCAAAGGTAAAGAAATCCTGCTTCTCAAATACATAAATACGTAAGCTACGTGGTAATTTCAGTGAAACAACCATCGCTAAACAACAAAGTGCTAAACCTAACTCAAAGGTATATAGAACAGACCAACTGTCTGTACTAACAAGAAATGGAGAAATAATCCAAGCGAGCGGAACACCTAACTGCTGAAAACCGAAGGCAATATATATACCTTTTGCCATATCTGCTTTTTTAAAAGCTTGCATGGTGTAATACATACCTAAAGAGCTGAGAGGTGCACCAGCCAAACCTGCGACAACCCGAGCAAACAGCGCCATTTCGTAGGTATGCACAAAAATATGTAAAACCAGCACGGCAATAAAAATAACCAGTCCTATTTCGGAAAATACTCTCAGGCCATACTGTTGCCGGGCTTTAAACAAAATCAGGTTTGAGCTGACATTTGCCATGACATAAGCAGCAGGTAGCCAAGCAGCTTCAGAAGGTGTCAGTCCATATTCACCTTGAATTAAAGGTAAATTCGCCGTAATAAAACCATTACTTAAACTTGCTGAAAGGGCGATAAATAAACCAATAAAAAAATAAATAAACCGCTTAGGTACAGAGTGTGCAATCGCTGCTGGTGAACCAGGCAAAGTCGGTTGCTCGTCTGGTGTCCAGTCGGGTGGTGTTTCTAAATAACGAGGCGTTTTACTCATTCTGTCCCTCGAATTTTTGTACTTGAATACCATTAAATAGTAATTCAATTGCTCGTTTTGCTAAGCGAGTCTGTTCTTCTGGCTCATGTCCTTGAAATGAAGAACCCAACATTGCAGTGACCATTGCATAGTCATTGGCAGTGAGATCAGCTCGACACAGTTTTTGTTCTATGGCATTTTCAATTAGTGGTTTAAGTGCATTATTTCGCCGTTCATAAATTTTTAACATAATTGGATCTTGTCGATCAATCACTCTCCAAAAATCTTGCAAAATTGCAAGCTTAGGAAGTTGTCCGATATGTCCTTCAATTAAACGAAATAAACCATCTTCGAATTGTTGAAAATGAGCTGCTTTTTGCTCTAGCTGTGTAATTGCACGCTCTAAAAGGGCGCTAATTAAAGCCTTACGATCACAAAAGTTACGATAAAAAGTTGCTCTACCTACACCTGCATGGTCAATCACAACCTGTAAGGGGACATTAATACCATGAATACGAAAACATTCTTCGGCAGCATTGAGTAATTCATCCCGATTATGGGCAGCAATTTTTTGGCGGGTACTCATGTTCTTGGTTTTAGAGTTTTAAAGACCGATATATTTAACGGACATTTTTGTCCGTTGTGAAGATATAAATTGTAAAAACATGAAAATTCAATTTTCACTATTTATATGTTTTCCATTTTTATATGTGACATAAAAAGCTGTTAGAATACCGCGCAATTGCGTGATGCTAGGTCAATACAATGTTTGAGTCCCTTATTCCTCTTTTTTCAATTGCGATGGCATTGATGCTTGGAGCAATAAGTCCTGGGCCAAGCTTTATTTACGTAGCACAAAATTCAATTTCTAAATCACGTAAACATGGTTTGTTTACAGCTTTAGGTACAGGTACAGGCGCAGCTCTTTTTGGTTTTCTAGCTGTTATGGGGTTGCAGGCAGTTTTATTAGCAGTGCCTTCCGCTTATTTAATCTTAAAAATTGGTGGTGGACTGTATTTGCTTTGGCTGGCTTTTAAAATTATTAAACACGCTAAAGAACCAATTGCCATGGAAAATGATGGCAAATCAAAAATGACTTATAAACAGGCATATCGTTATGGCCTGATTACCCAGTTAAGCAACCCGAAAATTGCAGTCGTTCTAGCGAGTGTATTTACTGCTTTATTGCCAAAAGAAATTCCAAATTACTACTACGTTGCATTGCCAGTGATTTGTTTTATGATTGATGCAGGGTGGTATTCATGTGTTGCAATGCTGCTCTCTTCAGAGAAGCCTAGAACAATGTACTTAAAGGCAAAAACTGGCGTTGACCGAGTGGCTGGAAGCATTGTGAGTTTGTTGGGTTTAAAATTAATTTTCTTCAAATAATAAGCCTTTAATTAAAATATCTAAAAAATACAAAGCCAGCTATTTAAAGTCTGGCTTTATTTTTGAGTAAAATATATACAAATTGAAATATCTTTTTTTATACTTAAATATTTAAAAAGTGGTAACTTAATAAATAAAACAAAAAGAAATGAGGGTCACGTTATGAAAAAACTAATGGTGAGCATTTCTGTAGTTTTTCTCATCTTAACTACAGGGTGTGAGATGAAAACAATGAGTAAGCCACAACCAGCAAATGAGCGGACCATGAGCATTGTTGGTACACCTGTTCATGAAAAAGATTACAAGATTTCCGATTTACAAGCCAATAATCATGAGCAATCCAACTATTAAGTTACTCACAGCTTGCATCACTTACTGCATGTTAAATGTAGTAAGTGCATGTGAGCCTGCATCCTTGGATTGGAAGCTTTTTCAGGAAAAATATGATTTAAATCATGATGGAATGTACAGCTTAAAAGAATTTGAACGTGTCCAAGATTTCTACCCGTATAACTGGCCTACGGATAAGCGTTTTCAGGGAGACAATAAACAAGCAGAGTTATTTCATTATTTAGATCAAAATAAGAATGGCTATTTAACAAATGAAGAGTTGGGCAATATACACGTTTTATTTAGTAACCCTTGCGAAGGGCGGCCTTGGTTATAATTTAAGCCTTCTTATAGATGTCTCTAGAAAATTTATAGTTAAAAAAAGCTCCCAAGTTAGGGAGCTTTTTTATTAAGACAAATTAAGAAACTTTATCGCCAGGTTTCGCACCGCTATCTGGTGAAATAATGAAAATACCTTCACCATTTCCAGCAGCAAGTACCATACCGTTTGAAATACCAAAACGCATTTTACGTGGTGCAAGATTTGCAACCATAACAACCAATTTACCTTTTAGGTCTTCTGGCGCATATTGACTACGAATACCACTAAATACGTTACGTGGTTCAGCTTCACCAACATCTAACGTCAATTGAAGTAATTTATCTGAACCTTCAACCGTACCTGCTTCAAGTACTTGAGCAACACGTAAGTCAACTTTTAAGAAGTCTTCGATACCGATAATTTCAGCTTCACCCACTGCTGGAGCAGGGGCAGCTTTTTTCTCGGCAGCTTTGTCCTTTTTCGCCGTTGCTTTAGTTGCTTCTGGAGCAGGGGCACCTAAAGACTCTTTAGAAGCATCGACCATTGCCGCAACAGCTTTTGGATCAACACGTTGCATCAATGGCTGGAACTGCGCAATCTCATGGCTTACAAGAATTTGTTTACGTGACTCGAAATCGAAGCTTTCAAGTTTTAAGAAATCTTGAACTTGCTTTGCCAAAGTTGGAAGAACTGGAGCCAAGTACACCGCGAGTTGACGGAATAAGTTGATACCCACAGAACATACATCAAGAACTTGTTGCTCTTGACCTTCTTGTTTCGCAAGTGCCCAAGGTTTTTTCTCATCAATATATTGGTTTGCACGGTCAGCAAGCGCCATAATTTCACGGATCGCCGTAGAGAATTCCCGTGCTTCATATGCTTTAGCAATTGAATCGCCTGCATTAATAAAGCTTTGTACTAACTCAGATTCTGTACATTCAGTAGATAAAGTATTGTTAAAGCTACTATTGACGAATTTTGCACAGCGGCTAGCAATATTCACGACTTTACCGACTAAGTCTGAGTTTACTTTTTGAACAAAGTCATCAAGGTTCAAGTCAGAGTCTTCAACTTTATCTGAAAGCTTAGAAGCAAAGTAGTAACGTAAATACTCTGGGTTTAAATGCTGTAAATACGTCTCGGCCTTAATGAAAGTACCGCGTGACTTAGACATTTTTTGTCCATTTACAGTCAAGAAACCATTTACGAACAAGCCTGTTGGGGTGCGATAGTTCGCACCTTCAAGCATTGCAGGCCAGAATAAAGCATGGAAGTAAACAATGTCTTTACCAATAAAATGATAAACATCGTTTTGGCTGTCTTTTTTCCAGAAATCATCAAAGTTTAAATCTGGGCGTTTAGTTTTGATGTAGTTTTCAAAACTAGACATATAACCAATTGGGGCATCTACCCACACGTAGAAATATTTATTTGGCGCGTCTGGAATTTCAAAGCCGAAATATGGTGCATCACGAGAAATATCCCAGTCTGCTAAACCAGCTTCAAACCATTCATCTAACTTGTTCGCAATTGAAAGTGGTAAGCGTCCTTCATCACGCGTCCATTTTTGTAAATATTCAGAGAAGTTTGGAAGTTTGAAGAAATAATGGTCTGATGATTTTTCAACTGGTGTTGCACCACTTAAAGTTGAACGCGGGTTAAGTAACTCTGTTGCATTATAAGTTGTACCGCACACTTCACATGAGTCGCCGTATTGATCTTCTGATTTACATTTCGGGCAGGTACCTTTAATGAAACGGTCAGATAAGAACATCCCTTTTTCTGGGTCAAATAATTGAGTTACAGGGCGAACTGCAATATTTCCAGCTTCACGGTTTTTAATGTAGATATCTGTTGAGCGTGCTTTGTTTGCATCGCTATGTGTTGAATCGTAATGATCGAAATGAACGCCAAAACCGTCAAAATCACGAATGTGTTCTTTTTGAACATTCGCAATTTGCTCTTCTGGGCTAATACCATTCGCTTCGGCACGTAGCATAATCGCTGTACCATGAGCATCGTCCGCACACACATAAGTCACATCATGACCCATTGCCCGCATGGCACGAACCCAGATATCTGCCTGGATGTAACCGAGTAAATGACCCATATGAATTGGACCATTCGCATAAGGGAGGGCATTAGTGACTAAAATTTTACGCACGGATCTCATTCTCTCATTCGTATTTATAAGGTGGAAGATTTTAACTGATGAAGGAGGAAAAACAAAGCATGAGAAGGATTGCTTCATAAGGTTTTCGGGCATGGATCTTTTTATGCATAATTGTGTCAATCTCTTCTTTTAGTTCATTCGAATAGATATTTGATAGTCTTATTGAGAAAGCATAGGTAATTATCTATGCTTTTATTTAGTGAGTTAA
>NZ_JANBNX010000027.1:0-53892 GCF_035615275.1 Acinetobacter sp. IK23
CACGATTAATGAGAGCTCGGTTATATGAAGACCAATTGGTTGTGCGATAAATTTTTGGTGTCGACTTATTCATTTGAAAATTATATTGTGGAATAAGCCTTTAGAGATAGGTTTGTGCAACAAAGCCCTATTAAATTAATCTTCTTAATTTAATCAAATGCTCCAAATAAAATTTGAAATAGATCTAAATTATTTATTCGAAAAGTTTTTAATTTTTATTCCAATCATAATTCCTATAAAGAAAGATATATAAAAATAATTCCATGAACTATCAGAAACAATTGGTGAAAAGATCAACCCTATTAGAAAAAATAAAAAAGTAAAAACACATGCAAAAAGCAATGAAATCAATTTAAAAAAATTATGAACAAAAAATATTTTATAAAATATTTCACTTATTTTATCTAAAGTTAGGACAAATACCTTTTTGTAGTAAAAACCAACTCCTATTCCGACTGCTCCCCCTAGAACACTTACTAAAATTAAATTATCCAACATAATCATTAACTCTACATGTTCAATAAATGAATTTGATTAGAATTTTAGTTCCCAGAACTCTAGTTATTTTATTTAATTACTACTCAAAATCAGGATATACAAAATCGTATTTTCCTGTTTTTATACGCTCAACAATATCGTAAGGATTCACAACTACACCAATTTCTGCCTTACGATTTTCTCCCTCTAACCTCCCTACACGAGTAAAATCTTCATCATTTATATGCCATACATACCAATTTTTAGATACTTTAATCTTCTCTGCCCCTACTTTTGCTCCATAGTCATTCGTACACCGAAAAAGAATATTAGAAATATCACCAAGCTCACTAATATTTCCAACTTTTTCCCATAAATTCATTTTCAATCCAAACTTAGTCACACAGTGAGCATAAAACTCTACTTCACCGCTTACGATTTCCAATAAATCTATATCAGCTTCCAATGGATATACTTTTTTAAAGCTTCTGATCACATCACTATTGAGTTGGGTTAAATCAAAAGCGATTAATTGAAAATATTTTTTCTTATCATTGTCTAATTCAACAGCAAAGACATCACCGATCTTAGTGTTTTTCCTTATCATTTTTCGATTCCAAACTTTTCCCAATATTTCGGGCTAATTAATTTTCTCTTTCAATAGCATACTGCTATTTTACCCAAGACTAAACTGATTAATTAAACTTCACATCCTCTACTTTAGCTAATCAGACACCCCCATCATAAAAATTTAACTTCAAACTTTTCGCCTCAGTTCCCCCTTCCCAAAAACCACTCCAACACCGCATCCCGTTCATCCAAACTATTAGAGCTTAAAACCTGTAGTAGCAAACCATCGATCAGGTTGACCACCATATCGGCATCGAACTTTGGCTCACGAGTTTCCCCGCTAAAAATCAGGTCAAAAATTTCATGGCGCAACCACTTTCGGTACTCAACTGCCATACGGTAAGCCTTTGGGTAAAGCAGTTTTATTTCAAAAATAGCTTTAAGTAAAAGGTTGTACAGACTATTTAAATTGGCATGTAACACAATAATTGCTTTAAGTTTATCTTTTGAAGTGCAATAGCGACTTGAGTAAATAATGGAGAGCACTGCTTCTTTCAGCAGACTTTTTTGAAAGGCGATGCACATTTCAATTAAGCCTTCTTTCGAGTGGAAATAGTTGTAAAGCGTACCTTTGGCGATTTTGGTTTCTTTAGCAATCAGGTCGATGCCTGCATTGTGGAACCCATGCGTTGTAATGAGTTGTATGGTGGTTTGAACAGCCAGTAATTTTTTGGAAGAAGTTTCTAAATTTCGCATAGTTTTACCGTTTTAAATTCTTGTTGTTTCTGCATGAGATAAAAAGCCTGTGCCCTTTTTGGGAGAAAAAAAGGCACAGCAAAGCCGCAAGACGGTGCTTGGCACATCTCAAGTTTTGTTGTTGCTAAGTTTTAAGTAAAAATGACTTAAAGCCTGAAAACCTTATGGCGTTCAAGCTGCTGTAATTTTTTAAGCTGTGTTGTTATAGCTTTTGGCGCGGGGTGCCAAAAAATAATGGATGTGCATAGCCAACTCCTAATTATTGGAGTTCTGCCAGAGCATTTATTTGGACTTATGGTGGCAGAACGAAAGAGGGTTGACAGACTGGCTTCGAGAACCCAGCACACCCGAAGGTGTCCCCCTTCCGTCCTACCGCTACAAAAAGGGAGACGAGTGGGTCTACATCAAAAAAACGTGTTTTTTCAATGTTCTCAAAGATCAGCCTGTCAAAGCCGGCTGGCAATGTGGCCAGCACGCAAAGCATAATCTGAGAGTTTAGATGTGTCAATGTCGCTTTTATGACAAGTGTTTAAATTTCTTATTGTTTTTCATTAGATCAACTTAATTATTATTTTAGATATTATATTTAATTGTATTTATACATTAAGTGAAGCGATCCGTGCTTCTTCATTTCAATCTTCTAACTTTTTAATGTGAAAGTACACAGCGGAAAGGCTGTTTAGACAATCTCAGTCTGCCCCACTTGGTGATAAGCGCGGTTAAAGTAAACCAAACTTTGGTCATGCTGGCTTTGTTTAATCGCCACAATCGGACATATAAAAATCGTATGTGTACCGACTTGTTGAATTTGCTCAATCTCACAGTCGAAACTGACCAAAGCATCGTCTAACACAGGTGAACCCGTTTCTAACTCAATCCATGCGCCATGTTTAAAGCGTTCTTCTGGTGTGAGTTTAGATGAAAATGCTTTTGAAATATGTTCGTGATGCGCGCCTAAAACATTCACAGTTAAGATTTTGTTATCTAGGAAATGTGCATGTGAGCTCGCAGATTGGTTCATACACACCAATAATGTCGGCGGTGTGTCAGTCACACTACAAACAGCAGAGGCAGTAAATCCAAAACGGCCAGACATGCCTGCCGTGGTCACAACGCTAACCGCACTTGTGAGTAAAGACATTGCATTTCTAAAGTCTGTTGCTTGAACCATGACATTATTCCTAAATTGAACCGTACCTTGTCCTGTGTGTTTGCTATACCGCCCAACTCCATCAGGAAGGTACTATCGACATGCGTTCTGATTAGAGCGACATGTAGTAAGTAAAATGAGGGTTACTTGTTTGATTATCAACTACCATCAAAAAAGTAACCCTTTATACCACTTATTGGTAAATATTAAGCAGTAAGATCAAAACCAGTAAGTTCTCTGCGAACGATTTCTGCACCTGCCGTTAACGCATTTAACTTGCCACGAGCCACTTCACGTGAAAGAGGCGCCATACCGCAGTTTGTGCAAGGGTAAAGCTTGTCCGCATCTACAAACTGAAGCGCTTTACGAAGTGTATTCGCCACTTCTTCTGGTGTTTCAATTTGGTTAGATGCAACATCAATCGCGCCGACCATCACTTTTTTACCGCGAATGAGTTCGAGTAAATCGATAGGCACATGTGAGTTGTGACATTCTAACGAAATGATATCGATGTTAGATTTTTGCAGTTTCGGGAAAGCTTCTTCGTACTGACGCCATTCCGAACCGAGTGTCTTTTTCCAGTCAGTGTTGGCTTTAATGCCGTAACCATAGCAAATGTGCACCGCAGTTTCACATTTTAGACCTTCAATTGCACGCTCTAAAGTCGCAACGCCCCAGTCATTTACTTCGTCAAAGAATACGTTAAATGCAGGTTCGTCAAACTGAATAATGTCTACACCAGCAGCTTCTAACTCACGCGCTTCTTGGTTCAAGATTTTAGCAAATTCCCAAGCCAGTTTTTCACGGCTCTTGTAGTGACCATCGTAAAGCGTATCAATCATAGTCATTGGGCCAGGTAATGCCCACTTAATTGGTTGATCAGTTTGCTGACGTAGGAACTTCGCATCTTCAACAAACACTGGCTTTTGACGAGACACCGCACCTACTACAGACGGTACGCTTGCATCGTAACGGTCACGAATACGAACAGTTTCGCGCTTCTCAAAATCTACGCCATTTAAATGTTCAATAAACGTAGTCACAAAGTGTTGGCGGGTTTGTTCACCATCGCTCACAATGTCGATGCCAGCAAGGCGCTGTTCGTGCAACGCTAAACGTAACGCGTCTTTTTTACCTTCAAGCAGACCTTCATTTTCTAGTTTCCACGGCGACCAAAGCTTTTCAGGTTCTGCAAGCCAAGACGGTTTAGGTAAGCTGCCAGCAGTTGAAGTTGGTAATAATTTTTTCATGTTAAATGACCCGTATGTTGATTAATTAGGAGCGTAATTAGCAGACCACTGCTCAAGAATCGCTTGGTATGGTTTGATAAATTGCTCTTCAACAAACTTCCCCTGCTCTATAGCCAAACGGCTACGTTCTTCACGGTCATACACAATTCGAGTAAGTGAATAATCTTCGTGTTTCAAGCTTGGTTGATAAGACTTTCCAGCCACTGAATTTGCGTTGTAAATTTCAGGACGGTAAATCTTTTGGAAGGTTTCCATCGTACTAATGGTACTAATCAACTCAAGGTTGGTGTAATCACTCAACAAATCGCCTGTAAAATAGAACGCTAACGGCGCAACGCTATTTGGCGGCATGAAGTAGCGAACTTTTAAGCCCATTTTTTGGAAATATTCATCGGTTAATGAATAGTCTTCTTGCTTGTATTCAACACCCAAAACAGGATGTTCGTTTTCAGTACGGTGGTACTCTTTAGTCGTCGAAACGCTTAAGCAAATCACAGGCGCCTTTTTAAAGTTGGCTTTATAAGTTTCAGAGTTAATAAAGCTCTTAAACAAGTTACCGTGCAATTCACCAAACTTTTCTGGCGTGCTAAACGTAGACTTATTTTTGTTGTGATCTAACAACAGCACACTAAAGTCATAGTCACGTACATAAGACGAGAAGTTGTTACCTACAATACCTTCGATGCGTTCATTGGTTTTCTTATCAACGATATTGGTTTTCAATATTTCGATGAGAGGAAGCCCGCTAGTACGGTTTTCGGCATCAATATTCATTTCAACTGAAATGATTTCAAGTTCAACGCCATAGCGGTCGCCTTTAGGGTTGTCCCAATGAGCTAAGGCATTGAAACGATTGTCGATCATCTGCAATGTATTGCGCAAATTCTCTTCGCGGCTCATCCCTCTTGCCAAGTTAGCAAAGTTGGTTGTAATACGTGTATTGTCTGCTGGACGATAGTTCTCATCGAAACAAATACTCTTAATCGTAAATGTAAATTCTTTACTCATTGTGATCAGTACCCTAATTTCTGAGATAAAACCTAAATAAAAACTTTTTGCTCTTTTTAAACTTTCCAGACTTGTCAGATTTGTGCCTTATGGTCTTATCAAAAGTGAATCACTGGAGCGCTTCAGAGCATGGATAGATTTATACCGCAATCACAACATGAATAAAAATGATTTAGTCTCATTCAAAACTGAGTGAAATTCATGTTTAGGGTTTAATAAATAAGTATGAAGTTAAATATTTTTCATCTTAGGGGTTTTTAGACAGCACAAACGAAACATACGGCTCTCTATTTTTAATGCCTATAATTTTATAATTTATTATTATCTTCAATCACTTAAATCACTTAAATCACTTATTTTAAAATAAAACTGCTCAACCTAAAGCAATTTATGTTGAATCTCGCTCATCTCTGCTTTTAGCCATTCTAAAAATATGGTTTTGCGTGGATCTTCTTCAAAAGCACTATGAGAAAGTAAAAAATAGGCTGAATTATCTTGCACAACAGGTGAAATTTTTTGCAGTAAATTCCACTCAAGCTCTTTTTCAATCATATAAATTGAGATAACCGTTGCCCCAAGTCCAGCCAAACAGCCTTCTAAACATAGATAAAAATGTTCAAGCTCAACTTTGGCATAGCCTTTTAAACTCTGCTTTAGCTCAGCAATACGACTCATGCTTTTGAAAAAATTTGGTCTAGAGGTCGAAATGAGTACGTCGTTTGTGTCGGGTGGCTTGGTTGCTTGAACTAGAGCGATATATTCATCGGCAATCTTTTCGCTATAAATATGCTCTCCCCAATCAAAGTCATTTCTGCGAATCGCGATATCAATATTATCTTTTTCAAAATCGACCACTCCGCCTGCTGTGAGTAGTACAACCTCAAAATCATGACCGAGCTTTTTAAATTTTGAGAGCCGTGGAATGAGCCATTTCATGGAAAGAGTCGGTTCACACGACAAGACCAGTTGCTTGTTGTGAGTTTTAGGCTGGCTGAGTTGTATTAAACATTCATCAAGTTGACCAAACACTTGATGGCAACAGCTCAGTAAAATTTCACCCTGTTCGGTCATCACAAGTGTTTTATTTTTTCGCTCGAACAAACTGGTATTTAAAGCTTCTTCCAAATTATAAATCTGTTTACTGACCGCACTTTGCGTCACAAATAATTTCTTTGCAGCTAAAGTCACGCTGCCATACTTCGCCACAAAGTAGAAAAATTTTAGTGAATTCAGCGAGATTCTTTCAATCATTCCAAAAACTCATAGATATGTAGTCGTTTTTATCGATTTTTATTTCTAGGTTTCTGTTCAAAATAAAAATCATCTTGATTAAATACCATTTTAGATGATGAAAAACATATTGAATATCGATATCTATCTTCGAAAACCTGAAGCCCCAGCATCTCTTACAAAAAGAATAGCAATTTTAAGTAGTGTTTTCGCTCTCTTACATACATTCCAAAAAGTACAGATGAACTCCCTCGTTTTCTGTGAGGATATAAGATAATGGCAGAGTTTATTGCAGTTATTCTCATTACAATTTTAGCGGTGGTAAGCCCCGGCGCTGACTTCGCGATTGTGACCAAAAATAGTTATCTTTACGGCAGAAAAATAGGTGTGTTCACTTCACTCGGCATATCGCTTGGCGTGTTGGTACATGTGACCTATACACTTGTAGCCGTTGCCTTTGTGATGACTTATACGCCGCAAATTTTGAATATTGTGAAGTACATTGGCGCGCTTTACCTGATCTATATTGGCTATAAAACTTTTACTCAAAAACCTGTTTTAGACGCTGTTGCTTTAAACGCTATAGGTACTTTGCAAGCCATAAAATACGGCTTTTTTACCAATGCTCTTAACCCTAAAACCACGCTATTTGTAATTAGCACCTATACGCAAATTGTGAGTTTAACCACACCTGAAAGCATTCTTATAGCTTATGGCTTTTTTATGTCATTTGCCCATTTTGTATGGTTTTCACTGGTGGCGGTGCTGTTCTCATCCATGCTACTGAGACAGAAAATGTTAGCCAAGCAAGTACAGATTAATAAGGTGATTGGCTCAATTTTATGTGTGTTAGGTGTGATTTTGCTTTTTACTAAGTTTCAGTAGAGCCGCTTAATTTTTCAGAAACTTTTTTATGCTTTGCTGTTAATATAAAAATACATGATAGATTTTCCAATCCTTCATATCTCTATAAATCAAGGATGATAAGCGAATACATTTATTATGGAAATCAAGCAAATAAAGTATTTTTTAACAGTCGTTGAATCGGGCAGTATTGGTAAAGCTGCCCAAAAACTCGATGTCGGTGCTTCGGCGATTAGTCAGCAAATTAGTAAGCTCGAACAAGAGCTAAGCATTCGCTTATTACAGCGTAATGCTTTTGGCGTGACACCAACCCCAGCAGGTCTTGCCTTTTTAAAGCACTCGCAACTTATTTTGCGTCAAGTGAACTTTGCCATAGACGCTGCCCATTCAGCACGGCTATCAGGACATGTGAGCCTTGGTTTTCCACCGACCATTACAGCTTTGATTGGCATCCCTTTAATGAAACTAATGTCTGAACGCTATCCAGACATTCGCTTAGAGATTGTGGAAACCCTGTCAGGTAATCTCATTCAGTACATTAACTCGCGTCAGCTTGATATTGCCATTATTTTTACTAATGAGATTGATAAGCAATGGTCGATACAGCCCTTGGTACGCGAGCAAATGTATTTAATGGCGCGCAAAGAAGTGCTCGAAAAATACGGTCTAGCAGATTGCATTAAAAGCGGCATTATTCAGTCTCAGCAAATTGGCGATATTCCGTTAGTGTTGCCACGTCAGCGTCATAGCTTACGAAAACTGCTTGAACACAAGATTGGACAGCTTAATGTTGTCTATGAAATTGATGGCTTACACTTACTTATGGACAGTCTGATTCACCTTGACCTTGCCAGTGTTCGTCCCGGAAGTGCTTGCTTGCAAGAGTACAAACATAAGCTGCAATTGCTTAAGGTGATTGACCCAGAAGTGGAAAGAATTAACTACTTAGTGAGCCTTGCCGAAGAGGAATTATCACCCGCTGCACTGGCTGCCAAGTCAGCCATTAAGGCATGTGTGAAAGAGTTGATTCAAAACCAAATTTGGCCATGTTCTGAAATTATTGTTTAAAGGGTCATTAATTTTTCTAAATACCTAATTAATTTTCGCCTCTCACTCCTCCCTGCTTTTTAAGATTACATTTTTATACGAATGATAAGTGGTTTTCTGTTTATCGAAATATAGATGTGTAGTTTTAACTGGAAACAAGGCATCACATTTTCTACCAAGGACACCTTTAAATCTCATCTCTAACCCATTTCCTATTTAGGTTTATTGATTGAATCAATTTACGTCCAAACTTTGAAGATCGTGAATGTTTCCATTTTGTCAGGCCAAGGAGGTCTCCAATGGATGTCGTTAATAACCGTAGGGCTACTTTTAAAAAAATATTAAATGTAACAAGTGGCAACTTTTTAGAACAGTACGATTTTTTTCTTTTTGGTTTCTATGCCACTTATATCGCAGCAAAATTTTTCCACTCTGAAAATGAATATGTCTCTTTAATGATGACATTTACCGTGTTTGCTGCGGGCTTTCTTATGCGTCCTCTCGGCGCTATTTTCTTGGGTGCTTATGTCGACAGAATCGGTCGCCGTAAGGGTTTGATTGTGACTTTAAGCCTCATGGCTATTGGTACGATCTTAATTACCTTTGTACCGGGTTATGACACTATCGGTATTATGGCCCCTATTTTGGTGGTCATTGGCCGTCTGTTACAGGGCTTCTCGGCAGGTGTTGAATCTGGCGGTGTGTCGATTTACCTTGCAGAAATTGCAACCGATAAAAACCGTGGTTTTATCACAAGCTGGCAGTCTGGTAGTCAACAAATTGCGGTGGTGTTTGCTGCGTTATTTGGTTATTGGCTCAACACCGTTTTAACTCATGCACAAGTGAGCGAATGGGGCTGGCGTATTCCTTTCTTAATTGGTTGTTTGATCATTCCTTTAATCTTCTTATTCCGTCGTACTTTAGAGGAAACTGAAGCATTTAAAGCGCAAAAAACTCATCCTTCAACCAAAGAAATTTTCAGCACACTGGCGAGCAACTGGCGCATCGTACTTGCAGGTATGATGATGAGTGCCATGACCACAACCACGTTCTACTTTATTACGGTTTACACCACAGTATATGCAAAACGTACTTTAGAAATGTCGGTCACAGACAGCCTGTTAGCAACCGTGTTTGTGGGTTTATCGAATTTCTTCTGGTTACCAATGGGTGGCTTACTTTCAGACAAAATTGGTCGTCGTCCAGTGTTAGTCGGTATTACCACACTTGCGATTTTTACCAGTTATCCAGTTTTAGGGGTGGCAAACCAGCCATCGAATAGACCGCCAGTTGGTGTGTGATACGTTTAACTATGCAATGGCTCGTCAGGGTTATCCAACTGGTGTTATGGTTCATTCGGACCAAGGTTCACAGTACTGTAGTCGTGATTTTAGAGCGCTGTTACTGACAAATGATTGTACTCAGAGTATGTCTAGACGTGGAAACTGTTGGGATAATGCAGTGACTGAAAGCTTCTTTCATACATTGAAAGGTCATGTGGTCCATGGCAGTGTGTTTGCCACTCGAAAAGAAGCGAATGCTGTCTTGTTTGACTATATTGAGATTTATTACAATCGGGTCAGAAGACATTCTGCAAATGGCTGGTTAAGCCCTGAAGCCTTTGAGAAGAAATATTTTAAGAATTTAGAGGGATTTGTTGTCCACGATACTGTCTAGGATCACTCTTATGGCATTTCGCAATACACCTTACATGGCACTTTTACTGATTTTCCATTTAGCTACGGTCATGACGTTTTTTATTACCATGCCATTTGGTAAGTTCGCACACGGTTTTTACCGCAGCGCTTCTTTACTTAAATTTGCCATCGAAGAACGTATTTCCAAGAAATCATAATTTCATTCAAAAGTATTCACTATCTTGGCATAGTGAATACTTTCATTATTTTAAGCTCAAAATACTTCATACCTTGCCTACTTTTTACTATTTAAAATTCCCAAGCCATACATCGGCCACTTGGTACTCGCTTTAATATTATTAATCAGCATCGCCACCAAAACTAAAGACACTGCACCGACCAAAACAGGGAAAATTAAGAAACTCCACTGGTAATGTATGCTGCTTGCGGTGAGTAAAATAACCAAAGGATTGGCCCCAGCAGGTGGATGAACACATTTAAAAACTTGCATGAGAGCAATGGCACAACCCACTGATAAAGCAATTGTAAAAATAGAAACACCGACAAATTTTAGAAAAAACAAACCCACGAAAGCCGAAATAAGATGCCCAAATATAATATTTCTGGGTTGGGCCAAAGGTGACTGCGACACGGTATAGAGCAATACACAGGTCGCACCAAATGGCGCCATGATAAAGATATTGTGTGTGAGCTTACTCAACCACAGAAGTATAAAAATACTGAGCGTCCCTCCAATAAGGCTTCTTAAAACATCAACTTTACTGGGCGATGGAGCCAGTTTTTCTTTGCCATAAAAGATCGAGAACATGATTTTTTTCCTCAAACAAAAATTTGCTTTTTAAAAAGCATATAGATAAAATTCCAAATAGTACAGATCTGTACTATTTTATTTTTTGGAAAAGACACATGTCAAAATCTGCCTTAAAAATATTAGATACAGCCGAGAAATTATTTAATGAAAATAGTTTTGTCGGGGTGGGTGTCGACCTGATTCGCGATGAATCTGGCTGCTCTAAAACCACCATGTACACGTACTATAAAAATAAAAATCAACTGGTTAAGTCTGTACTCGTTGCACGTGATGAAAGGTTTAAGCAAAGCCTTTTGGGTTATGTTGGAGATGCAACAGGGTTAGAGGCCATCAATAAGATTCTGGATTGGCACACCAATTGGTTTAGACAAGATTTTTTTAAAGGCTGTTTATTTGTAAGAGCAGTCGCTGAATCTAACCAAGATGATCAAGACATTATTTCTATTTCTAAAGCCCATAAACAATGGATTAAAGTGTTGATTGCGGAAAACTGCAATATACCCAATGGTGAAGCTTTATCTGAGCTGATCTATACGGTGATTGAAGGCTTAATTAGCCGCTTTTTAGTCGATGGTTTCGATGAAACACTTGCGATAAACATGAAAAATTCTATTAATCAATTATTTAATATTCACCAACATTAGCATGAGAACTTAAAATGGAAGTGGATCATATTTTTATTTGTGTACAATCAGGCGCTCCCGAAGCTGAAACTTTAAAAAAATTCGGTCTAACAGAAGGTTCATCCAACAAGCACCCAGGTCAAGGTACCCAAAACAGACGCTTTTTCTTTAAAAATAGCTTTATCGAATTAATCTTTTTAAATAATCCAGAAGAAGCTTCAAGTGATCTCACAAAACCTACTCTGCTTTTTGAACGACTCAGTGCTCAAAATAATATCGCGTCCCCTTTTGGTATTTGTTTTCGCCCTAAAAATAAAGATGATAACGGCGCAAAATTTCCTAATTGGGTTTACAAGCCAAGCTATTTACCAGCCAGCTTAGAAGTAAATATTGCCAAAGATTCTGTGGTAACTGAACCGATGTGGTTCTTCCTTTCATTTGCTTCACGACCAGACCTTGCTGCAAAAGAAAAACAACAACCACTTGTTCATAGCAAAGATTTATCAGAAATCACTTCAATTAAGGTTTCTATTCCAAACCTGAAGCAGCACCCTACTTCATTACAATTCAATACAGTTGATAATTTTGAAGTGACTGATGGAACGGAGCATTTAATGGAAATCAGTTTTGATCATGAACCTCAAGGAATGATTCATGATTTCAGACCAGAGCTGCCGCTTATTTTTAAATATTAAAGCGCTTACTTTTTTTGATAAAAAAACTGTGATTTATGGCAAATCACAGTTTTATTTAAATTGAATCACATTAAAAACGACAATAGCTTAAGCAATTTTTCCATCAATAATGCCTTTCTCTTTTAATGCAGCTAGCTCTTCTGCTGTTTTAAATCTTGATAAGATTTGAGCGGTATGTTCACCTAGCTCTGGCGGTGCATGATGATATTCAACTGGAGTATCAGACAACTTGATGGGTGAACCAATCGTTTGAAAGTTTTCATTCAAACGATGAGGAATATTCACCACCAAATTACGATGTACGATTTGTGGTTCAGCCAAAGCATCTTCAATAGAGTTGATAACACCTACGGGTACTTTAAGCGCATGAATCATCTCAACCCACTCTTTAGCAGTTTTATGCAAAAAGTGCTCCGACAATAAAGGAATCAGTTCATTTCGATATTTGACGCGGTCTTGGTTGCGCACAAATTTTTCATTTTCGAGTAACTCTGGATAACCAATCGCAACACACAAATCTTTAAACTGTTTATCGTTACCGCAAGCAATAATAAATTCTTTATCTTTAGCCTTAAAAGTTTGATACGGCACAATACTCGGGTGTTGATTACCCATGCGCTGCGGGGCTTTACCTGAAGCTAAATAGTTCATTCCCTGATTTGCCAGTGCCGCGACCTGCACATCAAGCAAGGACATATCAATATACTGACCGCGTCCCGTGTGTGAGCGTGCAATCAAGGCCGCTTGAATGGCAATGGTTGAATACAACCCAGTTTGAATATCTACAACAGCCACGCCAACCTTTTGTGCACCACCACCTGCCAGATCATCAGGCTCGCCAGTAATGCTCATTAAGCCAGACATACCCTGAATAATAAAATCATAACCGGGTTCTTCTGCACGTGGGCCATCTTGCCCAAACCCGGTAATCGAGCAATACACAATATTTGGGTTCAGCCCACTTAAGGAAGCATAGTCTAAACCATATTTAGCCAAAGACCCTGTCTTATAATTTTCAATGACCACGTCGGCAGTCTTAGCAATTTCATAAATTAAAACCTGACCTTCGGGTGTGGTAATGTCCACTGCAACTGAATATTTATTACGATTGGTACACTGAAAATAGCCAGATTCACGGGTCATTTTTCCG
This sequence comes from Acinetobacter sp. IK23, assembly GCF_035615275.1. NCBI lineage: Bacteria > Pseudomonadati > Pseudomonadota > Gammaproteobacteria > Moraxellales > Moraxellaceae > Acinetobacter > Acinetobacter sp. IK23. The sequence goes on from NZ_JANBNX010000027.1 coordinate 13,290, forward strand.
TCTTCATCGGGCATCCATGGTGGCCCCCACATGCGGGTGTCATCACCGACTCGAGGACGTTCAATTTTAATCACTTCCGCGCCAAGGTCTGCCAAGATTTGTCCGCACCACGGCCCTGCAAGTACACGACTTAAATCTAAAACTCGAATTCCTTGTAATGCACCCATAACGATACCCTTATCTTTTTAGAAGGTACTCAACACACCTTCTTGTCATTGTTTATGATTGTTTTTGCGGATCGTACTGACGATCTTTAATAAATAAGCCCGGCAATACACCCGCAACAAAATATGCAGCACCCATCACAATAAAGGCCATGGTAAACGTCCCGCCCGATGCCAAGAAACCAATGGTGGCTGGTGCAATCGCAGCCCCAACACGACCAATGTTATAAGCACCGCCAATGGCTGTTCCGCGTACATCGGTTGAAAAACTTTCAGCCATATAAGTTGCGTTCACACCGTATGGAATGCCATATAAGAAGCCAAAGGTAATTAATAAATACAAAATATTGTCAGGGGTATTGAAGAAAATAATGATTGGCAAGAACACGGCGCTGGCTATTGTTCCAAACACAAAAACGGCACGGCGGTTAAATTTATCTGCAAGATAGCCCGCTAAAATTTTGCCTAGAATCATTGCTGTATATGAACCCACCATATAACTGGTTAAGTTTTTAAAGTTCATATGCACTTCTGTTTCTAAATAACTTGGCATCCAGTTGTTAATGCCGTAATAACCAAACTGTAAGAAGAATGCTGTGGTCATCCACAACAAAAACATTTTACGGTGCTTAAAGTTATTAAAAATTTGCTTATAAATGCTGCTACTTTTTGGCTTTTCAGCCACCACTCTTTCTTTAGGTTGTCCGTTGCCTTGCAAGCTTTCAATTTTGGTAAGCTGCCAAGATTTTGGCTCTGGTACAAATCGTTGCAGGAAAATATTAACGAAAGCAGGTACTACGGTCAGGAAGAACAAAACACGCCAGCCATGATCTGGAATAATCGCGCCAGCTAAGAGTGTCGCTGCAATATAACCCACCGTTTGCCCCGTTTGTAATGTGCCCAATACCGTTGTACGGTAAGTGGTTGGCACATATTCAGCCATTAAGGTATTACATGCCATATAAAGCGCTCCAATTCCTAAAGCACCTATAAAACGTAAAGCCATAAATTGCTCGAAGCTTTGCGTAAAACCCAATAAGCAAGTCGCCACCGAAAAGAAAGTTACCGAGTTAGCAATGGTTCTTACACGGCCAAACTTGTCACATGCCCAGCCACCCAAAATACCGCCAATACCCATACCCGCCAAAGAAGCACTACCTAAGGCACCCGCTTGAAAGGTACTTAACCCAAACTCTGCTTTTAAACTGGTCAAGCTATAAGACAGCAGCATAATATCTATGCCATCGACCACCATCGCAAAATAGGCAAATAACAACGCCCATTTCCATGTATTTGGTCCAATCTTTTCGTATGTCCCAAGGTTACTTGGAAATGTATTTCTTAATTCTTTCGATATTACTTGAACGTCATTGTTCATCTTTAGTTCCTCATTTTCCCAAATGAGTCATCGATAGCTTACTTATGTTTTCTGTATGACTTAATCTTCTATACTTTTCATCAACTTACTTTCAAATTTAAGTACACAGAGGTACATCTTCACATGAGTATCCTTACGATGAATCTTGTCATTATCCATAAATTTTTGCGTAAAAATCCCTAAAGGTGCTCTCGAAAGAACACCTCTATCTTTTAAAAATTAATGAGTTAGTTACTAAATGCGGCAATGCCTGTTTGGGCACGACCTAAAATCAAGGCATGAACGTCATGTGTACCCTCGTAGGTATTTACGACTTCAAGATTAACCAAATGACGTGCCACACCAAACTCGTCACTAATGCCATTTCCACCCATCATGTCACGTGCCATGCGAGCAATATCAAGCGCCTTTCCACAGTTGTTACGCTTAATTAAAGATGTGCCTTCAACCGACGCAATGCCTTCATCTTTCATACGACCAAAACGTAAAGCTACTTGCAAACCTAATGCAATTTCAGTTTGCATATCTGCCAGTTTCTTTTGAATCAATTGATTTGCAGCTAACGGACGACCAAATTGTTTGCGGTCCATGGTGTATTGATGTGCAGTATGCCAGCAGAACTCGGCAGCCCCCATTGCGCCCCATGCAATGCCATAACGAGCACTGTTTAGACAGGTAAATGGGCCTTTTAAACCTCGAATTTCAGGGAATGCATTTTCTTCAGGTACAAAAACGTTATCCATTACAATTTCACCCGTAATGGATGCACGTAAACCGACCTTGCCATGAATGGCAGGTGCAGATAGACCTTCCCAGCCCTTTTCTAAAATAAAGCCGCGAATATCACCGACATTGCCTTCAGCAGAAACTTCTTTTGCCCAGACTACAAATACATCGGCAATTGGACTATTGGTAATCCACATTTTTGCGCCAGTCAAACGGTAACCACCATCAACTTTTTTAGCACGGGTAATCATACTGCCTGGGTCTGAGCCATGATCAGGTTCTGTCAAACCAAAACAACCAATATATTCACCCGTAGCTAGTTTAGGTAAATACTTTTGCTTTTGCTCTTCGGTACCAAATTCATGAATCGGAACCATGACCAATGAGCTTTGCACACTCGCCATAGAACGGTAACCTGAATCCACATATTCAATTTCACGCGCAACCAAGCCATAACTCACATAGTTCAAACCCGCACCGCCATATTGCTCAGGGATGGTTGGACCCAATAAGCCAAGCTCTCCCATTTCACGAAAAATAGATGGGTCTGTTTTTTCATGACGGAATTGTTCAAGTACACGGGGTTGCAAACGTTCTTGGCAATAGGCATGAGCTGCATCACGAATCATGCGCTCATCTTCGGTAAGCTGTTGTTCAATTAAAAATGGGTCTTGCCAGTTAAATTGAACTTTTGCTTTTTTTGTTGTCACCATGTGATTCATCGCATCCTCTGCTTGATTTGATCTTCTTTATTTAACTCGATGTTATGCGTGAAAAATGCAGTAATCAAACGATAAATGTTCATGCAGATATGCGACTTACGCATATTTAAAACAAGACGTATTAAATTTAGATATTTAATTGGTTGTATTTCATTAAAAATGGCTTATTTTTATACTAAACTCGGATATCTGCATTTAGGTCATATGCCATTTTGAAATATGACGACAAATAAAAGGATTTATTTATGCGACGAAGTATCCCGTCCATTCAGGGCCTGATTTGCTTTGAAAGTGCAGCAAAACATCTAAGTTATACCTATGCTGCACAGGAGTTATGTATTACCCAAAGTGCAGTCTCTCGCCAAATTCAGCAGTTAGAAGATTTCTTGGGTGTGGAACTCTTTATACGTACTCGGCATGGGGTTGAACTCACCATTGCTGGTCAGCAATATTTTAAAAGCATTAAACCCTACTTGTTAGGGCTAGAGAAATGTACGGCCGATGTGATTTCTCATAAAGGTTTAGGCGGAACATTAAAGTTAGGCGTGGTGCCTACCTTTGCAACCCGTTGGCTGTTACCCAAACTTCATCTTTTAAATCAAAAACACCCTGAAATTACGGTTCACTTAGAAACCAGTACCAAGCCTTTTTTATTTAATGACAATATTTTTGACGCTGCGATTTTTGCAGGTACGCAGCAGCAAATTGACCACTGGCCCGGCATACAAGCGCATTATTTAATGGATGAAGAAATTGTACCCGTGTGCTCACCCAGACTCATCGAGAAGTATTTTCCAGATGCTGTGATGATTAATGAAAATACCTATGATTTAAGCCCTGAAGATTTGCTAAAAATTCCCCTACTACAACAAACCACTCGGCCTAGCATTTGGCAAGAATGGTTTCTAACTCATCAGATGCAGCACCCTAAACCTTTTGATGGACAACGTCATGAATTATTTTCAATGCTTGCGGTTGCTGCGAGTCATGACATGGGAATGGCTCTAATTCCGCAAATGTTGATTGAGTCTGAACTACAAAAAAAAGAACTGGTGATTGTTTCCAATAAAAAACTAAAAGGCAGCCGAAAGTACTATCTCATTCACTCAAGCCAAGATGTATCACCGACCATTCAGAAATTTGTTGAGTGGATTTACCAAGAACTAGAACAACTAAAGAGCAATACAAATTAGCTCAATAGCCTTTATTTATAACCAATATCGCGAACTATACTCATAAAAAAAAGATTGTGATTGATAAGATCACAACCTTTTTAGTTAAGCGTAAATGACTTTGAAATTAATGACTCATTAATTGAATATCTGAACCGCTACGTTTAGGGTCAATCAAGATTTTGGCATGCTGTTCAGGATCACGTAACGCTTCAAATGCATTAGTTACACCTTCTAGGCCAACAACACCCGTAATCAGTGGTGAACAGTTCACTTTCCCTTCTGCAATCATGTGTAGCGCATCTCTAAACTCAAGCGGTGTATAGCCCAACACAAACTGAATTTCTAACTCTTTATTAATCGCAAGTGCTGGTTCGATTTTGTCACTTTGCATGCAGACACCCACCCCAACAATTCGGGAAAACAAAGGTGCACCTTCAATAATTTGCTGCAAAACACCCGGTACGCCCACACACTCAAAAATAACAGGACGTTTTGGCAGAGCACCTAATTTATCAATCATGCGCCATCCATGCCACCACGGTAAGCGAGTTGCTTGTAACTTATCAAACAGTCCCATGCCCATGTTAATTGCATCAGAAACATTGCCAAGCAAACCAAACTCTTTCCAGTTGGCAAATGGCGATATCTCTTTAGGGTCTACCACAATATCCGCACCACATTGCTCGGCAAGCTTACGGCGGTTTGGTGAAAAGTCGCTGGCAACTACAGTTTTAACCCCAGCTGCTTTAAGCATTAATATGACACCTAGCCCGACAGGACCACAGCCAATCACAATCGCAGGTTCACCAGTTTTCACACGGCTACGGCGAACAGCATGCAATGCAACCGCCATAGGTTCAGTCATTGCAGCACTATCCGCATCTAGACCATTCGGTACTTCAAACATCAAGCTTGATTGGGCCAATACTTGCTCCGCATAACCACCCGAAGCATTTGGGGAAAGGCCTGTAGATAAATAACCATGCTGATCTACGTTTAAAAGCGGCATTGCACAAACGAGTGTATCCGCTTTAAATTTATGGCGTGTTTTTGGGCCGTAGTCTAAAACCTTGCCGCAAAACTCATGTCCTAGTACAAATGGGTCTGTAGATTTGGCTAAACCATTAAACCCGACACGTGCAGCCAGATCATGCATGTGGTCGCAGTGGTGCTGCATATGTAAATCTGAACCACAGATCCCACATCGCACCACTTCTAATAACACCTGTCCTTTTACAGGCGTTAAGTTCGGTTGGTCCACCACTTGTAATTTTGCTTGATGACAAAGTACCGACTTCATTTGAGCGCTTCCTATTTCTTCTTTTTCATTTACTTGCCAGAAATAGATTTCTACAGATAAATTAATCGCTTTATCAGTTTGGTCTTTAGCAAGCCTTTATTCATCTTTACAACTAAAAGCCAAAATACCAATGACCATTCTTCAGCCAATCTACTCTTGAAGAGTCAACAAAAAACAGGCTCAGCGAAATTAAAAACAATAAAAATCTTGGTGCTTGTATCTTACACAGACTACGTTGCCTTCTTAGGCCAGAACAATGTCATCAAAATTAAAACTTATACAAATATAGTAAGTTCAAAAAACTCAACTCAACGCTTTTCACAAAAACATAGCAAAACCAAACTTTTATCAGTGGCTCTAAACAGGCATGATGAACTGATACAAACAGATAAGAAGAAGTCTATGATTACAAAAACGCTCCCGCTTACAGATATACACCGACATCTTGATGGCAACATCCGCATTCAAACCATTTTAGAATTAGGCCAACAATACAATTTAGATTTGCCTGCTTACGACATTGAATCTTTACGACCACACGTACAAGTGATCGATAACCAACCAGACTTATTAAGTTTTTTATCTAAGCTCGATTGGGGTGTAAAAGTATTAGCGAGCCTAGATGCCTGCAAACGTATTGCTTTTGAAAACATGCAAGATGCAGCACAACAAGGCCTAGACTATGTAGAGTTACGTTTTTCACCGGGTTATATGGGAATGACACATCAACTTCCACTTGAAGGCGTTGTTGAAGCAGTTATTGCTGGCGTAAAAGAAGGTAGTCAGACGTACGGCGTAAAAGCGAATTTAATTGGCATTATGAGCCGTACTTTTGGCCAAGAAGCCTGTGAAAAAGAATTAAATGCCCTGCTTGCCCATAAAAATGATATTAAAGCGTTGGATCTTGCTGGAGATGAGCTTGGTTTTCCGGGTAATTTATTTATTGAACACTTTAAAAAAGCACGTGATGCAGGTTGGCACATTACGGTACATGCAGGTGAAGCTGCCGGCCCAGAAAGTATTTGGCAAGCTATTGAAGAATTAGGGGCCGAACGAATTGGACATGGCGTTAAAGCAGTTCAAGATTTAAAACTTTTAGATTATTTAGCGAAACATAAGATTGGTATTGAGTCTTGTCTCACCTCAAACATTCAAACCAATACAGTGCCGTCTTTAGCAGAACATCCATTAAAGACATTTTTAGAACATGGTGTGCTTGCCACCATTAATACAGATGACCCAGCGGTAGAAGGTATTGAGATACAACATGAATATTTAACTGCTGCCCCATTAGCAGGTTTAAGCCCTGAGCAAATTTATACAGCTCAAGAAAATGGACTTAAAATCGCATTTTTATCAGATCAAGAAAAAAATGAGTTAAGACAGAAATATCAATAACAGAGAACAGAGAACAGAGAACAGAGAACAGAGAACAGAGAACAGAGAACAGAGAACAGAGAACAGAGAACAGAGAACAGAGAACAGAGAACAGAGAACAGAGCTTATATAAATAAGTTCAAATATTGGAGTGTGTATAAATTAAAATTTAAATATATAAAAACAAAAAATTCCTTCTATTTGTAAAACTAGAAGAAATTCTTTTCAATATTTGGGATATTTTTAAAGCTTGAACGCTTTTTAAATATGGTCGGAGCAGTAGGATTCGAACCTACGACCCCCTGGTCCCAAACCAGGTGCACTACCAGGCTGTGCTATGCTCCGAAATTGGGGTGAATGACGGGATTCGAACCCGCGACAACTGGAATCACAATCCAGGGCTCTACCAACTGAGCTACATCCACCATCAAATAAGTTCTATGTACCAAGCTACCAAATGGCGCGCCTGACAGGATTCGAACCTGTGACCATCCGCTTAGAAGGCGGATGCTCTATCCAACTGAGCTACAGGCGCTTAACCGATGATGCTTATCATGCGATACTTCGCCGATCTTAAAATATTATTTTAAGTGGTCGGAGCAGTAGGATTCGAACCTACGACCCCCTGGTCCCAAACCAGGTGCACTACCAGGCTGTGCTATGCTCCGATCTATCTCAGCTTTTGCTGTATCGCACATCGTGCGGTACGGTGTGCATTCTAGGCGCGACGCCCTCAGACGTCAACACCTATTCTAAAAAAAAGTTAAAAATCCTTATCAAATGTATATTTAACAAGCATTTTGAGGTTTTTTAACGTTTTAACGATGCACTAAAGGCTAACATTCGATCTAAAGGCATTTTGGCACGTTCAGCTAGCGCTGGATCGACGTGTATTTCCTGATCACCTTTTTGTAAAACTTCTAAAATTCCGTCAAGTTCATTCATTGCCATCCACGGACAGTGAGCACATGAACGACAAGTTGCCCCCTCACCCGCTGTTGGCGCCTCAACTAAAATCTTATTGGGTACTGCTTGCTGCATTTTGTAGAAAATACCGCGGTCTGTTGCCACAATGAGTCTTTCGTTTGGCAAAGTCTGTGCAGCTTTAATGAGTTGAGACGTACTACCTACCGCATCGGCAATTTCTACAACCGATTCTGGCGACTCTGGATGTACCAATACAGCAGCGTCTGGATACAGTGCTTTCATGCTGGCAATACCACGTGCACGGAATTCTTCATGCACAATACATGCACCATCCCAAAGCAACATATCAGCACCGGTTTTCTTTTGAATATAGCGACCTAAATGCTGATCTGGTGCCCAAATAATTTTTTCACCTAGGCTGTCTAGATGCTCAACAATTTCGACAGCACAGCTTGAAGTTACGACCCAATCTGCACGTGCTTTAACAGCAGCAGATGTGTTTGCATAAACAACTACAGTATGGTCAGGGTGTTGATCACAAAATGCTGTGAACTCATCAACTGGACAGCCCAAGTCGAGTGAACAAGTTGCTTCAAGTGTCGGCATTAAAATTGTTTTTTCAGGAGACAGAATTTTAGCTGTCTCCCCCATAAATTTAACACCAGCAACGACTAATGTTGAGGCAGCATGATCGCGTCCAAAACGGGCCATTTCTAAAGAATCAGAAACACATCCACCTGTTTTTTCAGCAAGCTCTTGTACTTCAGGGTCGCAATAGTAATGAGCAACAAGGACAGCATCACGTTTTTTGAGCTCTGCTTCGATCTGTGCAAACTTTTGTTGTTTTGCTTCTTCACTTAAGCGATTGTCTTTTGGCTCACCTAAACGGTCTAAATGCGCTTGTACAATGTTTTTTGCATCGTTGGCAATTAAAGTCGCATCACTCATAAAACGTCTTCTCTATCCTTTATGCTGGCATACCTGCTCGCATATAACGTTACTGCTTAAATGATTTAATAGATTGAATCATTTAATATCAAAAGTTGGGGCTAATAAAAAAGCCTCTTTGTCGAGGCTTGATTATAACTGAATATTTACGAACGGTAATCTGCATTAATCTTGACATAGTCGTAAGATAAATCGCATGTGTAGACTGTATCTTTGGCTTGTCCGCGACCTAAGTCAACACGAATGGTAATTTCGGTTTGTGCCATAACACGTGCGCCCGCTTCTTCAGTATAGTCCTCGGCTGCACCACCATCTTTACAGATTTGTACGTCGTCTAGCCATACCTGAATTTTAGACACGTCTAAGTCTTTCACTCCAGCATAGCCAATTGCCGCTAAAATACGCCCCCAGTTCGGGTCAGATGCGAAAAGTGCGGTTTTAACAAGTGGAGAATGCGCAATGCTGTACGCAATGTCACAACATTCCTGAATGTTACCGCCGCCCTCTACCGCAACAGTAATAAACTTCGTCGCACCTTCGCCATCACGAATAATTAACTGCGCTAAACGGTTCATGACACGAGCAAGCACTTCTAATACTTTTGCGTAGCGTGGATCACTGTCTGATGTAATTTCAGCACCACCTGCCTGACCAGTCGCTACAAAAATGCAAGAGTCATTTGTTGAAGTATCGCCATCAATGGTAATACGGTTAAATGAATGCTCAACTGTGGTCTTTAAAAGCTTTTGGACTAAATCACGGCTAATAGGCGCATCTGTAGCAACAAAGCTCAGCATGGTTGCCATGTTTGGACGGATCATGCCTGCGCCTTTACTAATACCTGTCATGGTATAAGTAATGCCATCAAGTTCAAATTTTTCAGATGCACCTTTAGGGACTGTATCTGTCGTCATAATACCAGTTGCAGCATCATTCCAAGCAGCATCTTGTACGCTATTTAATGCAGGCTGAAGACCAGCAAGTAAGCGCTCCATTGGAAGCTGTTCACCAATCACACCCGTAGAAAACGGAAGTACTTCAAAACTTTTCACACCAGCAAGCTCAGCTAACTTCGCGCAAGTGTCTTGGGCATTTTTTAAGCCTGTAGGTCCAGTACCCGCATTGGCATTACCTGTGTTAATCACTAAATAACGAGGGTTGCCTTGTGCAAGATGAGCTTTCGATACATGAACAGGTGCTGCACAGAATGCATTTTGGGTAAATACCCCAGCAACGTTTGAACCTTCTGCAAACTCAAAAATGACTAAATCTCGTCGGTTCTGGTAACGTACATATGCTTCAGTTGAGCCAATTTTTACACCTTTTACCACATGCATTTGTGGCATTGTTACGTCGCCGACAGCCATTTTTAGAACATCCAGAGTTTGTTATGAAAAGATTAATATTTCAGAAAATAGCGATGTAACAAAACATGCTTTACATGAAATATCAGTGTTGACAGCTTATTAGAAAAGCCTGAAAAAATCGAGCGCTAAAAATAGCTTATTGTTGCTCTAATTTTAATAAAATATCTTTCTTATCAAGACCACCAGCAAAACCGACCAAGGCACCGCCTGCCCCAATGACTCGGTGACAAGGTGCAATAATCGAAATTGGGTTTTTACCATTAGCAGCCCCTACTGCTCGTACTGCTTTTTCATTGCCAATTTGAACAGCGACTTCTTTATAACTTCTTGTTTCACCATAGGGAATGCTGAGTAATGCCGCCCATACCTGTTTTTGAAATGGTGTACCTTCAAAATCTAATGGCAATGTAAACTCACGGCGCTTGCCTTCAAAGTATTCTTTTAACTGTTGCTCAGTTTTTAATAAAACCGGATGCTCAGTTTGTTCGACCAGCTCAGCCAGTCGAACACGTTTTGGATTTTCATTGTCCCAAAGTACTGCCACCAAAGCATTTTCATTCGCAACTAGCTTTAATTGCCCAACAGGCGAATTGATATACTTATAAGACAGCAACATACTTTATCCTTTTAAGATGGAGACGAAATTTTCATTAGAACCAGTCCCGATACAATCAGTACAGCGGCAATCATTCTCATCGCACCAATAGGTTCATGAAGAAAAAATATACCCACTAAAAATGATCCAATTGCACCTATGCCTGTCCAAACCGTATAAGCAGTACCAAGGGGTAGAGTTTTCATTGATATTGAAAGCAGAACTACACTCAAAATCATAAAAACTACGGTAATAACACTAGGGGTTAAACGTGTAAAACCTTCAGACATTTTCATAGAATATGCCCAAATGATTTCAAATACACCTGCTAAAATTAAAATAGCCCAAGCCATAACATTCACTAATTTTTATAGTGTCAGGTCGTCCTGACATGATTACCCATTATGGGGGAGGTCGTTCCTCCTTATGTGAAGACTCAGTTTACTTTAAAATAAAAAATGTAGGCAAACCCGAACTCAAGTTCACCTTTAATCTATAAATCTTATTCATTTTTGAGTTGTAAGATTTTCCGTGCACCATTTAAAACAAACAAAACAATAATTAGCCCAATTATGAGATCAGGATAACGAGAGCCTGTGATTGCAACTAATACTCCCGCAATTATGACACCCAAGTTTACGATGACATCATTTGCAGAGAATATATAACTCGCCTTCATGTGTGCCCCACTCTCCTTATGATCTCTCATTAAATAAAGACAACTAACATTGGCTGCAAGCGCTAAACCACCAATTAAAATCATGAGAATTGAAACAGGTTCACTGCCGTATATAAAACGACGTAGTACATCAACTAACACAATCATGGCTAAGCCAAACTGAAACCATCCGGAAATATGTGCAGCCTTTAATTGAGCATTGAGGTTTTTACCTACCACAAATAAAGCAATGCCATAAATTGCCGCATCTGCAAACATATCGAGTGAGTCAGCAATTAACCCTGTTGATGACGCAATGATGCCCGCCATAAATTCGATGAAAAACATCACAGCATTAATGAGTAACAACCATTGTAAAACCTGTTTTTGTGCTGCATGGTTTGAAGAGCTAGCACGTACCTTTTTAGGTTTTTCAACAGGTTCATAGTGTGGCTGGGTTTGCTGTAACTCAGCCCCTAAACCTAAGCGTTGCAGGCTTTGGGTAATTTTTTCAGCTTCTGTACTATGATATACCGCTAAATGACGAGTAGGTAAATCAAATTCAAGTTCCTGAATATGTTCAGCATAAGGCGCTAAAGCCATTCGCACCATTTGCTCTTCTGCTGCACAATCCATGTGAGGAATATGATAATAACTCACCCATTGGATTTTATTCACCATAGGTTTACTCAGCATAGAATAGTCCTGAGTTGCTACGCTTGAGCACCCACAGTTTGAACAGCTTTTATTTACATTTATTTGATTCTCTTGTTTTTCTAAAGCCATCTTTGCACCATAACTGACACAAAAAACAATGCCATCAGTATAAACCAATGGCATATCATTAAGCTTACTTTTTGTTCGGCAATTAAAACTTAAGTGTTAACCCAGCTCCATAATACCAACCATGCTCAGAGTCAGTTCCAGTTTGCCAAGCAGTTTGTTTTAAGCCTTTTTCATAGCCGTAACCAACATCAACAAATGGCATGACCTTTTTATTGATTTCATAACGGGTTTGAAAACCTGCATGCAAACTCGATAGCCCCGTTTTACTGGCATAGCGAGATTCATCTTGCAAAACAACATCTGCTTTTAAATAGGGCTTACCAATCAACTTTTGGGTAAAGAGTAAGTCCCTTTCCGTTTCTAAACTTAACTTCCATAACTGATCTTCACCTGCGTAAAGATAAGCATCGGTTTCAAAAAAGTAAGGCGCCATGCCGTGTAAGCCCACTACACCAGCCCAGCGATCTTGCTTTTCATCTTCCTGCTGTAAGCGTTCGTAGTTTACCCCAGCCTGCACGTCCCAATAGTCGGCAACATTACGGCTATAAAGTACTGAACCACCATAATTGGCATCTTCTGACTCGGCTTTTTCAACATGGGCTTTGATGAATAATTTGTTTTCATCAGTTCCCACCCAGCTTTCCAATTCAGAAGAAAAACGTCCTTCTCCTTCTTCATTTTGAGTCCAGCCCGTATCAATTTTTGTTGCTTGATAGATCTGTCCACCATGTTCACGTAAATGATCATGCGTTAAGGGTTCTTGTGCCAAAGCAAGAACCGATACACCAGAGAAAACACCGCAACATATCATTTGAGAAAATAACTTAGTGATGCGCATGACTAGCTCCTTTTTCATTTTCAGATTGAACAGGTGCTTGAGATGCATCTACTGCTCCATCATTCACTTGAGCCACAATCAACTTATTCATCATTCCAGCACTCATGTGATAAAGCAGATGGCAATGAATCGCCCACTCTCCTAAGGCATCGGCTGTCAGTAACGCAGTAACTGTCTTTCCAGGTGGAACAATAACGGTATGTTTATTTGGTAAGTTTTCAGCTTGTTGACCATTTTCTAATTGCATAAACATGCCATGTAAATGCATTGGATGGGCCATCATGCTTTCATTCACGAACTTCAAGCGAATACGCTCGCCATATTTAACTTGTAACGGCTCAGCTTCGTTAAATTTCTTGCCATTAATGGTCCAGATATAACGCTCCATGTTACCGCCTAAACGAATAACAAGCTCTCGTTCTGGCGCACGTGTGTCTGGCTGAGGTGTTAAAGATTGCAAATCACTATATTGCAGCGCTTTCATACCTGCTGGTGTTGAAGCATTTGCCCAGCCATAAACAGGCTCATCTTTTTTAGTTTTATTCTCAGATTGCTCATGCATCTCATGCTTCATATTCATCATGGCGTGATCATGTTCGCTAGACGACATTGCCTGCATATCATGTTTCATTTCAGACATGGCCGACATATCGTGCTTCATGTGCATCATAGAGTGATCATGTTCGTCAGATGACATCTTTTTCATGTCATCATCCATCTTCATCACCGTATGATCATGATTAGCCTGGCTTGTCTCTTTTTTCATTTCAGACATGTCATGTTGCATATTCATTTGATGGCCAGCATGTTCATCACTTCCACTACCATGATTCATGCCCATGTCGTCCATGGTTAACAAAGCACGCGGACGCGGCTGTGGTATTTGAATTGGTCCTACAGCTTGTGTATTTTCATTATGCAAAGTGCCGATGGCAAAACCGCTACGATCAATAGACTCTGCTTCAATCTGATAATTTGACTGTTTAGGTTCCACAATGACATCGTAGGTTTCGGCTGTGCCAATACGAAACTCGTCAATTGCAACAGGTTTAACTGGCTGTCCGTCTGCACTCACGACAGTCATTTTTAAATTTGGAATTCTGACATCAAAAAAAGACATTGCTGAAGCATTAATAAATCGTAATCGAACCTTATCGCCAGCTTTAAAATTAGCTGTCCAGTTTTGCTCTGGTGTCTTACCGTTAACTAAGAAAGTATAACCTGTCACATCAGACATATCGGTTTTTAACATCCGCATCTGATTCCACATCGAACGATCTTGCCAAGTCGCTTTTAAGCCCTGTGCTTTAACTTGCTTCCAAACATCAGATACGGTTTCACGGCGGTTTTGATAATACTCAGCAGATTTCTTTAAATTCTTTAAAATACTATCGCTAGAAGAGTTATGAAAATCTGAAAGCATCACCACATAATCACGGTCAGTTTTTTCATGCGCCGCTACGGGTATTTTGCCTTTTGGATAAATCACGAGCGGGCCATATAAACCATCTTGCTCTTGGCCTTTACTATGGGCGTGATACCAATATGTGCCATTTTGTTTCACCTTAAAACGGTAAACAAAATCTCCGTTTGGCGCGATTCCTTTAAAACCATTGAAACCGGGCACACCATCCATTAACCCAGGTAGTAATAAGCCATGCCAGTGTAAAGAGGTATCTTGATTCTTTAATTGGTTATGAACATGAATAACAGCCTCATCTCCTTCCTCAAACTCAAGGAGTGGTGCTGTAAACTTGCCATTTACGGTAATTCGCTTGAGCGGCTGACCAGTAACATTGACCTGTTGTTCATTAATATTAAGGTGATATTCCTTAATTGCCGCGAGGGTCCATGGTGAAAACAATAGACCAAATACAGCGACGAGGCTGCTAATTGTTTTATGAGACATTGCTGTAATCCTTTGAACTAAAAAATAAGTAAGAAAGGATTAAGCTTTTGGAGGGCGTAAGATTTCTTGCCAGTATCCGGCTAAATGCTGAGCCTGATAAATACTACTAAATTGAGATGGAATAGGAATAAATGATGACTCAATATCTGGTACAGCTTGTTGTAAAGCCAGATTCACCATCTGACAATGCACTGGGTTACAGTCTTGGCAATGCTCACCATGTTGAGAAACTTTAACCATAAATTGATGACACATTGCCTGATCATTAGCTTGACTATGCATAGTGTGATGTGTCATTTGTTGACTATGGCATGGCATTGTATGAAGATCATGCTGCGGCATCTGAGCAACAGACACGCCACTCCACCCAACAACTAAAGTCATTAGGAACACAAACCAAGCATACTTGCGTAAGTGTTGCAGCGTCATCATTTATTGCCTTGAGCAATCCATTTATCTATGGGATATAAGCATAACCAAGTTTTAAAACAGATACAATTTTACATCATAATTGATTGTTTTTATGGTCATTAAGCAAACGGAGCTTGATGCTGAAGAACTAAATCAATCACTTCTAATACACCTTCTCGTTCATTACTTACCGTTGTATAAGGTGCTACTGCTTTTAAAGCTTCAATAGCATTTTCAACCGCAAACCCATAACCTGCTGCTTTGATCATCTGGATATCATTATTGTTATCGCCAATCGCGACCACCTGATGAGGCTCAATCTGCCATTTTTGCAATAATAGCTTCAAACCATGTGCTTTATGTTGGTCTGGAAGGATCAAATCAATAAAACCAAAACCACTTGAAACAGGTACTAAGACTTTATCTGCAACAAAACTTTGTTTCTGAAAATGTTCAAAAATGGCAAAACTTTCGTTTTCCTGAGCAGTAAAAGTAATTTTACACACCAAATCATCTAACGCATAAAAGTCATCGATAATGGTCAGCTTCTCAAAATATCGAGCGACTTTAGCGTAGTCCTCTGCATTCATACTTCTATGTACATAAGCGCTCTGTTTTCCACAGATCACCATAGTCGAGGTATACACAGAGTCAATCGCTTTTAGAATCTTACCAAACTGTTCTTTGCTTAAATGGGCAAAAGCAATTTCTTGCCCTGCATCGACAACATGTGCCCCATTTTCTGCAATGAAAGCAATTTCATGATTAATTTCTGGAAAATAAGTAACAAGCTTTGCAAGTTGGTTACCGCTGGCCACCACAAAATGAATATTATTTTGTTTTAGTTGTTCATACTGTTTTAAAAAACGTGCTTTGTTGTACTGCTTCTTAGAATTAAGAAAAGTCCCATCCATATCTACCGCTAAAATTTTTACCGACATTAATTATCAAGATCTCTTACTAAAAACTTATTAAAGCAAATTTAGCTTTACTTTTCATGACACTTTTACAGTTTTCTACTCATCTATCCATAAAAGGTTTTACACAGCTCCATCTCGTTTTTTGCACAGGTTATTTTTTAGTAAAGCTCAATAAAAAATCAGGTAATAAAATATTCAATATGCGTAAAAAAAGAACGCCAAAACGTTCTTTTTTCATAGCTTTTGTCTAGAGAATAAACGGTTGATCTAGTTTTGTTTATTTTACCAACATCTTATCCATACGGTTATCAACACAGTTATCCATACAGTTATAAACAAAGTTATCCACATGAACGAGGGGTAGCAGCGATTAAGTATCGCTGCCCGAGTGCAAGACGAACAGCTATGCTGTGAGTGGCGAAAAACACATCTCACCTTATCCAAGCACAAAAAGCTGTTAAACCTCTTTCGTCCCTACTTTAGCAAGCTCTGCACGCATTTGATCAATCACGACTTTATAATCTGGTTGACCAAAAATTGCTGAACCAGCAACAAACATATCTGCACCCGCTTCTGCAATTTCACGAATATTTGCTGGGCCAACACCGCCATCTACTTCTAAACGGATATCACGGCCACTTACATCGATAATTTTGCGCGCTGCACGTAATTTTTCTAAAGTCATTGGAATGAACTTTTGTCCACCAAAGCCAGGGTTTACACTCATTATTAAAATTTGATCTACTTTATCAAGCACATAATCTAAATGGTGTAACGGTGTTGCTGGGTTAAAGACTAAACCTGCTTTAGCACCACCAGACTTAATCAGTTGTAATGAACGATCAATGTGGTGCGATGCTTCTGGATGAAACGTAATGATATCTGCACCAGCTTCTAGGAAATCACCAATAATACGGTCAACTGGAGACACCATTAAATGCACATCAATTGGAGCTTTAACACCATAGTTTTTTAGAGCCTTACATACACCAGCACCAAAAGTTAAGTTTGGAACGTAGTGATTATCCATCACGTCAAAATGCACTACATCTGCACCTGCAGCTAACACTTTGTCTACATCTTCGCCTAAACGAGCAAAATCGGCAGATAAAATAGAAGGAGCAATCAAATAAGGCTTGGACATAGGTGGATGACCTGGCTAGAAATTTAAGGAGAGGCTGAAAATTATAACAAAAAAGAACCTCCTTGACCCGCTCTTCCTTACCTAAATCACAACATTTCAAGCTTGCAACGTAACGTTGCTATTATAGAATGCCAAGTGCCATACGAATTTGTTAAGGTACATTAAACCAATGTGAGGATTGATAATGAAAAGTACGACTCATCTATTAACAAATGATGGAAAACGCATTGCAAAACGTCTCGTTAACCATTGGAAACATAAGTTTGAAGTACAAGAAACTGAGCAAGACTTTAAAATCTTAATGCCTACAGCAACTATTACACTTGCACCTCAAACAGAGCAGTTAAATGTTGCTATTGATAGTCAGTTAGATGACCACGACCACTTGGAAAAAGTTGTCCTTGATCATCTAAACCGTATGGCTCAACAAGAATTTGAGGTGGAATGGCAACACTAATTAGCCAGCGACCTTTTCTAATTGGATCGCATGGAACTGTAAGTGCTCATCCATAAAGGTCTGGATAAAGTAATAACCATGATCATAGCCAGCATGTTGTCTTAAAGTTAAAGGCTGTCCTACTTTTAAACATGCTTGCTTAAATTTTTCAGGGTGAAGTTGTTCATAAAATTGATCATCTAATCCCTGATCAACCAAAATTTCGCTAAAAACTGCACCATTTTTTAAGACTAAAGCTGTGGCATCATGAGCCAACCAGCTCTCACGATCTGCGCCTAAATAATGGTTAAATGCTTTTTCGCCCCATGCACATTCGCTTGGTGCACAGATCGGTGCAAAAGCAGAAACTGACTTAAACTTTTTAGGATATTTAAAAGCCAAAGTTAATGCGCCGTGGCCACCCATAGAATGCCCAAAGATACCAACTTGTTGAGCATTTACTGGAAAACTTTTTAAAATGAGTGGATATAACTCCTCAATTAAATAACTTTCCATCTGATAATGTTCAGACCAAGGTGCTTGCGTTGCATTGATATAAAAGCCCGCACCTTGTCCTATATCCCAATTGTCACCTACTGCAACCTGTTCGCCACGAGGTGAAGTATCAGGCGTAATCAATATCAGACCAAGATGGGCTGCCATATGCTGCGCATGTGCTTTAATGGCAAAGGTTTCCTCAGTACACGTTAACCCAGCGAGATAAAACAAAGTTGAACAGGCTTTCCCTTCCAAAGCTGCTGGTGGTAAATAAATACCAAACTTAGTAGAGCC
This sequence comes from Acinetobacter sp. IK23, assembly GCF_035615275.1. NCBI lineage: Bacteria > Pseudomonadati > Pseudomonadota > Gammaproteobacteria > Moraxellales > Moraxellaceae > Acinetobacter > Acinetobacter sp. IK23. The sequence goes on from NZ_JANBNX010000027.1 coordinate 31,863, forward strand.
TTTTAATAATTGAGAATCAAACTGGTAAATGTGCTGCTCACCCTCAAAGCAACGGTTTTTTTGCAGGAGTTGCATCGTTTTTAGCCTCTGTTTGTGTTTGAGCAATATTTACACTACCTGTACTTTGCTGTGGGAAAAGATATTTTTCCAACTGAGGTAGCATAAGTTCCATATTCTTACCAATCACCCATTGCGGTTCTGAAGGGTCTACACCTTGAGCCACTTCCCATTTGGTCACGGTTTGCTTGGCAGCATTAAACGAATCTTTCATAGAAGACTGCTCTCGCATCGCCAAGTCAAAAAAAGCTCGTCCAAAATAGGTATAGTCAGCTTCGTTATTACAGCCAAAAGAAGTTTTGTCTGCCGCAGATGCCGTAATAATTAAAGTATCTGGTGACTGCAAAGCGGGAATGAAACTTCCTGAATAACAAGCAGAAATGACAATCACGCGCCAACGAATACCAGCTTTATCGAGCGTTTCACGTAACCATTTCGGATCGACCTGTCCCAAATCTAGAGGCGCATTTTCAATTTCAAAATGGTTTTGTTCACCATGCGATGTCATGTATAAGAACAGCACATCACTATCACGATTCATTTGTTGGCCCATACGGCGTAGAGCCAACTCGATACTGGTTTTAGATGCAATCGGGATTTCAGTTCGAGTATCTGGGTTATTGACCAGCATCATTGAACGCCCAACTGTGCCAAAACGTGTATCGAATTGTTCTTTAATACGAACCACTTCCGATTTAAAAACGTCTTGGTAACTATCGCCCGCAACACCCAAGAAATACCAATGACTTTTAGCTATCTCACCATATTGGACTTGTTCTAAGGCATCATGAAGTAACTTACTTTGTGCATAAAAAGCATCTTCGGCAAACGTAGGTGGAGAGTCTTCTACTTTCCAAATAGGCTGATCTTTTACTGAAAGTTGCCAGACCACCATGGTCGCAATAGTCGCAACCATGACCAACGCCCGCTCCCACCAAGGCCATTTCAACTCACGTGAGAAAACCCAAATGACAGCTAAACTTTGCCACACAAAAAGTGCCACAAATAGGCTTGGTAGAATACCGTTATAAATGGCATCGGGAATAAAGTTTAGATAACCGTTAGAACCCAAATATTGAATTAAACATTGAATTAATAAAATATTGGTATCTAAAACCAGCCAGAGCAAAGCTGGAACTAACATCAAACGTGGCTGATTAATACGCTGTGATAGAAAAATACCAACAATAAGCGCAATAAAAGGCCAGAGTGCGTACCCAATTAAACCTTGCGAGTTGAAATCACCCGTTTGACCAGCAACAAGCCAGCTATAAAGCGAGTTGGTACATCCACCTAATATTCCCCAAACAATAAGCTGAAGAATAGAAGGATGTACGATCTGTAAGGAACGTCTTGACCCCAAAAATAACCACATTCCGGCAAGCTGGTTACTTTTAAAATCATGCCAAAAGTTAATGGAAGGTTTGAGATCAATCATAAAAAGGTTTCAAAAATTTCGTTTTGTCAGGCACCATAAGTGTATGCCTGCTAAGAATTTTAGCAATCATGCTTTTGAACTATATCACATATATTTGTGCATTATTCAAGCAATAAAACTTAACCTTACATAAGCTTACTGAAAGTAAGCATCAAAACGACAAGCATCTCCCTGCCACTGATGGGCTGGCTCTTGATTTGCTAAAAAAATCGCATGTCGTGGGCGTTTCACAATCACACGCTTGGCAACTTTCTTAGCTAACTCAAGCAAATTATCACCTAAATCCATTTCACCATCTTCTGGTAAAAGTAAATGCAAAAGCTGCATCTGCTTTTTGACTTGGGCTTGTTTTTTAATCGCTTGTTGGTTCTGGTTACGCTGTGGAAACATCGGGTCTAAATAAACCACATCAACCGTTTTTGCTTCTTGATCTAATTGCTGTAAATAGCTTGCAGAGTCAGCAAACACCAGTTGAATACGATCTATAAACTGATTTAAAAATGAATCGTGCTGTGCTTGAGCTTTTGAATCTTCAAGTAAAGTAAATAAAATCGGATGGCGTTCAACAAGCTGTATTTGAGCACCTAAATACGCCATGAGTAAGCTGTCGTGACCTAAACCTGCTGTTGCGTCTACAAGTATTGGTTTTTCACCCAGCTGACAAGCTCGAGCAATCATTTCTGATTTAAGACTGGCACGTTTTAAACGCGGAATTTCCGCTTTCCAGTCAGGCTGCATTTTCATGCCATTTGCAGATAACCAAAGTCCGTTTTCATCTACACAAAGTGCTAAGTCTGGGTTTAAACGTAAAAAACGAGCATTGAGCTTTTCAATGGGTTGTAAGTCGGTAGTCACGCCTCTAGAACAAAGCACAGCTTGGTAGTGCTGTGCTTGCTCTTGAAAATCTACTTCAAAATATATATGCATGAGTACTGCCTTTACTTTGCTTTACCCTGATCCGCTATTTTTTTCCAAGCATCATCACGCAAGTAAACCGGTAAAGCATGTTCTGCATCAACCCACTGTTTTTGAGCAGCATAGACACGTGCAATCGAAGCAATGTCTTGTGCAGTAGCAGTGATAGTTTGATGCTCTGCATCGGCTTGAAGAAGCTTAGCACCTGAACCAATTAAGCAATGTTTTGCATAAGCAGCGGCTTGCTCGTAGTTCATTAATTTTTCTTCATCAATACACTGCATGATGCCTTGTTCGTTTAGAACAAAACTTGCAATGTAAACTTCATTCATACGGGCATCGAGTACCGCAGTCACCTGCTCTAAACCTTCAAGTCGGTAAGCTGCTTGCGCAAGAGCTTGTAAGGTAGAAACAGGAACCACAGGTAAATCTTGTGACCAAGCTAAAGCCTGAGTAACGGCAGCATTAATTCGAACACCGCTAAAAGAACCTGGCCCACGGCTAAAGGCAATTGCATCTAAACCAGCAATTTCTAGTCCAGTTTGCTGTAAGCCCTGCTCAATCATTGGCAAAATGGTCTGGGTTTGTGCTTTCGCTCGCGTATCGAGTTGGAAAAAGAGTTCTTGGGTTTCATCAATTAATGAAATGGAACATTGCTCATTTGCAGTTTCCAACGCCAGCAGTTTCATGCACAACCTTAGTATTCAATCAGATTAAAAACGGAAGTAATGATACCCCACTCGGCCCTGATAGGCGAGTTGTTCCTGTCTAAATAAAAACGCCAAGCGAGTGCTTGGCATTGAAAATATCTTACTGAAAATTTAAAAGTGAAATTCTTTTAAATCTGCATAGCTTTTAAAGTGTTCAGCATAATGTAGGGCACTCAAGCGTATTTTTGCAGCGCCTTCTTCATCTAGAGTTTTGACAATTTTGCCAGGTGAACCCATCACCACTGAATTATCTGGAATCACCTTCCCTTCAGGAATTAAAGCATTAGCACCAATAATACAGTTTTTACCAATTACAGCTCGATTTAAAATGACAGCGTTCATACCAATCAGGCTATTATCACCAATCGTACAACCATGCAGCATGACTTTATGTCCGACCGTGACATATTCACCAATATTTAGTTCAAGGCCTGCATCGGTATGTAATACCGAGTTTTCTTGAATATTAGAAAAATTACCAATCCGAACAACACAGTTATCAGCACGTACTACCGCACCAAACCAAATACTGACCTGACGGCCTAATTCTACTTGCCCAATAAGCGTTGCTGTTGGAGCAACCCAGCCATCCCATGGCTCATGTAATGCTTTTGGGTGCTGTCCTTGATAGCTATACATCATAATTTATCTATCCTGATCTTTATTTTTTATGAGAAAATTTTGGCATTCCAAACGTTGGCGAGTTGAGTAAAAATGGCCATTCCTTTTGATAACCTAAACCATATTTAAATAGAGCTACCAACATACGCGCAGTTAAACCCCAGATAATTTCATTATCAATCTGTAAGCTTGGAAAATACAAAGACTGATGGGCATATCGAACTTCATAGGGTGTCGGACGCGTCTCTATAAGTTGCTGTAATGGCACAAAGAAAATTCGATCAATTTCAGTAGGCTGAGGTATTAAGTGAACCTCTGGTGGAATAAGCCCAACAATTGGCTTTACAGACAAACCACTTCTTGCGCGCTGCATTGGCAAATCACCTAACAACTGTACATCAAAAGGGTTTAAAGCTGTCTCTTCTTGAGCTTCTCTTAGCGCTACAACAATATTACTGGTATCACTGGGGTCACGCTTTCCACCCGGAAAAGAAACCTCCCCCGCATGGTTGTTCATATGTATTGAACGGCGTGTGAGTAGTACCTTGGGATCATTTTCATTTGTAATCGCAATCAGTACTGCTGCTTGTGCTTCTTGTATGCGGGTGGAAAAGCGCAATCTTTGCTGTAACTTTTGTGTTAGCAAGTGCTCTTCCATACCTTTCACCTATTATTCTGTCTCTCTTTTCATCATATCTGAAAATAAAACTTAGGGAATAGAGTTGATGCGTAAGTCTAAAAATTCAGTTATGCTGAGTCATCTCTATACTCGATGATAATTATGAGTTTCTGTGTAGCGTGTGGGCATAAAACCGAACAAAAAATTCCTTTAGGTGATCATAAAGTACGCCGTGTTTGTACTCATTGTGGCAATATTCACTATGAAAACCCCAAAGTAATCTGCGGTGCCTTAGCGTTATGGGAAGACAAAGTACTACTCTGTCGTCGTGCAATTGAACCTCGTTATGGTTTATGGACATTGCCTGCTGGCTATATGGAACTGTTCGAAACTATGGAACAAGGTGCGGCACGTGAAACACGTGAAGAAGCAGAAGCAGAGATTGAAATAGAACAACTCTATTGTATGTACAATATTCCTCGTATTGGGCAAATTTATGTACTTTTTAAAGCGCAGTTAAAAGATGGAATTTTTGGTGCAGGTGAAGAAAGTATAGAAAGTCGCCTGTTTGAAGAGCATGAAATTCCATGGGGAGAGCTAGCGTTCCCGAGTGTCGAACACACACTCAAACATTATTTTGAAGATCGTAAAAAACAAGTTTTTCCAACCCATTTAGAAACGTTAGGAACTCGTTTAGACCATACAGGTTAATAAATTAGATAATAAAAAAAAGACCGCTTTTGCGGTCTTTTTTCAGGTTCTTATTTTGTCTTAATTTGATAACAATCAGCCGTCCGAATCGTTATCGTCCCACTCATTCTCTGAGCTAAAGCTTTATCATCTTCTGTAGGAGCAGGGCTCACATCCTTAATATTATTATAGACTCGTTGATAGAAGGCATATGGATTTAACCACGAAACTGTCTTGTTATCATAAGTTGTAAGGTTAATACCATTTACCTGTCCTTGTAATAAGTTAGCAACGTTAATTTTTGCCCCACTTACAATTAAGGTTTGACTACCAGTTGCAGTAGTACCTTGAACAACGTTCGAGTTTAACCCCGCCAAAATACCATTGAGATTGCCTAGCTTCGGTTCAGCAAAAATCATTTTTACTGTAATTGATTTATCATTTGAAGCAGACTCAGTACCACCTGTTGTTCCTATGCGGTACTGTTGAACGCCATTGTTATCAATTAAAGTATTATCTGAAACCACACCGCACTGACCAGACATATCCGTTGCTGTTGCATTAGGTTTAATATCAGTACGAATATCACCATTTTCATCAATCACAATACCTAAATCGATTGGAGAAATTCCAACGGTATCAAATTTAATATTTAAAGTACCATATAACGGGAAAATATAAGTTTGCCCAGCGCTCACATTTTTAGAAGTTCTGAAGATATCTTTTGCAAGATAACTTGCTGGAGTCACTTTATAGATATCTAGAGAACCATTATAGTTTTGATTCCCAATACTTTGACTCCAAAGCGCATAGTGCTGAGGATTTGGTGTTTTACTATTTATTGCCCCTAAATACAAACTTTCACGACCAGCAATAAATGAATCATTTAATAATTTACCTTGATAAATCAGTAAATCTTCACTGCTATTAGCTGAAGCTTTTAAATGGAATGGTTGTGTTGATTTAATCTCAGCCTGTAATGGATCAAGCCATGTTGTTTGAGCATTTGCAGTAAGTTGAGCTGGTTTAGCCTTAGTTAATACTTCCATTACGGCTGTAACTGTTGAGTTACTTGTAGTTGTACTCGTACCTTTCCATTGTAAACCATAACCAAATGTATAGCCTTGGCGATCTGAAAGTAAGAATAAATTACCTATCACGTGTTGGGTATTGGCTGCATTTTTTGGACAATCCGCTAAATTCGCTAAATTACATCCATAAAAATTCTCAGAGACTAAATTAGGTTGAGCTAGCGTCAAGTAATCCGACTGATATAAACCCACTAAACTTAAATGAGCCAATTGAGTTACTAAAGCAAAAGCTTGAGAATCATCAATTTGAGTAACATCTAACCAAGGTTTCAAAATACCAGCGTATGCACCACTTTTCCATTCAGCAGCAGTAACATTTTGAAGTACAACATTTAAAGTGTTTTTCTTATCCTCAGTAAATAGTGTAGGTTGTATATCTCCAACAACATTGTCGCCACGTTCTAAACCAACGCTTTGAAAGAGTTTAACTAATGCCATCGCTACACGAATGGTCGGATCATCTTGAGTCAATGAAACTGGTGCTACACCTGTTAAAGCCGTAGCCATATCCATTACTTTCAAACGTGGCGGAACAACTACCTTAATTTTTGAAATGTTATCTAAGCTGACAGAACCCAAGTCAATTTTAGTTTTTGTTTGAGTACCTTGTAAAAAGAAGTTTGCTGTATCACCAAGTTTACATGTACCCACAACACTATTGCCTGATGCTTTAGTAACAAAACTCTGATTTGCAACACTACTACAGGTAAAATTAAGGCCAGCAACCGGATAATCGAGTGAAAACTGTAAGCAGTCACTATTTGATGCATCACAACTTCCATTTGCATTTGAACTACCAGACCCACTTGTAGGATCTTCATTAATTGTTGAACTACCGCCACCACACCCATTCAGCATGATTGCTAATGTGGTTAATGCAAAAGGCCATAATATTTTTTTATTCATTAGATACTCTACCCATTCTTACTTAATTTTTAGCGTAATACCGAAATTTGAATCTGTCCCTGATTAGATAATTCATGTTCCTCTACATCTACAGAGGAAGATAAAGGAGTTAACATCATATAACGTGCATGAGGTGGTACTTTTAAAGTACCCTGAATTGATGCATGTTGTAATATTGTAGAAGGATAAGACTTACTCTTAAAACCACTTGCTCCCTCTAAAATGCAACCTTTTTCATCTAAAAATATAGCTAAAGGCCAATAATATAGAGGTGTCGAATTACTCGCTGCAAAAGACATCAGCTGTAAATGTTGTACAGATGGATCTAATTTTACCAACTCATATTCAAACTTTTCTTTTAATGGCTTTCGAGGCCATAAATTTACGTCTTTTTTATCACCAAGTACTTTGATTGACTTTTTGTAGCCTTGAACAAAACACTTATCTTGTTCAAAAGTCGTTTCTAGGTCTTTTTGAGATAGTCGTATATAATTTGGCGCTAAAATAATTGCTGCTTGATCATCTTGAGATTGTTTATTGAAGAGTTGTTCTAAAGTGGATTTACTCACCCCCTTTTTCCGTTCAATAAACTCCGTTCGCCCTAAACCATCGGGCATCACATAAAAGCGTTTTTTTCCTTCAAGATTAAATTCTTGATCTTCTAAATACTCATTATTTACATACTCTACGCCATCAACAGTCGTAAACTTAGATGGATCATTTGATAAATTTTGAGTAGAAATAGCTTGTGAAGTACTTGCTACAGATGGTGGACTTTTAACTGGAGTACTTTGTTCTTTAACAGTACTACTTTGCTTTTTAACTTCATTCTTCTGAGCTTCAGTAACCGTTACAGGACGCTCTGGTGCAGTCGGTGCAGTATTTAATTTTTTATTAACGTGTGGTTCAAACTTTTGAGGCACTTTTGAATTTTGAATATTTTCTTTAGGTGCTTCTTGAACAGGTTTAGCATCTACTCGCGGCTGTACAACTTGTTTCGGTGCTTCCACTGTAATATTTGATTTCTTCTGTTCGACTTTTTTACTGGGTACAATCATTGGACGACCATCAGGACCAATGATTGTATAGAAACCATCTGCATACGATACAGAAATACTGGCTACCGCAATACATAAAATCGAGATAGCAAATTTAGGTCGAAACATCGATTTATATTGTTTTACCATTTTGTTCTATAGCTCAAACCAAGTACTGTAACTTTAGTATTCGTTTTAACATCTAGGCCCGAATAAGGATTTAATAAAATATTATCGACACCACACTTGTTGGATAATGTACTCGAACAGGCAGGAATATTGTCACGACTACGTAAAAAACCTACTGAAAGATCTAGATCTGTATCTGCATCGAAACGATAACCTAAACCAAGACCGAATAATTGAGCATTATTGATTGGAACCATGGTATTACGTTTATCATCAGGTATCGAACTAGCTCGAGGCTCATAACCAGCTCGCAATTTCAAACGATCGGTTGCTGAGTATTCAAGACCAATTCCCCAGCTCCACGGCGAAGTAAATTTCAATGGTAGTGCCAATGAATTATCGGTAACGTCATTAGATAAAAGCTTAGCTACTTTTAATAACGAAATTTGGCGATCAAATTCGAATTTAAACTTATCCCAAGCCGAATAATCCGTCCATCCAACGTCAAAGTTTACTTGCAAATCAGGTAATATTTTATACTTAATCCCCGCTTGGAAATGTGCCGGATATTCAAGATCCATGGCAACTAAACCAGACTCAATATTCGGGATATTGCTAGGTAAACCAAGAATTGCAGCTAAAATTTGCCCTGTTGCAGACGAGTTAAGACCCTTGATAAGTTCTTGCGGTGCTTTGGCATTATCAATCATGTACTTGCCTTTTAAACGCATTTTGGCAGAACTTTGATAAACCATACCAAAGCCAAAGTCATCGGTTGGTTCCCAGAGTAAACCTAAGTTATAGCTTGGACTTAATGATTGTTCTAAAGAAACTTGTAATGCGCCCATTTTATTAAATGGATTCATGCCTTCTTGGGCATTACACATACCAAATAATAGTAAGTCTGTAATCATGTCACTATTATTTTTAAAAGGTGCACATACCACTTCATCAACCATACGCAATACACCAATCATCTCATTGGGAAAACGTAGATCAGTTTTCAGTGCGATTGCGTTGTAAGACATCCCCACAGAAGCACCAAGTGATAAATGGTCATTTACTTGATAACCAAAAGATGGTGATAAATAAGTAATTCGCTCTACTGCAACTTGCTGGCCCATATAGTTGCCAGGGTTACCATTCTCTGCACCAAACCCAGCTACCAATGGTGCATATACAGCTGTTGCATAAGTAACTTTTGAACCAGGTGGTTTATAGGCAATTCCAGCTGTAGGGGCAACTAGAGGATACCCTGGCCCCAGATCAACCATTTTTTTAAGAATCGGCACATATAGGCTTGCGTATTCGACATCCCCATGTACGGTCCCTTTGAAATCTGTACAAATATTGGCGGAAACTTCCGGACCATCATTACAAACAAGAGGGTCATCTGAATAACCAAAAATGTTATAGCCAGGAGGAGCTGAAAATTCACGCTGGATATCAAAGTTAGCCAAAATCCCCTGTACATCGGTTTGTAGCCCATCAATTTTTGCTAAGGCCGCAGGGTTAAAATGAACCGCACTAATACCAGGAGGATCTGCAGTTACAGCATTCCCCATCGCTAGTGAACGAATATCAACAGCTAAGTTTTGTCCTAATTGAGCATTGGCAAAGCTAGAAAAACCGGAGATAACAATTGCCGCCGTTAGAGGACATAATTTAGGATATTTCACCTGCATATCTCCTTATTTTTGTTTTTTATTAAAACCTAAAATATCTAACGGGAAAGACAGACCAAGTGAAATATCTGGCGCATCTTCGGTTAAACCAATACCAACAGTACCGTTAACAATCGTATCTGGTGAAACACGGACACCTAGAGCAAAAGATAACATTCCGCTACTTTGATCTGGTGACTTATATGATTCATCATTATTAAATTGAAACTCAGCATTCATATTAAAACTTTGCTGATAAGACATCGTTAAAGACACATCATAGTTAAATGAGTAGGCAAAACCGAACGAGAAACCTCCACTAATGCCTGGATCAAAGCTCTGGAGATATCGTGGTCCATTAGCACCACTACCACGCGCCTGATTAAGACCGCTTTCTTTAAAGCCATAGTTAGCCGAAGCAGAAGCAAACAGAACAACTGGATCGATATATTTACGGGTACTTGCACCTACGCCAACTGAGTAATAACCTTTACCTGTTGAAAGTTCATCTATACCAATTTCATAAGGGCTATCACCTGTTTTGGTAGATACACTACCAAAAAGGACAAGTGGTAAACGACCCTGCTTTAACGGAAAGGGTTCCCAACGTGCACCAAGAGAAATATCCCCTAAACCAGCTGTTGTTTTATCTTTAATAATTTCAGACTTTGCAACGAAAGGAACAGTTGCTGACAAAGTTAAGTTATCTAAGACCCCATACTGAAAGGTAAAACTGTTCGTCAATGTATGGTTAGCATCTTCTTCGACACGTAAACGGTTAAGTTGAGAAGAGCTATCAGATAAAGCTAAGTCAATACGCGTATCGCGGTAGTAAGTGTAATCGAGGTCATAATAAGAAGAAATTACGCCTTTCTTAATTAAAGAATATTGACGCTCATTTGAAGTAAATACTTCTTGCAAGTTTGTCTCTTGGCTGGCATCACCTTCTTTTTTCTGTAAAGCACTTGCTGCTTGATGTGCATCAGTATTAGCTGCAGGAGCTACACTATTAGCCTCCTATACACTCGACGTTTGTGCACCAGCATCTGTTGTTGCAGAACCAGAACTTGCCGCATCAGTAAACCCAGAGCTTTGTGCTCCCTCTACTTGCGGTTGTTGTACTTGATCTTCGGCATAGATTGTCCCTGTAATGGCACTCATACTTAAGGCCAACACACTCATCTTCATCCATCGATTATTCATGTTTTTCCCACCCAATTTATTTATTTTACTAACTTTAAATTTGACTATTTACGCTTGTAATAAAGACGCATATAGGTTTCTATCGGCTGCCCATATGTTGGCGATTTATTATCACTATCCAATACACGCCTCATGGTCGAAGCTTTATTTGCTAAACGATCAAAGTTAAATGTTGGATATTGAACATCAACGAAAGCATATTTATTGACTGTTGCATCTTCGACATGACGCATATCTGACTCTTTTAATGCCAATAAATCTTTACGCTGTGATTCAGGAACAGAAATAACAAATAAAGTATTATTATCCCAAATTTGTTTAAAACGATTTTCGTCAAAGCTGATATTCCCTAAAGCAGGATCAGCTACATACACTCGTCCATCTTTATAAGCTTTATATACGACAAAATGTTTAAAGCCCGCATATGAAATAGGCACAATTGCGGGTTGTCCAAGTTTAACTAAATCGGAAAACTCACCACGATACCCCCCGCTGTCTAAACCAATCGCTGTGACAAAGCGCTTCATATCAAGTAATGAGAAACTTCGACGCTCAATAATACGTTGATATTCACCATACTGTAGCAAACCACTCATTGTTTGCTGTTCAGTTAAATTGGTTCCTACATAACCATTTAATAGAGTTGTAAGTGCAGCAGACCCACAACTATAATCATAAGCTTGTCGAACAATGCCACGAAACTGATCTTCCACAGCTGGTTTGATCTGAACTGGTTCGATATGATTTCGATGAAACGATAAATTACGTGAATCGGCAGTCTCTGTGTAATAAACAGTTCCCGGCGGCTTTTTTTCTATTTCGAAGGCTTCTGTCGCAAAGTAATACATCAATGCTGAGCCTAAAACTATCTCTAACATAAGCACTTGGTCTAAATGGTGGCCTAACCGGCCTTATTCATTTTATTCTTAGAGCAATAGCTCTACATCCCTGTGTGTTGAAGATACCTTTTTTTTCTGTAAAAAACAGCTTTTTTTTAATCTTTTTGATGAATGCATAGTTTTACATTTATAAACTGATAATTAATTCTCATTTGTTTTTTACATTCTTTTTTATTATATAAATTAATATGATTTAAATATAAAAAAATGAAGTTAAGTTTTATTATAGCAAATAAAAAAGCGCGTATAAACGCGCTTTTTTATCAATCTTTAAATTAGTGGCCAGAAATAGTAATTGTAGACGTTCCTACATTTAAACCTTGGATTTCCAAATCACCAATTGAAGCATTACCCGCTGCACCCAAGCGTACGCCTTGTGCATAAACGTTCATACCTTGTGTACTATTATTTTGAATACGTAAACCTGTAGGAACAACAGAGATGTTCGCATTCACATCCAAGTCACCAGTTGTATTACCTGAACCACGAACCATTACTTTGTCTAGAACAATTTTACCACCACCAGCAGCATCATTAATACCGAAGTTAGATAGTGTTAAACCACCTTGCAAGCTAGAGTTCACTTTGATCATCGCGCCTTGCGGAGTAGAACCTAACTGAACATTCGCAGAAATTTGACCTAAAGATAAATCTAAGCCTGAAATAATCTCAGTGGGAGCTGTTTCAGTAATACCACGTACAGCAGTAGTCTCATTTAATGTACCAGAAGTACCTACGCCAATTGAACCTACATGCACATCAACTGCGCCTACTGTTGCTGCAACGTTTAAAAAAGCACCGTTTGAGCCTGAAGCACCATTTGTATCAATTTTTAAATCTAAAAGATTACCTGTACCTGTTTGAGTAACAGTAACACCACTAATTGCAATTGCACCTGCAGTATCTGAAGCACCAGCAATTACTGGAGTTGCAGTACTAGAAAGACCATCATTATCATGAAGGTAAATCTTATCAATAGAAACACCACCAGCACCTAAAGCGATACCAATATTAATACCATCTTGACCTGTAGCAGCACTCAGCGCTGCATCGTCCATTGACTGCATTGCCATTGCATTTGCACTGATAGCTAAAGAAGAAACTAAAGCAAGTTTAGTGAACATTTTCATCGAGCACTCTCCCAAGAGCATTTATTTTTTGACTTTACTACTCTTGCTGTCTCAAGTTGCATTTTTCTTTATATGGCAACCGAAACTTCCAATCCTTGAGTAGTTTTGCTTAGCAATTACTAAATTACAGCTACGCTAATTTTTGTTCAACTATTGTAATGCATTTTTTCCAATTACCCGATAAACGGTATAAGGGTCACATTTTCTTAAAAAAGCATACCAATTACGCTTAAGTTGTAATGAAAAATAGATGATTTTATCGACGAAAAGTTAAACTCTTACCGCCTAGATGACTGATGAACCATAAGTTGTAGTAAACTAAGCGACCTCTTCCAAACTTGTCATGTTTAAAATGTCTCAGTTAAAGAAAAAAATCTCTTTAGAAAGTACTCTATCAGCTGCCGATATTTTAAAAAAATTAGAAGATTTAACTGGACTTGTATATCTTTATGATGATAACAATCCTATTATTGGCTTTCTGCCAAAAAAATATCTAATTACTCAAGGTCATCAAAATTTTATATTCGAGCAAGATATCCTTAATAAGTATATAAACTCCTATAATATTGAAAGTATTTTAGACTTCACTCAATTCCATACTGAAGAATCAAAAAATAAAAATATTAGTTTTAATGGTGGATATATTGGATTCATTAGTTATGATTTTTCTGCACATCAATTTATTAAAAATCAATCACACCAACAACCCTCTTTATTTATAGGTTCTTACCGCTCTTTTCTAAAAAAAATAAATAATGAATGGTATTTTTTTAGTGATGAAAAAAATAGTTCAGAAATTTTTAATTACATTACAGAATTACTACATAGATCTTCTGATCATTTAAGAAAAGATATTTTTAAACTAGATAAAAATATTTATCCCCGTTGGTCTAAAAATGAATATTTGACCGCTTTTCATAAAATACAAGATTATATTAAAGCAGGAGACTGCTATCAAATTAACCTTACACAAGAGTTTAATACAACTTTTACAGGAGCTTTATTAAATAAAGCAGAAGAATTATGGAGTTTAACCAATGCACCTTATTCAGGTTATTTAAAATTAAATAACTTTGAGTTATTAAGCTGCTCTCCTGAATTATTTATCGAATTTAGTACAGACAAACAAATTAAAACCAGACCAATCAAAGGCACGATGCCTCGATATGAAAATAAAGAACAAGATTTAATTTCAAAACAAACATTAAAAAACTCGCAAAAGGATCAGGCAGAAAATGTCATGATTGTTGATTTATTACGTAATGATTTGAGTATTTATGCCAATACAGGTTCGGTAAAAACAACAAAGTTATTTGAAATTGAAAGCTTCAATCAAGTTCACCATATGGTAAGTGAAGTCACAGCTATACTTAAAAATGATATTAATCCTATGCAAATGTTGCTTAGCGCTTTACCAGGCGGCTCAATTACTGGTGCCCCTAAAATTCGCGCAATGCAAATTATTGAAGAGTTAGAAGGTTCACCGCGAGGGGCATATTGCGGGACTTTAGGATATTTTAATTTTGATGGCACTGGACGTTGGAATATTCTGATCCGTAGCTTTCAACAATATCAAAATCAGCTCTCTATTTGGGCAGGTGGTGGTATTACGATTGCCTCAGAAGCTGAGGCTGAATATCAAGAAAGCTTAGATAAAATCTCTGCTATGCTGAACTTGATGAACAGCACAGCAGAATAAATTTTAAAGAATATCTTGCTTCAAAGTTTGAACTAAACGCGCATTTTGCTCATCAGTTCCAACCGTGATACGTAAAAATTGATTAATGCGAGGTTTATTAAAGTGGCGAACAATAATACCCTGCGCACGTAATTTCTGCGCTAGTTGCCCAGCCTCATGTTGTGGGTGTGAAGCAAAAATAAAATTCGCTTTTGATGGTAAAACATTAAAGCCAAGTTCAGTTAAATCACTAACCAGCTTTTCTCGACTCGTAATAACTTTTTGACACTGTTCTTCAAAGTAAGCCTGATCTTCAAAAGAAGCCACAGCCGCAGCAATAGCAAAGCGATCAATTGGATATGAATTAAAACTATTTTTTACCGCCTCAAGTGCTGCAATCAAGTGTGACTGAGCAATCGCAAATCCGACACGTAAACCAGCCAAAGAACGAGACTTTGAAGTTGTTTGGCACACAACAAGATTTTCATAACGGTTTACCAAACTTACAGCTGACTCAGCACCGAAATCGACATAAGCTTCGTCAATCACAACCACACGGTCTGGATTGACTTGTAGCACTTGTTCAATCTCTGCCAAGCTGAGTGCAATACTTGTTGGTGCATTAGGATTGGTAATAATCACGCCACCATTAGGTTGTGCATAATCTTTAACATCAATCTCAAAATTATCATTGAGTGGAACTTCTTTTGTCTTTGTTCCAAAAAATTGGCTATAAACTGGATAAAAGCTATAAGTAATATCTGGATATAAAATCGGTTTATCTTGAAGGAAAAATGCTTTGAAAATATGAGCAAGCACTTCATCGGAACCATTACCTACAAAAACTTGAGATACATCCATATTCTGTTGCGTAGCAATCGCTTGTTTTAAGGCAGTTGCATCTGGATCTGGATATAAGCGCAGTGCATCAGCTTGATCATGTAGTACAGCTTGAACCGCTTCTACTACTTTTGGTGATGGCGGATACGGATTTTCATTAGTATTTAACTTTAATAAATTTTGGATTTTCGGTTGCTCACCTGGCACATAAGGCTCTAATTCACGAACCTCAGGACTCCAAAAACGCATTTGTGCTGTAGATACAGTCATAGTCTTATCTCAAAAAAGGGCTGAAAATCAGCCCTGAATAATCATTTAAAATAATGAAAGGCTTAAAGCTTATTGATAACGATAACGAGCCGAACGCGCATGAGCATCAAGATTTTCTTGAACAGCAAGTATATCAGCGGTTTTAGCCAATGTTTTTACGCCCTCTTTTGAGCACATGATCAAGCTAGAGCGCTTTTGAAAGTCATATACACCCAGTGGTGACGAGAAGCGCGCTGTACCGGATGTTGGCAATACATGGTTTGGACCAGCACAGTAATCACCAATTGCTTCAGGTGTATAACGTCCCATAAAAATTGCGCCTGCATGACGAATGTCTTCGCTCATTGCTTCGGCATCATCTAAACATAGCTCCAAATGCTCTGGTGCAACTTGATTAATCAAATCAACAGCTTCTGCACGGTCTTTTACCAAAACTAAAGCCCCACGATTTTCAATAGACGTACGTGCAATATCAGCTTTAGGCAAGTCATTTAAGTGCTTTTCAATTGCTGCCTCTACGGCTTCTAGCAAAGCTTCATCTGGAGTTATAAAAATAGCTTGGGCAACCGTATCATGTTCAGCTTGAGATAAGACATCCATCGCTAACCACTCAGCGTTATTCGCCCCTTCTGCATATACTAAAATTTCAGAAGGTCCTGCAATCATGTCGATACCGACCTGACCAAATACAGCACGTTTAGCAGCTGCTACAAATCGGTTTCCAGGACCAGTGATTTTATCTACAGGCGGAACAGTTTGAGTACCATAAGCTAGAGCTGCAACAGCTTGCGCCCCACCAATAGTAAATACTCGACTCACACCAGCTAGATAAGCAGCAGCCAAAACAAGTGGATTTAATTCACCATTTGGAGCAGGTACTACCATAATAATTTCAGGTACGCCGGCCACATGAGCTGGTACTGCATTCATAAGCACAGATGAAGGATAAGAGGCTAGTCCACCAGGTACATAAATACCAACTCGGTCAAGTGGTGTCACCTTTTGTCCTAGTGTATTTCCCAAATCATCTATATAAGTCCAGCTATCTTGTTTCTGGGCTTCATGAAATGTACGAATACGATTAGCCGCAAGTTGCAGGGCCTCACGAATCTCTTGATTTAAGTCATCAAATGCAGCTTTAAGTTGTTGTTGAGACAATTCTAGATCGGAAAATTGATGCGCTGGATGTCGATCGAACTGTTGAGTAAGTTTTAAAACATGATCATCACCATGCTGACGAACATCAGCAATAATTTGATCTACTGTTTGAACTAAATTAGGATCATTAACAGTTTCAAAAGCTAAAAGCTCTGCAAAAATCTGTTTGAAGTTCTGATCTTGAGTCGATAAACGTCGCATCAATTTACCCACAAGGCGAAAAAGAAAAACCAAGTTTACTCTTTTTCTAAGCCCTTGTGGGCATCATATCTACAACTATCGCAAAAGCATGATAGGAAATTACTTTTAACGTGATTGAACAGCTTGTTCAAGTTGGGAAATGATTGGGTTTAATAAAACTTGCTTACGCTTAAAGCTTGCCTTATTAACAATAAGACGTGAGGATACTTTGCAAATTTCTTCTAATGGTTCAAGCCCATTTGCTCGTAAAGTATTTCCAGTATCAACTACGTCAACAATATAATCGCCTAAACCTACAAGTGGTGCTAATTCCATAGAACCATAAAGCTTAATAACATCTACCTGCTCACCTAAGCTTGCATAGTATTGACGCGTTAGATTGACGTACTTAGTTGCAATTTTTAAACGGCCTTTTGGACGTTCCATTCCAACTTTGCCAGCAGTCATTAATTTACATTTTGCAATCTGTAAGTCCAATAACTCATAAACATGCTGAGCACCATGTTCCATGAGTACGTCTTTACCTGCTACACCTAAATCTGCAGCACCATTTTCAACATAAGTCGGCACATCAGACGCACGTAAAATCAAAATACGAACTTGCTTGTGTGTTGTCGGAAAAATCAGCTTACGAGATTTTTCTGGGTCTTCAAGCAAGTTAATACCTGCTGTTGCAAGTAAAGGTAAAGTTTCTTTTAAAATACGCCCTTTACTGAGTGCTAAAGTCAAACCATGATCAAAATTACCCATTACATCAAAATTAGGATCATCGTTTCTTACATCATTCATTAACTTACTCGCTTAATTTGGGCACCTAAACCTTGAAGTTTCTCTTCGACATGCTCATAACCACGGTCAATATGGTAGATACGATCAATTAACGTATCACCTTCAGCAACTAAAGCCGCTAAAACCAAAGAGAATGAAGCACGTAAGTCTGTTGCCATTACAGGAGCAGCTTGTAATTTTTCAACTCCAGTCACTACAGCATCATGACCTTCGACCTGAATATTAGCACCCATACGTGACAATTCAGGAACGTGCATGAACCGATTTTCAAAAATGGTTTCGGAGATCGTTGCAAAACCGCGACCAATTGCATTTACGGCCATAATTTGCGCTTGCATGTCGGTTGGAAACTCTGGATGAGGTAATGTTCTAAAACTTACCGCTTTAGGGCGCTTACCCATCATATCCAATTCAATCCAGTCATCACCACGAGTGACTTCCGCACCCATTTCTTCAAACTTATCTAAAACAGATTCAAGTAATGATGGATCTGTATGAGTAGTTTTAATGCGACCACCTGTAATTGCCGCAGCAGCTAAGTACGAACCTGTTTCAATACGGTCTGCAACAACTGCATATTCACAGCCATGTAAACTTTCAACACCAGTAACAACAAGTGTATCTGTATCTATACCTTCAATTTTTGCGCCCATTTTAATAAGCATTTGAGCAAGATCAGTAATTTCAGGTTCACGTGCTGCATTACGAATTGTAGTTACACCATCCGCTAAAGCAGCCGCCATTAGAATATTTTCGGTGCCCCCTACAGTGACCATATCAAAAATCACTTCGCCGCCTTTAAGACGACCATCTACAGTGGCATGGACATACCCATTTTCAACTTCAATATGTGCACCCAATGCTTCTAGGGCTTTTAAATGTTGATCTACTGGTCGAGATCCAATCGCACATCCACCTGGTAACGAAACTTTAGCATTTCCATAACGTGCCAATAATGGTCCTAACACCAAAATAGATGCGCGCATGGTTTTTACCAGTTCATAAGGAGCAAACTGGTTATCTAAAGTAGAGGTATCTGCTTTAACTGTGTCATTTTCATAACTAATTGTGACGCCTAATCCACCGATTAATTTTACCAAGGTATTTACATCTTTAAGATTTGGAACATTGGTTAAAGTAATAGGTGAATCAGCAAGAATCATTGCTGCAAGTAATGGTAAAGCCGCATTTTTAGCACCAGAAATGCGTACTTCCCCTTCGAGCTTAACACCGCCCGTAATTAAAAATTTATCCATTAATATTTAAGCTCCGAAAAGGCTTGCTTTGCGCCATTCGTCTTTGGTCATCGCACGAATTGTTACGGCATGAACTTCGCCACTTGCAATATAAGTATTTAATGGTGCATAAACTGCTTGTTGACGAGCAACAGTACGCTTACCTTCAATTGATCATCCACAATACGGAGGTCAAATTTTCCAGCCTGTCCGCTCACCGCTACTTCCGCATCAGGAAAAGCTTCTTTTAAAATTTGAGTGAGCTGTTCACTATTCATTGCAAAGACCTCTGGCACAACCTACGGTGTAAAACGAAGTATTTTACTATAACTTTTTCCAAGAATTCAGTACGTGTTTATATTTTATCAATAAAAAAGAGGCTATATTTCAAGCCTCTCTCAATTATTAAAAACTTATCAAATAGAAACAGCAACTTGTGAATAAGTACATTGCATTTTCCGATATTTTAACAATTGTTTTTTTAATTTTTCAGTCAGCTTTTTAATAGATGTATACATATCATCTGCTGCTGCTTGAGCAAATAGTTCAATCCCAGGTAAGCGAACTATTGCTTCTGCCACATGATTCGAGCTGCCCTTATGTGAGCGCTTATCAATCTGATGATCTTTCGTTAATTTAATCTGCATACTATTCACCTGATCGAGATGCTTCGTTAACTGATTAAATTTTGCTTTAATATTTTCTTCTATAGCTGGTGTAATTGCTAAATGATGTCCACGAATCGTTATTTGCATAATTCTATCCCTCACCTTTTTGGGTTAATAAAGAAGAACTAAAACGATTTAATGTGATCTAAAAAAGATGACTTTGGACAATTAAATCATTTTAGCAGCTCCTCTTGGTGAAATTGAAATTTCATTATTTCGTCATAATGAACATCTAGAATAGTCATACTTCAAAAATTAGATCAAGACTTTTCTTTCGGATGACGATGGAATATGTAACGATTCACGATATTTTGCTACAGTTCTTCTAGCCACCTCTATCCCTTCATCCTTTAATAAACCCGCTATAGTATTATCAGACAATGGCTTACGTGGGTTTTCATTAGAAACCAATTTTTTAATCATAGCTCTAATTGCAGTAGAAGAAGCCTCTCCTCCCGTGGTTGTTCCCACATGACTAGAAAAAAAGTATTTCAACTCAAAAAGCCCACGAGGTGTCAGCATGTACTTATTTGTAGTGACACGTGAAACAGTAGACTCATGAAGCTCCACTTCTTCAGCCACATCCCTTAACACCAAGGGTTTCATTGCCTCAGCACCTATCTCTAAAAATGCTTTTTGGTGTTCAACAATACAAGTAGCAACTTTTAATAAAGTTTTATGCCGTTCATCGATACTTTTTATGAAATTTTTAGCTTCAAGCATTTGATTACGCAGATATAAATTATCATCGCTTTGATCAGCTCTACGAATCATACTCGAATAGAAAGAGTTGATTCTTAATTTTGGCATAATATCCGGATTTAATTGGACTTGCCAATGTAGATCTTTTTTAGCAACTACAACATCAGGGATTTGGTATTCCGATTCTTGCTTTTGAAAATCCATACCAGGATAAGGTTTTAATGTTTTTAATAAGTCAACCGAAAGCTTTAATTCATCTTTCGATAGGCCTGTTTGTTTTAATAATTTATTTAAATCATTTGCAATTAATAACTCATAATACTGGAGTAAACTTTTTGCTTCTTTTAAATATTCAGTTCCTTTTGGTAGAAAATCCAATTGGATTTTTAAACATTCAGCAAGATTGCGAGATCCTATTCCAACTGGATCAAGACGTTGAATATGTTTTAAAACAACTAAGACTTCGTCTTCTTCAATTTCTTCCTCAATATCCATGTCATTTAATAGATGTTGTACAGCGAGAATAATTTCTTCTAATTCAGCATCTAAAAAACCCTTATCATCTAAAGCATCGATAATACAATAAGCAATCAACTGATCTATTTTTGAGAAATGCAGCAAGTTCACTTGCTCTAACATATGTTCTTTTAGTGTCATCTGAACTTGGCGATTATCTTCACGCTCTTCAAACTCAGGAGTACCTAAAGCCGTCGACTGATGTGTATAGATATCATCCCACTCAGTATCCACAGGTAAGTCATCAGGTAAATGATCTGCATTTAACTCCGTTGTAAGATCATTACTTTCTTTGTTTTCTAAAGTGGATAAACTTTCGGCTAGTGATTCATCTTCCACTTTTTCAAGTAATGGATTACTATCTAATTGAATTTGAATTTCTTGCTCTAATTCTAAACTTGAGAGCTGCAGTAATCGGATTGCCTGCTGCAATTGAGGCGTTAACGATAATGAATTCGCAACTTTCAATCCAACAGATAATTTCATATATTTCTCTTTCCAATAAACAAGCAAAAAACATGCCTATTTATTATTTATAGCATATAGTCAAGTTTTATCCTATATATTGACTGAGAATTTCATGAGAAAATTATTAATTTATTCTTCTAAAAATCTATTTTAACAACCGAAAAAAGATGAGTTGTTTAATTAAATTAACTTTGCATTTTGATATCTGCATATCTCTGAAACAGGACAACCGTACAAATTTATTCCACGCAATAAGCAACACCCCGGTATCTTTCGAGACCGGGGTGTTTGGAATAATGAGCTGGCGATGACTTACTCTCACATGGGTAACCCCACACTACCATCAGCGCTAAGAGGTTTCACTTCTGAGTTCGGGAAGGGATCAGGTGGTTCACT
>NZ_JANBNX010000028.1:0-51111 GCF_035615275.1 Acinetobacter sp. IK23
TGAGATTTATTACAATCGGGTCAGAAGACATTCTGCAAATGGCTGGTTAAGCCCTGAAGCCTTTGAGAAGAAATATTTTAAGAATTTAGAGGGATTTGTTGTCCACGATACTGTCTAGGATCAAATTAAAACTATCCCTATGCCATTTCAAATATTTTTTTGATTCGATTGGTAATTTAATCTTTCTTGTCTGAACATTCATTTGTTTTAGTAGAGTGTCTACTTCATTATTTTTAGTCAAAAGATTTCCTTCATCATCAAATGAAATTAAGCCTTTATCAAATAAGATATCTACGTGAGCTGCTAATAGAATCCCATTAGCAGAATCTAACCTTTCTATATCATTAGAAATTCTCCAAGGCTTAATATGGCTCGCACGTAAAAGCTCAGTTAAGTGAATTCCTGTAAGCGGACAATGTTTAAATTGCGTGATTAGTTCTTTACGAAAAATGTTTTGCCCAATACGCTGCAAGATGTATACAGCTTTTGATGTTTGAGGAATATTTTCATCTTTATCTTCGTCCAATTGGGCAATTTCTAACTCACCATTAGGATCTATTTTCTCATATAAGTAACTAGCCAAATTGGCACTGATCTTTGCTAGATAACAACCTTGATTACCATTTCCAGTTTTTAAACTGATTGGAGAATACTTATCAGATAATAGGGGGCGAATTTCATCAATAAAGTCTTTAGGTTTAAACTTATTATCTACATAGAAAAAATCTACATCCACTTTCCACCCTAAATTTCCCCACTGTTCTATTTCTTGAAAGGGATTTTCTGTTTCATAAGCATAAGATCTAGCACAACCTAATGCTTGGATAACACCCATGGCATAAGAAAAAATAATATCGCCAGGTTTGACCAGCTTCATATTCTCGTATGATTGATTGAAGCTATTGTTAGCGTTTACTTTGGGCGACCAGAGATAACCATCTCCAATTTCTGTTTTGTATGTTTGTTTGTGATTAACCCAAAAGTAATTGGGAGGTTGTATATTCATATAAGCTCATTACTCAGTCTAATTAGAAAATGAGAGTAGAAGAAACACCACATTTACAATCCTTCTCTCAATAAAGGTATAAAATATGGGTGGCAAATTAATGTTATTATAGGACTTTATTTTTATTAATAAAATCTTTAATAATTGGGTTCACATTCGTTAATAAAAGAAAATTAACCCGCACAAAACCAACGCTCGAAGTTTCCATTTTTATCATAAATTTTGTGAGCTAATGCATAAGGGCAATGCGTTAAGAAGTACCATCCTACATAGTCATTTTCCTCATCCATTTTATTGATAGCATCACTGCCAATCCAAACTTGTTGTAATTGCTTAATTTGTTCCTCTGCGGTTCCAATTAGCAATTTTCCATCTTTAGATGAATCTTCATAGTTCATATTATAAAATAGAGAAATATTTCCACTATCTAACAAGCTTTTTAAAGCCATGAAGAATGCTATATCTTGTTCATATTCGAGCATAGTCGTTGGATAAATTTCTTTTAGAAACTCTCCAGATAAATAGAATAAATCATCTAAGCCTTCTTTAAACTCATACTCATTAAAGGTTTTTAGAATTAATTCTATTTGATTCATGAAAATTGAAGCTCCAAAATATTTAAGACTAAGAATCTCTAAAATCAACATATTATCTTATTAAGCTCCCCAAACAGCCTCCCAAGCCAATTATCTCCCCCTTTATAAACCCCCATTTAACAATAGTTATCTCATTATTTATCCTTACTTTTTAATGATCTAAATTAAAACAAATGTCATTTTGTGTGCTTGACTGCAAAAGGGTTGGGCACTATTCTTTGCCTGCTGGCCACATTGCCAGTCGGTTTTAGCAGACCGAATATTATCTCCCGCATCAGAGCCATTCCTTCTGAGGAATACTCATATGTGGTAGCCACTCGTTCCTTTCCCGTAGCGGTAGGACGGGAAAGGGACACCTACGGGTGTGCTAGTTTGAGATAATACTAGTCTGCTAACCCTTTCTCGTTCTGCCACCATAATTTTATAAATGTCTGGCAGAACTCCCAATAAAAAGGAGTTGGCTTTGTACATTCTTAATTTCTTGGCAGCCTTTGCCAAAAGCTATAACAACACAACTTAGTTATTTATGAGTCTGATCGCCATGCGGCAAATAAGGCTTTAAATCGTCACGACTAAAAACTTGCAGCAACAATAAAACTTGAGATGTGCCAAGCACAGTCTTTATGGCTTTGCTATGCCTTTTTTCAGCTTTTAAAAAGTAAAGGCTTTTATATCTCATTTATATACAACAACAATTTATTTTATAACGGTAAAATTATGCCAAATTTAATTCTCTCAACACGCGCTTTAAAAGCTGTAGAAAATGGAATTGATTTGTTTCATCACAATGGTTTTCACACCGTCGGTGTCGACAAAATTGTGAGTGAAACAGAAATAACAAAAATGACGTTCTATAGTTATTTTCACTCTAAACAACGCTTCGTTGATATCTGTCTCGTTGTGCAAAAAGAACGACTGCAAGATAAAGTGATGGCTATGATGGAATATGATTTGGAAACAACTGTATTGGATAAAATTAAGAAACTCTATTGGTTACATGCCGATATAGAAGGGCCGTATTACTTATTATTTAAGGCCATTTTCGAAACTAAAAATAGTTATCCAAATGCTTATCAAACTGCGGTGAGATACAGAAAATGGCTCATCAATGAACTTTATAGCCAGCTCAGATTACTAAAAATAGAGGCATCATTTAACGATGCCAAAATACTGCTATATATGATTGAAGGGACAATTATTCAGCTTTTAAGCGCACAGCAAACCGAGGAAAAGGAGAGCTTACTAAACTATTTTCTAAATAGTTTAACCAAGATGAAAATGTTGAGATGAGTGAATAGAAAACAATACAAACCTTCAAGGCGAGTGATTATTGTCACTGGCCTAGAAATTTATTTGGCAGTTTTAAAGCACTATCATTTTAATGAAAGAAGTTGAAACCAAACCTAATGACTTCAACTCTAAAATCATTAAAAATTAGTTTTTTAGAGCTTTTAAAGCTACTTCTACACTTTCGTATAGGTTTTGAACGGGCACGTTATCTTTTGCTTGAATCGTAATGCCAAACAGTATCATGCCAAAGTAATCTGCTAATACATCTAAGTTTAAGCTTTCAGCTACATCGCCATCTTTTTGACCTTGCTCAAGTCTCGCTTTGATGAGAGCAACAGTCTTTCTACGCTCATTACTTAAGATCTCTTGCACATTTTTACTTTCAGATGAACCTGATAATGCTGCAGATACGACTAAACAACCGGTTTTATCTGGCTTGCTATAAAATTGGTCAATCGTTCTGATTAACAAATTTTTAATGCCTTCTTGAGCTGTTAAAGACTCTTGAAGTGCTTCAATTCGATAATTACCAAAGCTTTTTACATAATAATCAACAGCTTCAATAAACAACTTTTCTTTATTTCCAAAAGAAGCATAGAGACTTGGCGGATTGATTTCCATCGCTTTTGTCAGGTCATTAATCGATGTCGCTTCATAACCATTTCGCCAAAATAGATTCATCGCTTTGTCTAATGCAGCATCTCGATCGAAATTACGCGGACGGCCACGACCTGCGGTTTTGTTCATTTTGTTCTCCATTTTGTATTGATCACTACAAAAAATCGTTGACTCTATTTTAGCATGATTATATAGTGATCACTACATAAATAATCTTATGCATATTTTAAGGGCTAAAAAATGAATCACAAATTATTTAATCCAGTGACTGTGGGCGATGTTGAACTCAATAATCGTATTGTTATGGCACCAATGACCAGATCAAGAGCAGCACAGCCTAACGATGTGCCGACCGAACTCAATGCACTTTATTATGGTCAACGTGCAAGTGCAGGTTTAATCATTACTGAAGGCACACAAGTTTCTGACGTAGGTAAAGGCTATTCTTTTACACCTGGTATTTATTCAGATGAACAAATCCAAGGTTGGGCTTTAGCGACTCAAGCTGTACATGAAAAAGGCGGAAAAATTGCTGCTCAGTTATGGCATGTTGGGCGTATGTCGCACTCTTCATTGCATATTAATCACGAGCAACCGATTGCGCCATCTGCAATTCAGGCCAAAGCATCTGTATTTATTGCCAATGAAAAAGGTGAAGGGGCAATGGTACCTGCCGAGATGCCAAGAGCAATGGATTTAGATGATATTCAAAACGTTAAACAAGAATTTATTCAAGCTGCTCAAAATGCTGTGAAAGCTGGCTTTGACCTAGTTGAAGTTCATGCTGCAAATGGTTATTTATTTGACCAGTTCTTATCTACAGATGCGAACCAGCGTACTGATAACTATGGTGGTTCTGTCGAAAATCGTGCACGTTTCTTATTAGAAACAGTCGATGCATTGATTGAGGCGATTGGTGCTGGTCGAGTAGGTGTACGTTTATCACCTTGGGGAACCATTAATGGTATGACAGACCAACAACCCGAAGAAATTACACTTTATTTAGCTGAACAATTACAAAAAAGAAATATCGCTTATATCCATTTGGCTGAGTGGGACATGCTTCCACATGGCGATACTTATCCAGTGGGTTTCAGAGAAAAACTCCGTTCACTGTTCACAAACACATTAATTGTTTGTGGAAATTATTCACTCGAAAGAGCCGAATCTATTCTTGATAAAGGATTAGTAGATGCAGTGGCATTTGGTCGTCCTTTCATTTCCAACCCAGATTTAGTAGAGCGTTTACAGTCAGGTCATTCTTTAGCACCAGCAAAATCTGAATATTTCTACGGCGGCGATGCAACTGGCTATACCGACTATCCAACTGCTCAATAATCTCACTCTATAAATTAAGGTTAAGAAAATGAATAAATTTTTTAAAGTAATGACTTTGTCCGCAGCAATTGGTGTATTGGGATTAAGTCAAGCAAATGCAGAATATGACCCAAACTTAAAGTCGATAGATACACCTCCAGCCGTTTCACAGCAAATGTTTAATAAAGTGAAATCTGAGGGGTTAGGCCAGTATGCTTATGCAAAAGGTTTATCTAGTAAGTTTATCGAGTCTGAAGGCGTAAAACTTCATTATGTTGAAGGCGGATCTAAAGGTACACCAATTGTATTTATTCATGGTTTTGGTTCGACATGGAAAATGTGGGAACCAGTCATGCTGTCTTATATGAAAGACCATAAAGTCATTGCAATTGATTTACCGGGTTTGGGGCAATCATCTCCAATACTTAACGATGATTATTCGGCAGAAAATACCTCAAAAATTTTGATTGGTGCGATTAAAAAAATTGCTGGTAAAGGGCCAATCTATTATGTCAGTCACGATTTAGGTAATTCGGCTTCTTATCCACTGGTTGCCAATAATCAGGGCTATATCAAAAAAGCTGTATTTATGGACTCGCCAATTCCTGACCGTGCTATGTTCGAATATCCGGGGTATACCCCAGATGGCCCAGGTTTAGGCTGGCACTTTGGTTATTTCAGCTTTGGTGATATTGCTGAAAAGCAAATTGCGAATGACCCAAATTTATTTTTCTCATACTTTATTAAAACCTATGCAGGGAAAAAAGAAATTTTTACACCTGAGCTACTTGCTGAGTTGATTGAACCGTATTCGACTCGAGATAAATTAAAAGCAGCTTTTGGTTATTACCGTTCGCATGCAGACTCAGTTCGTCAAAATGAAGCATTACTTGCTGGTGGCAAAAAGTTAACCATCCCTTCTATGGCGCTTACCGGCCAGAAAGGGGTAAATGATGTTTTGGTTAAAGAGATGCGAGCAAGATTTGTAGCTGATCCAGCCCAATACTCAGCCATTATTTTGCCAGATACAGGACACTGGATGGTGGAAGAAAACGCTGAAGGTGTCGAGAAAAGTTTATCGAACTTTTTATTTAAATAAATATGAAATTCATCGCACTCAGGCTTAAGGCTTGGGTGCAATGAATTATTTATTTTAAATGAGTCATTAATATGAATAGATATTTTAAAAATATTTCCATTTCTATAGCTTTTATTTTGGTTGGTTCTTCATATGCAAATGCAGAATATGATCCAAACTTAAAGTCGATAGATACACCCCCAGCCGTTTCACAGCAAATGTTTAATAAAGTGAAATCTGAAGGGTTTGGACAATATGCTTATGCAAAGGGTTTATCTAGTAAGTTTATCGAGTCTGAAGGCGTAAAACTTCATTACGTTGAAGGCGGATCTAAAGGCACACCAATTATATTTATTCATGGTTTTGGTTCGACATGGAAAATGTGGGAACCAGTCATGCTGTCTTATATGAAAGACCATAAAGTGATTGCAATAGATTTACCGGGTTTAGGTCAATCATCTCCCATACTTAACGATGATTACTCTGCAGAGAATGCATCGAAAATTCTATTAAGTGCCATAAAACAAATTACCAAGAATAAGCCTATTTATTATGTGAGTCATGACATTGGAAATACGGCCTCTTACCCTCTAGTTGCAAATAATCAAGATTACGTTAAAAAAGTTGTCTTTATGGATTCTCCAATTCCAGATATGGAGACATTCAATCACCCGGGTTATTCACCAAAAGGGCCGGGTTTAGGCTGGCATTTTGGTTATTTTAGTTTTGGTGATATTGCCGAAAAGCAAATTGCGAATGACCCAAATTTATTTCTCTCGTACTTTATTAAAACTTATGCAGGTAAAAAAGACATTTTTACGCCTGAACTCCTTGC
The DNA here is from genome assembly GCF_035615275.1 of Acinetobacter sp. IK23. NCBI lineage: Bacteria > Pseudomonadati > Pseudomonadota > Gammaproteobacteria > Moraxellales > Moraxellaceae > Acinetobacter > Acinetobacter sp. IK23. The sequence goes on from NZ_JANBNX010000028.1 coordinate 6,741, forward strand.
TGAGTTGATTGAGCCGTATTCGACTCGAGATAAATTAAAAGCAGCCTTTGGTTATTACCGTTCAAAGAAAGACTCAGCCTTACAAAATGAAGCTCTTTTAGCAAATAACAAAAAGTTATTTATTCCTGCAATGGCACTTAGTGGTGAAAAGGGAGTGAATGACGTATTGATTAAAGAAATGAGAGCGAAGTTTGTGGAAGATCCAGCTAAGTTAGAAGCGGTAATTTTACCTAACACAGGTCATTGGCTAATTGAAGAAAACCCTGAAGGCGTCGAGAAAAGTTTATCCAATTTTCTATTTAAATAATCCGTAAAACTTTTACATTCGAATCGATCTTGAACTCGGATGTAACTCAGCTAAAACATCCTTATTCCTATTTGTTCGAGAGAAATGAAAGATGAAAAATAAACTGCCATTCTTGTCTTTAATTTTTGCTTGTCTTACTGCATCAACGGTCAGTTCTGCAAATAATGTGTATGGAGAGCATTTAGAAGGATTTAAATATCCTTATCCGCTCCAATATTTTAACTTCTCATCCCAACAGCAAAATTTAAAAATGGGATATATGGATGTTCAACCCAAAAACCCTAATGGACAAACAGTGGTGGTTTTGCATGGCAAAAACTTTTGTGGTGCAACTTGGGAAGAAACCATTAGTTTTTTAACACAAAATGGCTATCGGGTGATTGCTCCCGATCAAATCGGTTTCTGTACTTCTAGCAAACCAGATCATTATCAATATAGTTTCCAACAGCTTGCAGAGAACACACATGCTTTACTCAATAAATTAGGGGTTAAACAACCTATTTTATTGGCGCATTCAACAGGTGGTATGTTGGCAACCCGCTATGCTTTGATGTATCCGAAAGAAACAAAATTATTAGGAATGGTCAATCCAATTGGTTTAGAGGACTGGAAAGCAAAAGGGGTTCCATATCGCAGTATTGATCAATGGTATCAGCGTGAACTGAAAGTGAGTGCAGAGTCTATAAAAGCTTATGAATTAAAAACTTATTATCAAGGTCAATGGAAGCCTGAATATGATAAATGGGTAGATATGTTAGCTGGATTAAATGCAGGGAAGGGACATGAAAAAGTCGCTTGGAACTCAGCACTTATTTACGACATGATTTTTACTCAACCTGTCTATTATGAATTTTCTCATCTTAAAGTGCCTACAGTGCTGTATATCGGTACAGGTGACACAACTGCAATTGGTAGTGATATAGCTCCACCTGAAGTTAAACAAAAAATTGGTCAATACAGTGTTCTGGGTAAAGAAGCTGCAAAATTAATTCCAAACGCTGAATTAATTGAATTTGCAGGTATGGGACATTCACCACAAATGCAAAACCCGAAACTATTTCATGAAGCTTTGATCAAAACTTTAAAGAAATACGATTAATGATTTGAGGCAATAAAAGCCCCTCTAAACACGGAGCTTTTATTGTTTATACAATTATTCTTTATACTGCCATGCCTTTAAAAACATTGAACAAACTTCTTGATTGAGTTTTTTCAATTCTTGAGAAGTTGGTAGCGCACCACCTAATATTGTTGCAGGATAAGAATATCCCATTACAGGGGCAATGGTATGTTCGCGGTGCTACTGGTGAGATGACGCCATTTTCTAGTTTCTCTTCTGTGAAATGGCAGATGGGCCCTCAAATGCTGCAACGCTTTAACGGTCTTTCAGCCCTTCAAATACAAGGTTCTGCGGCAGCTGGTGAGAGTTCTGGTGGGGCTATGGATAAGATGCAGCAGTTAGTTGACCAGCAACAAGGTTTTAATCTTCAGTGGAGCGGATTGTCATATCAAGAGAAACTAGCAGGTGGCCAAACGATCTGGTTATATTTAGCCTCAATCATCTTTATCTTTTTATGTTTGGCAGCACTTTATGAAAGTTGGTCTATTCCTGTCTCTGTCATGCTAGTTATTCCTTTAGGTCTTATTGGCGCTGTAGTTGCTGCAAGTCTGGCAGGTTTTGTGAATGATATTTACTTTCAGGTCGCTATGCTCACCACCATTGGGCTTTCTGCCAAAAATGCTATTTTGATTGTTGAGTTTGCGGCAGCCAAGTTAGAGGCTGGTCAGGCATTAATGGATGCCATTATTGAAGGCGCGGGTCAGCGATTACGGCCAATTATTATGACATCTCTGGCTTTTGTTGCAGGTGTTCTTCCATTGGCTGTATCTACAGGAGCAGGGGCTGTTAGCCGAAAAGAAATTGGTATCGCCGTAACTGGTGGGATGATTTCGGGAACTCTACTTTCTATTTTCTTTGTGCCTTTATTTTTTCTTTTAGTTCGTCGTTTAACTAATAAGTTAAATACAAAAAAAGCCAAATGATTTTACAAAACAGAATGTCATTAATAATTAGGCCCTCATGCTATACATGAGGGCCTAAAATCTGTCTAAAACTTAGAATGTATTTTGAATAATGACATCGTCGTAAGGAAGTTTGCCCACACGTGGATAAGGCTGAGATGCTGACTTACCAACTGCAATCATTAAACACACCACGTGATCTTCAGGTAAGTTAATCAGCTTTGCCATTGCATCAAAGTCAAAACCATCCATAGGGCAACTGTCTAAATCATGCTCTTGAGCAAGCAGCATTAAGGTTTGAGCAAAAATACCAGCACTACGCATAACTTCGTCACGTTGGGTTTGTGGACGGTCACGGTAATATTGGTCAATTGCGCCAGTCATAATATTTTGAACTTCCGGAGAAGCTCCATCCCATACACGCTTAGCATCAACTTCCCATGTATTTACTTTTGCACACAACACAATCAGTAATGATGATTCTGTAACTTGTGGTTGATCCCAAGCAATGGTGCGAATTTTTTGTCTTAACTCAGTATCTTTAATGATGACTGGACGCCAATGTTGTAAGTTAAAAGCGCTTGGCGCATTTGCTAAAACTTCTTGTAATAACTGCTTTTTGTTATCTTCAGAAAGTTGAAAAGCAGGGTCGAAGCGTTTAACTGCGCGGCGGTTACGGATGGCATCAATAACATTCATAAGATTTTCCTACTTAAGAGTTGGGTAGCGGTACTCGTTAGTTTTTATAACGTTGGGCTACATCAGCCGAAGAAAAGTTTGGTAGTAAAGTGATACGTGATTTTTCAAAATTATTCCATTGATTTTCGTCTTTCAGCACAGGAATTGTGATTGTTTCTTTACGGTCAAAGCCAATCAGAGCGGCATCGACCAAATCATTGACATCCATTAATGGTGGAACTTGGCTTAAGTCGATGCCTGAACGTTCCCAAATTTCGGTTTTAGTAGCAGAAGGCAATACGGCTTGAACATGCACGCCATGATCTTTTAATTCTAAATATAAGCCTTGGCTAAAAAATTGGATGAAGGATTTACTTGCACCATAAATGGTAGAACCAAATTCAGGCGCTAAGCCAAGCACAGAGCCTAAATTAATAATGGCACCTTTACCTTTATTTACGAGTTTTTGAGAAATTGCACGAGACAACCGCACCACCGCAGTCATATTTAAAGTCAGAAGTTTTTCAATCTCATTACGATCTTGAGTTAAAAAGTTTCCGTTTAGTGCAATCCCAGCGTTATTTACCAAAATTTCAATATCAGCATCGTTTTTGAGTACATCTTCAATTTTACTAATGTCCTGATCTTTTGATAGATCGGCTTGAATGAACTCGACCTGTACACCGTATTTTTCTTGAAGGTCCTTCGAGATTTTATCTAAGCGGTTGGTGTCTCGTGCCACCAGAATTAAGTTATGGCCACGTTGAGCAAATCGGTCTGCATAGACAGAACCAATCCCTGACGAAGCTCCTGTAATAAGTACTTTTGATTGAGCTGACATGTGATGTCTCCACGCTTTAATTTTTAGATGATGATCATAATCTAAAATAACTAATTTTTGATGTCAATCATAATCAATGTATAATTATGACCAGTAGGGTGAATAAAAGTGGGTGCGCCAGCATGAAAGTCAGTAAAACTCAGGTAAAAGAAAACCGAGATAAAATTGTTGAAAAGGCGACTCAACTATTTCGTATCAAAGGCTACGATGGGGTCGGCATTGCCGAGTTAATGTCTAGCGCAGGTTTTACCCACGGCGGTTTTTATAAACATTTCAGTTCGAAAACAGACCTTGTCTCAATTACTGTTAAACATGGACTTGAGCAGGTTTTGAAAAGAATAGAAGGTTTAAACTTAACTCAATTTATTCAGCTTTATGTGTCTCGTACTCATCGAGATAATCGAGATTTGGGCTGCACGCTAACGGCGCTATCTTGTGATGCTGCACGACAGCCAGACGAGGTAAAAGTAGAATTTGAAGAGGGCATTGAGCAACTTATTCGGTTCATAATGAATGAACGAGCCAAACAAGTTTCTTTGGAAACGCCAGAGTTGAGAAAGCAAGCTATTAATATTCTTGCTCAGTCTGTAGGGGCAATTGCGTTGTCTCGCGCATGCCCAGACCAATCAAACCTTAGCGATGAAATCTTAGAAAGCTGTAAAGAGAGCCTTTTAAAGTTAGCCGATTAAACTTTTTTATCTTTGAAACTGGTTTGGCTAAACTGGATTAATTTTGCAATATCGACGGTTCTTTCATAAATGAGTTCTGCTGCATGTTCACAGGCTTGTTCTAATGTAATGGGACCATTGGCGACTGAAAAAGCAGCCGTAACGCCATGTTTATAAAGCGCTTGGTAGCCTTCGCCTAATGTCCCAGCAATCACAATCACAGGTACATTGTGCGCCTTTGCTATTTGGCTCACCCCAAAAACTGTTTTACCACTTAAAGTTTGCTGGTCAAATTTACCTTCACCCGTAATCACCCAATCTGCATCAGCAATTTTATGCTCAAGTTCATTCAGTTCAGCCACGACTTTAACACCAGCTTTAAACGACGCATTTAAATAACTTTTGGCAGCAAAGCCCAAACCACCTGCAGCACCTGAGCCTGCTTCATCTCGTTTGTCAAAACCTAAAAGCTCCGCTGACACATCGGCAAAATGCGCAAGCGCTGCATCGAGTAACGTTACTTGAGTCGGAGAAGCACCTTTTTGTGGACCAAAAATATGAGATGCGCCATTTGGACCGCAAAGCGGATTGGTTACATCGGCAGCCAGTAAAAAACGTGTATGTTCAATGCGTGAGTCGAAATGTGTTAAATCAATGTGTGATAGGTTGCTTAGAGCGAGGCCACCTGCGGGTAAAACCTTTTGATTGGTATCGAGCAAAACAGCGCCCAAGGCACTGAGTAAGCCTGAGCCACCATCATTAGTTGCACTACCGCCTACGGTTAGAATAATGTCTTTTGCACCTGCGTCTAAAGCATCCAAAATGAGCTGGCCTGTTCCAAACGTCGTGCTGTGGCAAGCGTCTCGCTCAGACGGTGGGACTAATTGTATGCCGCTTGCTTGAGCCATTTCAATGATGGCGATTTTTTGTTTTTCTAACCATCCCCATTTGGCTTGAACAGGCTGACCTAAGGGGCCAACCACAGTTTTTTCACGCCATTCACCTTTGCAGACTTCTAAAACAGCTTCAATGGTTCCTTCACCGCCATCTGCCATTGGGCATAAAACAGTTTCCGTATGAGGAAAAACTGCTTGCCATCCTTTGGCAATGGCCTGAGCTACCTTTAAAGCAGATAAGCTGTCTTTAAATGAGTCAGGGGCAATCACAACCTTCATAAATACTCTAATACGAATAGATTTCTCATTGTTTTATACTGCTTAATGCCAAAAAACCATAGATAAACACATGTAAGTGTCAATTTAAAAACACTTTCACTCTGTTAAGGGTAAAGGCTAATAATGTTTTGATCTGTAAAAACCACAGTTATTATTTTTTAAACATTTGTTTTAATTAGTATTATTTAAATGGTGTACTTGGGGTGAATGATTGTAATTGTAAACAATATGGCACATATTATAAGAAGCCTTGAGCCAGTTTTTAAAATTTGAGCAATAACATCAAAAGCAGACTCTACTCATCGGTAAACAGCGGGTAGCTTTGATCAAACCATAATTAAATTGTGATTTCATTGAGCCTGTTGAGTGTAAAAGAAATAAGAGGATGAAAAAGTGGATAATTCAGAAGAACAAAAGCACATACAGGAAAATAATAGTTTTGCGCGAATTGAGCCATATACTCATCCTGCTGGCGGGTGGGGCGCACTGCTCAGTGTTGCTCGAAACCTAAAGCGACAAGATATTTTAGGCAAAGGCTCAATTACCTTACTCAACATTAACCAGCCGACAGGTTTTGACTGTCCTGGCTGTGCATGGCCAGAAAAGAAAGACGCTCACGCATTTAACTTCTGTGAAAATGGTGCCAAAGCGGTTGCCTTTGAAGCAACCAGTAAAACCGTTACTCCTGAATATTTTGCAGGTCATACCGTCAGTTGGCTGTCAGAGCAAAGTGACTTTTTCCTAGAAGACCTAGGTCGCTTAACCGACCCAGTTCGTTATGATGCTGCAACCGATAAATATGTGCCTATTTCTTGGGACGATGCATTTAAGCTCATCGCTCAACATTTACATGCACTAGACAACCCTGACCAAGCGGCGTTTTACACATCGGGCCGTGCCAGTAACGAAGCCGCATTTTTATATCAATTGTTTGTGCGAAGCTTCGGTACAAATAACTTTCCAGACTGTTCGAACATGTGTCATGAAACCACAAGTGTCGGTTTGCTCGACTCGATTGGTTTAGGAAAGGGCACGGTCACCTTAGACGACTTTGACCTAGCCGATGCTATTTTTAGTTTTGGTCATAACCCCGGAACCAACCATCCGCGTATGTTAGGTACTTTACGTGAAGTGTCTAAACGGGGTGGCAATATTATTGCGATTAACCCAATTAAAGAACGAGGCCTAGAGCGTTTCCAAGACCCTCAAGCACCGCTTGAAATGATGACTAACGGCAGTACACCAATTAGTCGTTATTATTTCCAGCCAAAAATTGGGGGTGACTATGCTCTCATGTTAGGGATGTTAAAGCACTTAAATGAGTGGGATAAAAAGGCAATTGCCTCAGGTAAACCAAGCGTTTTTGACCGAAACTTTATTGCAGTCAATACCGTTGGTTTCGATGAAATGATTGCCGAGGTGGAAAGAACTGAGTGGGCAGATATTTATAAGCACTCAGGTTTATCGCCTGAACATTTAGAAAAACTCGCTAAACTCTTTTTAGACTCTGAGCGTTCAATTTTCTGTTGGGGTATGGGCATTACCCAGCACCGTCACGGAACCGCTAACGTACATATGCTGGCAAATTTACTGTTGGCGCGTGGTCAAATTGGCAGACCGGGTGCAGGACTTTGTCCGGTTCGTGGACACAGTAACGTGCAAGGTGACCGCACGATGGGTATTAATGAGTTGCCTAGCCCTAAACTGCTTGATAGCATTGACCGTGTATTCGGTATTAAATCACCAAGAAAAAATGGGCATGGTGTAGTCGAAACCATTAAAGCTATGGCTGAAGGCGAGGTTAAAGTCTTTATTGGTTTAGGTGGAAACTTTGCAGTTGCAACCCCCGATACCCCATATACCCAAGAATCACTTAGAAAATGTGATTTAACTGTTCATGTCGCAACGAAATTAAATCGTAGTCATTTGGTGTGTGGTAAAGATGCACTCATTTTGCCGTGTTTAGGCCGTACCGAAATTGATGAACAGCTTCACGGCCCACAAGCCATTTCAGTTGAAGACTCAATGAGTAATGTTCACTTGTCGGCAGGGCGCAACACGCCAATTTCTAAAAATATTTTGTCTGAACCGGATATTGTGGCAAGAATGGCTGAAGCGGTACTTCCAGACAGTCAGATTAAATGGAAATGGTATATCGAGAGCTATGACCGCATTCGTGACTCAATTGCCGATGTATTCGATGAGTTCCATGACTTTAATTTACGTGTTTATAAACCGGGCGGCTTTCACTTAGAGCATCCTGCTAATCAACACATCTGGAATACAAAAAGTGGGAAAGCGCAGTTTATGATTACACCTTTGAGTGAGGTTTATGCCGATAAGGAAAATCAGTACGCTGCGGCATATACCGAAAGTAAAGTATATACCTTAATGACCACTCGTTCTCATGATCAATACAACACGACACTATATGGTCTAGATGACCGTTACCGCGGAGTGTTTGGTCAGCGCCGCGTATTGTTTATGAACCAAGCCGATATTGATGAAGCAGGCTTTGAAGCAAATCAGTGGGTCGATATTGAAAGTGTTTTCTCGGATGGTGTGAAGCGTATTGTGCATAGTTTCCGTATTGTGCCGTATAACATTCCGCGTGGCAGCTTGGCCGCTTACTATCCGGAAACCAATCCTTTAGTGGCATTAAGCAGTCATGACAAATATGCCAAGATTCCAGCATCAAAAAGTGTTCCTGTGATTTTGCATCCCGGAAATGCACCTGAGCACTTTAACTTGGCAACAGCCGTTGACCCTGAAGATGCAGATAAAAAAGTCAGTAGTCTTTAAATCAAACACGACATTTAAAATGTAACTCAAACAAATGGCGCTCTAAACAAGCGCCATTTTGAAATAAGGGAAATAACTTTGACACCACATGCTTATGGGGTTGAAACATTACAAGTACAGCGGTTTAACAAAACCGAATCTGAAAATGTTTTAGATCATATTGTGCAAGAGTACCCAATCGCCTTGGTGTATAACGGTATTTCACATGCGGTGATGATGGCAACACCAACCGATGTCGAATTATTTGCCAAAGGTTTTAGTCTCTCTGAAGGTATTTTGCCCAGTTTAAAAGAGCTATATGCGCTTGATGTACATCAAAGTGAATTGGGCATTACGGTGGAAATGACCATTTCATCGAGAGCATTTGCTGCTTTAAAACAACACCGCCGTATGATGGTAGGTCGTACAGGTTGTGGTTTATGTGGCATTGAAAGTTTGGAGCAGTTTCATTTAGATGTTCCCAAAATTACAACGCATGCATCAAAAATATGGCTTGAGCAAATTCCGAGTGCTATTTCCCATTTAAAAGCCCAGCAAGAAATTACCGCTTTAACAGGTGGAGCACATGCCGCAGCTTGGGTGGTTGATGGTCAAATCGTGGCTTTATTTGAAGATGTTGGCCGTCATAATGCCTTGGACAAATTAATTGGTTATTTAGCGCAAGAAAACTACGACACCAGTTTAGGTTTTGTGGTCATGACCAGTCGAGCAAGTTATGAACTAATACGAAAATGTGCCCAGTTGAATATAAGTTTACTGGCTTCAATTTCAGCACCGACCAGTATGGCTATTCAATTAGCTAAACAATCTGGTCTGACATTGGCAAGTTTCTGTAGGGGAGACAGGTTTGTTTTATATACTGACATTTAAAATATATTTGTCTTAAAACAAAGCTCATCTGACATTTCTGTTGCTTTTAAGCTATGGGTAGACTTTATAGATTATGATAAAACTCTACAGGTTCAGAGACAGTCCAAATGTCTTGGGTACAATCACTAAAAGAATGGGCAAAACGTCTAAGAAAACAGATTGTTATGCTTTGGTTTGCATCAAGACATCCTCAAATGCCTTGGTTGCCAAAAGTTATTGCTGTAGTGGCTGTAGCTTATGCTTTTAGTCCTATCGACTTAATTCCAGATTTTATTCCTATTTTGGGTTTTGTAGATGATGCGATTATTTTGCCCATACTCATTTGGTTAGCACTTCGGTTTACACCAGAACAAGTCATTTTTGATGCAGAACAGCAAGCGAATGAATGGCTAGAGGAACATGAAAAAGCGCCACGAAATTATTTAGTTGCTGTACTCATTATTCTAATTTGGATAACACTTGCACTCATGGCTTATTTTTATTTAGGCGGTGGTTTGTAGATAAGCCAAACTTAGAAACCCTGCGTGAATTTAGCGCCCTGAACATTGTGCTTTACTGCAACTCAAAGGATAATAACGTTTTTATAAGCTATGAGTTGCAGACAATGAAAATCGTCGCAGATGAAAACTTGGCATTTACCGATTACTTTTTTTCAGAATTTGGCGATATTCAACACCATGCAGGACGCACCTTAACGCACGCAGATGTAAAAGATGTTGAAGCTTTATTGGTTCGCTCAGTCACCGCAGTGAACGAAAGTTTAATTCAAAACACAGCTTTAAAATATGTGGGTAGTGCCACAATCGGAACCGATCATTTAGATATTCAAGCCCTTGAAAAGCATGATATTACATGGGCCAATGCAGCAGGTTGTAATGCACAAGCGGTTGCTGAATATGTGATTACTGCTTTACTGCATTTAGATGTGAACTTTTTAGAACAACAAGAAAAATTTACGCTAGGCATCGTTGGTCTTGGAAACGTGGGGAAACGTTTGGCCTATATGGCTCGGTTGCTTGGCTGGAACGTCATTGGTTTTGACCCCTATGTGCAGTTAGATTCAATTGAAAATGTAAGCTTTAAAACCCTATTGCAACAAGCCAATGCTATTTCAATTCATGTACCGCTCACCAAACACGGTGAGCATGCGACGTATCATTTGTTTGACGAAAATGCTTTTGCAGCGCTTCAACCTAACACAATTTTAATTAATAGCGCTCGTGGTCCAGTCGTGAAAGAAGCCGCTTTAATGCAAGACATTCAACGTACCCAGCGTAAAGTCGTGCTCGATGTATTTGAACATGAGCCAGTGATATCAGATGAGCTTTTAAATATGTTAGCGTTGGCAACACCGCATATTGCAGGTTATAGCCTCGAAGGTAAGGCTCGCGGTACACAAATGATTTATGAAGCGTTTTGCCAAAAATTTGGATATGACATCAATAAGCGTTTCGAGACTCAGTTGCCTGCATGTGAAGACTATTTTTCAGGACAAGATTTAAAAGCAGTACTCAAGCAAAAACTATCTCAGATTTATGATATTGCTCAAGATGATGCCAACATCCGTGCCTGTGTTAAAGACGGTAAAGTAGAGCAAAAAGCATTTGATTTATTACGTAAGAATTATCCGCTGCGCCGTGAATGGGCAGCACACGGGGAACCACAGGCATGAGTTTAAGTTATCAACCTACTTGTTCAATTGATGCTTTAAAGGCTCGTGCTAAGCTTTATACCCAAATTCGTCAGTTCTTTGCAGAACGTGATGTCATGGAAGTTGAAACACCAATCGTTTCACAAGCAGGCGTTACCGATGTGCATTTAGCTTCGGTTCAGACTTTGCGTCATATTCATGGCAAATTGCAGACTCAGTATTTACAAACCTCGCCAGAGTTTGCCATGAAACGTTTGCTAGCAAGTGGTAGTGGGCCGATTTATCAAATCTGTAAGGTTTTCCGAGATGATGAACACGGGCGTAAACACAATAGTGAATTTACCATGCTTGAATGGTACCGTCCGGGTTTAGACTTAAAAGCATTAATGCATGAAACAGCCGATTTATTACAAACTTGTTTGCAGCATCGTTTTGGTGAAGTTCGTCCATTTATTTTAAGTTATAAGCATGCTTTTCAGGACCGTTTAGACATTAACCCTTTGCAGGCCACTTTGAAACAACTCAAAGATACAGCAAATCGTGTGGGGTTAAATCTCGATTTAGGTGACGACCGCTTAGCTTATATGGATTTGTTGTTTTCTCATTTTGTTGAGCCAAGTTTAGGTTTTGATGCACCTGTCTTTTTAACTGACTTTCCACCAGAAATGGCGTCTTTGGCGAAAGTGAAAGTAGATGAAGATGGGGAAGAGGTCGCAGCGCGTTTTGAGGTCTATATCGAAGGTCTGGAACTTGCCAATGCCTACGATGAATTGCTCGATGCAGACGTGTTACGTTCACGCTTTGAAGCAGATAATGCAGAACGGGCTAAGCAAGGGCTTCATGTCATGCCCTTAGATGAGCACTTATTGGCTGCGTTACCTCACATGCCTGAATGTTCAGGAATTGCTTTAGGCATAGACCGTTTACTCATGGTTGCAACCGATCAACTTAAAATTGAAAAAGTCATCGCATTTCCAGCCGAAATTGCCTGAGGGCGAGCAAATAAAAAAGCCACATATTGTGGCTTTTTTATTTAGAGCTTAGTTAAATTAAGCTTGTTGAATACCTGCAACAACCCAGTCTTGCTGAGAGCCAACAGGTTTTACAAAGTGCCAGATTTCAGTAAATGGCTGTGGCAAGCTATTTAAATCTTCACTTACTGTACCTGTGAAGCGTACGCTCACAATGTATTGACCATTTTCAGTCGCACTGTCTACAACCATTGCATTTAAGTTACTAAATTCAGCAACGTCCTGATCTTGATTCTCCATGATGTCGTTATACATAGAGTTATAAAGCTCAGGTGTTAAGTAGCGACGAATTTCTTCAACGTTACTTGCACTGTTAATTGACTGAATGTGGTTAAAACGCTGACGAGCAACACGTAAGAAAGAAGCAGGCTCGCTACCATCTGGTAACTGGTTGCCGTTACTTGTTGTTGCACCACCAAACGGAGCCTGAGTTGCAGCTGTACCGCCAGCAACCGACTGACCAAAAATATTGGTGTTGTCGTTTGAGTTAGTTGGCGTAGCCGAACGTCCAAAAGTGTTTTGACCGTTGCTGTTTGGAGCATAAGGATTATTCGCTGCTAATTTTTTTTTCCCGCCAAATTTGCGAAATACAAAAAAGGCAACAGCAGCAGCAAGTAATACCCATAACCAACCTGGGATACCACCTTTCTTCTCTTGTTGTTGAGCAGCTTGTTGCTGATTGTCTGGCTGGGTTACACGTTGTTCAGTTGATGTTGGTTTATCATCAGCTAAAGCATTTGCTGCAACAGCACCTACGGCAGCACCAGCTACACCAGCCGCAACCATTGAACCCACACCCGGACCAGATCTTTGAGGTGCTGTAGCAGGTTGTTGAACTGGAGCCACTTGACGAGGTTGTTGATATGACTGGCTTGAAGTGGTAGAGCGTGCCATGCCGTGGCTTTTACCACCACCTGCACGTTTTGCTTCAGCAAGCGGAGAAATTGCCAAAGCAGCCATTAAAATACCCGTTATCAAGCCGCGCTGGTGTACTTCCATAGGAAATTCCTGTTTAAAATTAATTTGTAATTGTATTTATGCAGCCATTTACACTAAATTTCAACTATAAAAATATGTTTTTTTATGTCAATTCATCACTGAGTTGCATTGCTTCAGTGAGGGCTTCATGTAAGCGTGCCACAGCAATCACTTGAACGCCCGGAATCTCTTTTTGTGGTGCGTTGCCTCTAGGTAAAATGACATATTTAAAGCCATGTTTTGCTGCTTCTTTCAAGCGCTCTTGTCCATTTGGTACTGGGCGAATTTCACCTGAAAGTCCAACTTCACCAAAAACTGCAAGTTGCTGTGGTAATGCTTTGGTACGTAAACTCGAAGCACAGGCAAGTAAAACAGCTAAGTCAGAACCTGTTTCAGTAATTTTTAAACCACCGACAATATTGACATAGACATCTTGTCCTGTGGTTTGCACACCACCATGACGGTGCATGACAGCAAGTAACATGTTTAAGCGGTTTTGTTCAAGACCAAGAGCGACACGTCGTGGTTGTCCTTGCGCATCATCGACTAAAGCTTGAACTTCAACCAAAAGGGGGCGAGTACCTTCACGGCTAATCATAACAATTGAACCGGGAATGGCTTCATCATAACGACTTAAGAAAATAGCAGAAGGGTTGGCTACTTCGCGTAAGCCTTTATCGGTCATGCCAAATACGCCAAGCTCATTCACTGCACCAAAACGGTTTTTAACAGCACGAATCATACGATAACGTGAGTCTGACTGACCTTCAAAATAAAGTACGCAGTCCACCATATGTTCTAAAACACGTGGACCTGCGAGCGCACCTTCTTTGGTCACGTGACCAACAATAAAGAGTGCCGTGCCACTATTTTTTGCATAACGGGTCAATAAAGCAGCAGATTCACGAATTTGTGAGACACCCCCTGGTGCAGATTGGAGCGTTTCTGTGTAAAGCGTTTGAATTGAATCTAAAATTGCAACAACAGGTTTTTCTTGCTCTAAAACTTCACAAATGCGTTCAACACAGGTTTCAGCCATGACTTTTAATTGGTCAGTAGGCAAGTCAAGACGCTGAGCACGTAAGGCCACCTGAGACAATGACTCTTCACCCGTAATATAAAGTGCAGAGCTTTTTGCACTTGCCATATGGGTTGCGGTTTGCAAAAGAATAGTCGATTTACCAATACCAGGGTCACCACCAATCAGTACCACTGAGCCTGTGACCAAACCACCACCAAGTACACGGTCAAACTCGCTAATACCTGTAGGTAAGCGGGTTTCATGAGAAACCGAAACTTTATTTAGTGTTGTGATATTGGCAACTTGGCCTGCATAACCCCCAATTTTAGGACGCGCGCGATGGGCTGTAGTTGGCTCGAGTTTGACTTCAGTCAGAGAATTCCATTCACCACATTCTGAGCACTGACCAGCCCATTTAAGATGATCGGCACCACATTGCTCGCAACGGTAAACAGTTTTGGCTTTACTCATAAAAAATTGAAATTTTGCTCGATATTATATAAATATAGTTCTTAGGAGGTTTTTCATTCTTTTTCCAAAAATTTTCATAAAAGATAATATGGAATTTGAAGAGATCTTCTAAGGAACTAATAAGGGAAAGACACCAAAAATAACACGATATAAGATTTTTACAAGTCAGATAGAGTTTGTTTTCAGTGGATATAAAAAATCTAAGCTATCCCCAAGGAAGGTGTTTTTACTGAGGTATATATCTCACTGTTTATTATAAGTATGGCATGGATATTGCTGAAGTGAAAATGAACAAAATAATATGAGTATTGTATTTTAAAAATACAAAGGTTGATATCTATGAGTGCAGCAGAAATTGTTGATTGGATTAATGGCATTATTTGGAGTAAGGCACTTATTTACCTGTGCTTAGGCGCGGGTTTATTTTTTTCTATTTTGACAAGATTTGTTCAAGTGCGTCAAATGAAGGAAATGGCTAGACTATTAATAAAAGGGACTTCTTCTGAACAAGGGATTTCATCTTTTCAGGCTTTAGCCGTTTCATTATCTGGTCGCGTGGGTGTGGGTAATATTGCAGGTGTTGCGGCAGCAATTGGCTTTGGTGGGCCTGGTGCTGTCTTTTGGATGTGGTTAGTTGCATTTTTAGGAGCAAGTACGGCATACGTAGAATCGACTTTAGGTCAAATCTATAAAGTTGAGTATCAGGGACAATATCGTGGTGGCCCAGCATTTTATTTTGATAGAGGTTTAGGTCAGCGTTGGTTAGGAATTGTATTTGCTATTGCAGCTATTGTTTCTTGTGGTTTGTTCTTACCGGGTATTCAGGCAAATGCTGTAGGTAAGGCGTTTACTCAGATTACTGGTGAAGGAACAATTATATTTGGTGATATTGGTTTATTTAAACTTGTTGCACTTGTCGTAATTGTTGGTTTACTTGCCATCATTATTTTTGGTGGTATTAAACGAATTGCGCGGTTTGCTGAATTTGTTGTTCCATTTATGGCAGCTGGTTATATTTTAATGGCTGTTGTAATTGTTATTGCAAATATTCACGAACTACCAGCAGTAATCAAATTAATTTTTAATGATGCTTTTTCTCCTATGGCAGGTCTTGGTGCTGCGATCGGCTGGGGAGTAAAACGTGGTGTTTATTCAAATGAAGCTGGGCAAGGAACTGGTCCACACGCCGCCGCTGCTGCCGAAGTTCAGCACCCGGCTCAACAAGGTTTTGTTCAGGCATTTTCTATTTACGTCGATACTTTATTTGTATGCTCAGCTACTGCCTTTATGATTTTAATTACTGGCAAATATAATGTGCAAGGAACATTAGAGGCGGGTCAGTTCATTTTGCAAAATGTTGAAGCTACTGTGGAATTAGGTTCTCCTGCATTTACACAGATGGCAGTAAGCACAATGTTTGGTAATTTTGGTCAGATTTTTGTGGCTTTAGCTGTCTTCTTCTTTGCATTCACTACTATAGTTGCTTACTACTACATTGCTGAGACTAATATTACTTATCTAAGTTATATTACAAAATCTCCATCTTTATTATTTGTGACGAAGTGCTTCATTATTCTATCTGTATCTTATGGAGTTTTAAGCGCGACAGGCTATATATGGGGAATAGGTGATATTGGTGTAGGCTTAATGGCATGGATTAATATTGTCGGGATTATTGTGACTTATTTTGTATGGAAGCCAACAATTAAAGCACTAAAAGATTATGAAACGCAGCAAAAAGCTGGAGTAAAAGAATACACTTTTGATCCTATTAAATTAGGAATTAAAAATGCAACATTCTGGGAGGAACGCTTGAAGAAAAAACAAGAAACAGATACACAGTTGAAAAAAACAGGTAGTTAAATTTTAGAGATAACATAACTCACAAAAGGTGGTCATATTGACCACCTTTTTTTATATGAGATTGATCATTAAATGAGAAACTGCATGTTCCAAAGATGTGCGTTGTATTGCTTGATTCTTGTGCGTATTATCAGATTTAATGGTATGTATCTTTAAATTATCAGCCATACAGACAAAATTGGTTAGCTGAAAAGTTGTCAAAAAATATACATTTAAAAGATACCTGCAAATGGTGCGATATCGTCTTTTTGATTTGGATTTAGCTAACGGACTAAAAAAATTACTGGAGTGTATTCATAAAATGTCGAATCAAAATCTGAGTGAGCCTCATGAACAAGGTGAACTCCATCGAAGCCTCTCTAATCGGCATTTACAGCTGATCGCGATTGGCGGTGCAATTGGTACTGGATTATTTATGGGATCAGGCAAAACAATTAGTCTTGCTGGTCCATCGATCTTATTCATTTATTTGATTATTGGCGTGATGGTGTTTTTTGTCATGCGCGCGCTTGGTGAATTACTTCTTTCAAATCTTGCCTATAAATCATTTATTGACTTCACCACTGATTTAATCGGTCCATGGGCGGGTTACTTTGTGGGATGGACATACTGGTTATGTTGGATCACGATTGGTATCGCTGACCTTTCTGCAATTATCTACTACTTACAATTCTTCAATAATGGTCTACCTTTCTCGCCTGTCGAAGGGGCAATGATTAGTGTTGCCGCTATTGTATTTATTATGGGTTTAAACCTACTGACAGTACGTTTATTTGGTGAGTTAGAGTTCTGGTTTGCACTCATTAAGATTTTAGCAATTATCATTTTAATTGCTGTAGGTCTATGGATGATCTTTACTGGCTTTACGTCTAGTACGGGTGAGGTTGCTTCATTTACTCATTTGTGGGCGAATGGTGGTTTCTTCCCAACAGGTGTACATGGCTTCTTGGCTGGTTTCCAGATTGCAATCTTTGCTTTCGTTGGTGTCGAACTTGTGGGAACAACGGCTGCGGAAACAAAAGATCCAGCACGTAACTTGCCAAAAGCAATTAACTCCATTCCAATTCGTATCATTATTTTCTATGTGTTGGCATTGCTTATTGTGATGTCTGTAACGCCGTGGAATAGAATTGATCCAGCGATTAGCCCGTTTGTAAACTTGTTTAGCCAAGCAGGTGTTGCAGCAGCAGCAATCTTGATGAACTTGGTGGTACTGTCATCAGTGATGTCATCAATGAACAGTGGCGTGTTTTCAACAAGTCGTATGTTATTTGGTCTATCGCGTGAAGATCAGGGACCAAAAGCTTTTGGTAAACTTAACAAACGTGCAGTACCTGCAAATGCATTGTATTTCTCTGCTGCGTGTTTATTGTTAGGTGCAGCATTACAGTATTTTGTACCTAATACAGTAGAAGCATTTACGCTAGCAACGACGCTTTCAACCATTCTGTTCATTTGCGTGTGGTTACTTATTATCTGGAGTTATATCCGTTACTACACGACGCGTCCTGAACTGCATGCCAAATCAACATTTAAATTGCCGGGTGGTTTATTTACCTGTTGGATCACGATTATTTTCTTTGTGGGCATGATTTACGTGTTGTCTTTAGAGCCAGACACGTTTAAAGCGCTTAAAGTCAGCCCAATTTGGTTTGTTATCTTGATCATTGGTTATTTCTTCTTTTATAAACCACGTCATAAAAAGTAATGAAATTGATTTGCTTATGACTAAACGCTGGCTGAAAAGCTGGCGTTTTTTATGCATATTGTTTTTCTCTTTAAGTTTACTCTTTAGCCGCTTGCATGATCACGGTATACTGCATCGAATTGTTTAAATCAGGTGCTCAGATGCTTCGTGTCATTTGCCTCATCAGTTTATTGAGCAGCAGTATTTTGCTTACAGCTTGCGGTCAGTCAGGAGCATTGCAGCTACCTTCTGATCCAAATTATGACAACCGTGCAAAATACTTGCTTTATCGTAATAAAGAATCAAAACCAGCTGTGCAAAAGGATGAAAAGTCTGAACAGCCAGTCGAGTCATCATCAGCCCAAAACCAAACTACATCACCTTAAGCTTTGAAATAAGGACACATTCATGAGTTTCACTCGCATTAATGGAGTATTGCATGCAGAGCAATGTTCTATGGAGCAGCTTGCGCAGCAATTTGGCACCCCTTTGTATGTTTATTCAAAAGCGGCTTTTGAAAAACATTACTTGGATATGGACCGTGCTTTTGACTTTATTGATCATCAAATCTGTTTCGCGGTGAAATCTAACTCAAATTTAGCGGTTCTTAGTGTCTTGGCAAAACTTGGTGCGGGTTTTGATATTGTATCTGGTGGTGAGCTGGCACGCGTTTTAAAAGCGGGTGGGGATGCATCTAAAGTTGTTTTTTCAGGTTTAGGTAAAACCGAAGCAGATATTGAAACATCACTCAATGTAGGTATTGCTTGCTTTAACGTAGAGTCTTATGCCGAATTAGACCGCCTTCAAAAAGTGGCAGCTCGTTTAGGCAAGAAAGCGCCGATTTCTTTACGTGTAAATCCAGACGTTGATGCAAAAACGCATCCTTATATTTCAACTGGTTTAAAAGAAAATAAATTTGGTATTCCAAGTGATACCGTTTATGAAACTTATCAATATGCAGCTTCTTTACCTAATCTTGAAATTGTAGGTATTGATTGTCACATTGGTTCACAGCTCACTGAAACTAAACCGTTTGTTGATGCTTTAGACCGTGTCATGCTAATGATTGATGAGTTGAAAAAACTTGGTATCAATCTTAAACATATCGATATCGGTGGTGGTTTAGGGGTTTGTTATAAAGATGAAACACCGCCAAGTGTTGAAGAATATGCAAACTCTATGAAACCAGCTTTAGAAAAGTTAGGTCTTAAGGTTTATATGGAGCCGGGCCGTAGCATTAGTGCAAATGCGGGTGTACTTTTAACTAAAGTTGATTTGCTTAAACCAACTACACATCGCAACTTTGCCATTATTGATGCAGCAATGAATGATTTGATTCGTCCTGCTTTATATGAAGCTTGGATGGATATTCAGCCTGTTGTACCACGTACCGATACTGAAGAAAAAGTATGGGATCTCGTTGGTGCGATTTGTGAGACAGGTGACTTTATTGGTAAAGACCGCTCACTCGCATTACAAGAAAATGACTTGTTGGCTGTACTCGGTGCAGGGGCTTATGGCTTTGTCATGAGTTCAAATTACAACACGCGTGGCCGTGCTGCAGAAGTCATGGTATCAGGTGAAAAGAGCTATTTAATTCGTGAACGTGAAACGGTTGAGTCGCTTTGGGAAAAAGAACGTTTATTGCCTGAGGAGTAAATGAGATGTTATTAGAATTTACCAAAATGCATGGCCTAGGCAATGACTTTATGGTGGTTGACCTGATTAGCCAAAGAGCTTACTTAGATACGGCAACCATTCAACGTTTGGCAGATCGACACTTTGGTGTTGGCTTTGACCAGCTTTTAATTGTTGAGCCACCAGATTTACCAGAAGCTGACTTTAAATATCGCATTTTCAATGCAGATGGTTCTGAGGTTGAACAGTGTGGTAATGGCGTACGTTGTTTCGCTCGTTTTGTACATGAACGTCATTTAACCAATAAAACCAACATCACCGTACAAACCAAAGCAGGTATTGTAAAGCCAGAGCTTGGGCAAAATGGTTGGGTGCGCGTAAATATGGGCTACCCAAAGTTTCTACCAAATGAAATTCCATTTATTGCTGAGCAACCAGAAGCTTTATATACACTTGAGTTAGCAAATGACCAAAACATTAGTATTGATGTGGTCAACATGGGTAACCCACACGCGGTCACTATTGTTCCAGACGTACTCACTGCTGATGTAGCAGGTATTGGCCCACAAGTTGAATCACATCAACGATTCCCTGAACGTGTGAATGCTGGTTTTATGCAAGTAATTGATGAAAAGCATGTGCGTTTACGTGTATTTGAACGTGGTGTAGGTGAAACACTCGCTTGTGGTACAGGAGCATGTGCTGCTGCGGTCAGTGGCATGCGCCGTGGTTTGCTTGCTAACTCAGTTGAAGTTGAACTTGCCGGCGGTAAGCTACAAATTGAATGGCAAGAAGGTGATGTTGTTTGGATGACTGGTCCAACAACCCATGTATATGATGGGCGTTTGGATTTACGTTATTTCCAAGGTTAATCGCTTAGCCTAAATAGAAGCCTCTTTTCATCAGTTAAAGTGATAAAAGAGGCTTTTTTTATATGTACAATAATTTTTTAATTTCATTACTTTATAAAAAATATGAATAATTTAATTTTCTTACCCGGTGCGTCAGGCAGTACTGCATTTTGGCATCCTTTAATTGAAAAATTACCTCAGCAATACCGTACAAAAATTATTGGTTACCCTGGTTTTGGAGATACACCAGAATCCCTTGAAGTGAAGAGTTTTGAAGACCTAACAAATTATGTGGTCGATCAAATTAATGAAGAATCTATCATTGTTGCCCAATCTATGGGTGGGATTTTTGCCGTTGCCGCAGCGCTACAAAAACCTCATTTGGTGAAAGGGCTGGTCTTAATTGCTACTTCTGGTGGAATCAACCTTAAAAGATTTAATGTTCAAGACTGGCGTGAAGCATATCGCCAAACATTTTTAAAATATCCAGATTGGTTTGTTACCACTCATGCTAACTATGAAGAGTTTTTGCCAGATATAAATGTTGAAACTTTATTAATCTGGGGCGATAACAATCCAGTGAGCCCAGTTCAGGTAGGTCAATATTTAAATCAAAAGTTTGAAAAGTCGACGTTATATGTTGTGAAAGGTGGGGACCATCAATTAGCAGAAAAAAAAGCCGATGAAGTTGCAGTCCAAATAGAAAACTACTTAAAAGGCCTAATGTAATTTTTTAACTCTTATTTAGCGTGCTATGCCTTAGCACGCTTTTTAAAATTTATCTCTTACTCAAAGCTAATTTCAATGCGAACAACACAAAAATACTGCCTGTAATTCGGTCCATATATTTCACAAACTTAGGTTGCTTTAAATAACGTGAAAGTGATTGCATGGCTAGAATTAATAAAGTTAACCATAACATTCCAATGATGACATGAATCATCACCAGCCCCATTACCCAAATGAAAGCTGATGCTTGTGGTGGAATAAACTGTGGAAGAAATGAAATATAAAAAATTCCGACTTTTGGATTAAGTAAGTTACCCAAAAAACCTTTAACAAACCAATTCTGTGAAGAAGAGGCATTTGAGTTGCTTTCTTGCATATCTGTGAGTTGGCTACGTGGTTTTAAGATCATATTTAAACCCAACCACGCTAAATAAGTGGCTCCCATCCATTTCAGAATATTAAAAGCTAAATCAGAAGCCATGAGTAAAGCACCCAGACCACAAGCAACTACAATTCCCCAAGCAATACAACCAAGACAAATGCCTACAGCTGCTTGAAATGCTTTTGATTTACCTTCAAGTGTAGCGGTACGAATAATTAAAGTCGTATCTAAGCCAGGAGTAAGCGTAAGTAAAGTAATGGCAATTAAGTAGGGAATGAGTATGGTAGTCATGACAGCAAGGTTCCGACGAATACTTAAAGTGAAGTGTAATATATAAGTTAGATTCATTATGCTGTGCGATATGAAATTTTCATGATCAATTAGTTTTTGGTACACTCAAAAAAATGGGTAAATAAATGGAGAGCAATTTGGATTTTGCATTACAACTGCTCTCGATGTGGTTAAAAGAAAGAAAAATTCAAAATCAGTCTGAGCATACAATCACGGCTTATGAGCGAGATGTGAAAAGCTTTCTTGAGTTCTGTGACTCAAAAAAAATTGATTTAAAAAATGTTGAAGCTTCAGATTTACGTGAATATCTAGCTCAACGTGTTGAGCAAGACCAGTTAAGCGCAAGTAGTATGCAGCGTCATCTTACTTCTATTCGTCAGTTTATGAAATGGGCTGAACAGGGCAAATATCTAGAAATTAATCCCACTGACGATTTTAAGTTAAAACGCCAGCCTAGACTCTTGCCGGGCATGATCGACATAGAAACGGTTAATCAAATTTTAGATCAACCCATGCCGGAAAAACCAATTGATCAGCAGCTTTGGTTAAGAGACAAAGCCATGTTGGAACTACTGTACTCAAGTGGTTTACGACTCGCTGAACTACAGGGCCTAACCATTAAAGATATCGATTTTAATCGTCATCTTGTTCGTATTACGGGTAAAGGAAATAAAACCCGTATTGTCCCGTTTGGGAAAAAGGCAAAAGAAAGTCTATTGAACTGGCTCAAAATTTATAAAATCTGGAAAGGGCATTTTGATCAAAATGCTTTTGTATTTATTTCACAGCGTGGTGGTGTACTCACTCCACGGCAAATCGAGAAACGTGTAAAACTTCAGGCGCAAAGAGCCGGTGTAAATGTCGATTTACATCCGCATTTACTTCGACATTGTTTCGCTAGCCATATGTTATCGAGTAGCGGTGATTTGCGTTCAGTCCAAGAAATGTTAGGCCATAGCAACTTATC
The DNA here is from genome assembly GCF_035615275.1 of Acinetobacter sp. IK23. Taxonomy (NCBI): domain Bacteria; kingdom Pseudomonadati; phylum Pseudomonadota; class Gammaproteobacteria; order Moraxellales; family Moraxellaceae; genus Acinetobacter; species Acinetobacter sp. IK23. Next base: position 29,664 of record NZ_JANBNX010000028.1, read on the forward strand.
GACTACGCAAATTTATACGCATATCGATTTTGATCATTTGGCTCAAGTGTATGATCAAGCTCATCCGCGAGCGACCAAGCATTAAGTCATTTAAGTTAAATTATTTATCAATACGCGACTTTGATTGCACTAAATAAGGTGAATGTAGAGATCATTTGTATTTATTTACAAATTTGTATAAAGAAAAAGGGTGAAATTACCCAATTGACCATTTTGATCTTTGCACAATTTGTCAGCATATATAGCCTGAAAACGACAAATTTTGAGTCTTTTACACCGTGCTTATGCTTCTTACTAATAAGGTAAATAAAATAAAAAGATAATAAAAATCAATGTATAAAATAGACTTTAAAAAGAATAAAATAGAGGGTAATCATGTATAAAATTTTTTTTATGAACTGATGATTTCATTTTTTTTGTACTGTTCCAGAAAATTGTGACTTGACCGAAATGCCAAACACATTGCAAGATAGGGTACCTAAAAAATTTTAATCGAAGAGTTAATATACTTTTCTCAACATTTACTTTTGCTAGAACAGCCGAGGATTACATGAAGGCTCTTGTTGCTGTAAAACGCGTGGTTGATGCCAACGTTAAAGTTCGTGTTAAGCCGGACAATAGTGGGGTTGACCTTACCAACGTTAAAATGTCAATCAACCCATTTTGTGAAATCGCAGTGGAAGAAGCGGTTCGCTTAAAAGAAAAAGGAACAGTATCAGAAATCGTTGTTGTTTCTGTTGGCCCTAAAGAAGCTCAAGAACAAATCCGTTCTGCAATGGCTTTGGGTGCAGACCGCGGTATTTTAGTTGAAACCACTGACGAAATTGGCGCTTTAGAAGTTGCTAAAATCTTAAAAGGTGTTGTTGATGCTGAAAAACCAGAACTTATCCTTCTTGGTAAACAAGCAATTGATGATGACTCTAACCAAGTAGGTCAAATGCTTGGCGCATTATTAGGTGCTGGTCAAGGTACGTTCGCTTCTGAAGTGAAAGTAGATGGCGGTAAAGTACAAGTGACTCGTGAAATCGACGGTGGTTTACAAACTGTTGAGCTTGCACTTCCTGCAATCATTACAACTGACTTGCGTTTAAACGAGCCACGTTATGCAGCATTGCCTAACATTATGAAAGCTCGTAAAAAACCGCTTGATACTAAATCTCCTGCTGATTACGGTGTTACAGCTGGTACTAAGCTTAAAACTGTTAAAGTTGAAGCTCCAGCAGAACGTAAAGCTGGCGTACAAGTGAAATCTGTAGATGAGCTTGTAGAAAAATTGAAAAATGAAGCGAAAGTGATCTAATACGGAAGGATAAAATCATGAGTATTTTAGTTATCGCTGATCACAACAACCAAACACTTAACGGTGCTACTTTAAACGTTGTTGCTGCAGCACAAAAAATCGGTGGTGATATTACTGTATTAGTTGCTGGTTCAGGCGCTCAAGCAGTTGCTGACGCTGCTGCTAAAGTTGCTGGCGTAAGCAAAGTATTGCTTGCTGACAACGCGGCTTATGCAAATCAATTAGCTGAAAACGTAGCTGGCTTAGTTGCTGATTTAGCTAAAGGTTACAAATACGTTTTAGCTGCTTCTACCACTACTGGTAAGAACATTCTTCCACGTGTTGCTGCACTTCTTGATGTAAGTATGATCACAGACATTATTTCTGTTGAATCTGCTAACACATTCAAGCGTCCAATCTATGCTGGTAACGCAATTGCAACTGTTCAATCTGACGAAGCAATCATTGTTGGTACTGTTCGTGGTACAGCATTTGATCCAGTTGCTGCGGAAGGTGGTTCTGCTGCGATTGAAACAGTTGGCGAAGTAAAAGATGCAGGCATTTCTAAGTTTGTATCTGAAGAAATCGTTAAACTTGATCGTCCAGAATTAACAGCTGCTCGTATTGTTGTATCTGGTGGTCGTGGTGTGGGTTCTGGTGAGAACTACCACAAAGTACTTGATCCATTAGCTGACAAGCTTGGTGCAGCACAAGGTGCTTCACGCGCAGCAGTTGATGCAGGCTTCGTACCTAACGATTTTCAAGTTGGTCAAACTGGTAAAATCGTTGCACCTGAGCTTTACATTGCTGTAGGTATTTCTGGTGCGATCCAGCATTTGGCTGGTATGAAAGATTCTAAAGTTATTGTTGCAATCAACAAAGACGAAGAAGCACCAATCAACAGCGTTGCTGACTACTGGTTAGTTGGTGATTTGAACGCTGTAGTACCTGAATTGGTATCTAAGCTTTAATCTATATTGATTAAAGTTAAAAACCCTTAGTTTTACTAAGGGTTTTTTTATTGGAAATAGTAATATGAAATGCATAATTGAGACTTGTATCTCATTTGAGGTTTGATTTTTATAGAATAAAAATCACATAGTTTTATGAAGGTAAGACGATGTAGGTTATGGCGATATGATAAGAATAATATGCAATTAAATTATACAAATATCACTAGATTGGCAGTGTAGATTCCGCACATTACAAAGTGCTTTTATGCTATAGTATACAGCTATATTTTTTTCGATTTTAGTTCACTTTCCGGAACTAAATTTTTTGCAAGATCAAGACATATAAACGGATAGAAATATCTATCTGTAAGAAGGAGTATGCATGAGCGTATCGGAAATCCGACCGATTGCCATTGAGGACGAACTCAAGCATTCATATTTAGATTACGCAATGAGTGTAATCGTATCTCGTGCATTGCCGGATGTGAGAGACGGTCTTAAACCTGTTCACCGTCGTGTGCTTTATGCCATGCACGAATTGGGCAATGACTATAACAAAGCCTACAAGAAATCTGCTCGTGTCGTTGGGGACGTAATCGGTAAATATCACCCGCATGGTGACTCAGCTGTTTATGAAACCATTGTTCGTATGGCTCAAGACTTTAGCTTACGTTATTTATTGGTTGATGGTCAGGGTAACTTCGGTTCGATCGATGGTGATAGTGCCGCGGCAATGCGTTATACCGAAGTCCGTATGACTAAGCTGGCACATGAGCTTCTTGCAGATTTAGAAAAAGACACAGTTGACTGGGAAGATAACTACGACGGTTCAGAACGTATTCCTCAGGTACTTCCGACACGCGTTCCAAACTTGTTAATTAACGGTGCTGCTGGTATTGCTGTAGGTATGGCAACCAACATGGCACCACACAACATGACAGAAGTTGTGAATGCATGTTTGGCTTATGCCGATAATCCGAATATCTCGATTGAAGGATTGATGGAATACATTACTGGTCCTGACTTCCCTACAGGCGGTATTATTTACGGTAAATCAGGTATTGTTGATGCCTACCGTACCGGTAAAGGTCGTTTACACATTCGTGGTAAATACCATTTCGAAGAAGATGAAAAGACAGGTCGTACAACCATCGTCTTTACTGAAATTCCATATCAAGTCAACAAAGCAAGAGTAATTGAACGTATTGCTGAGTTGGTAAAAGAGAAAAAACTTGAAGGTATTTCAGAGCTTCGTGATGAGTCTGACAAAGACGGTATGCGTATTGCAATTGACTTAAAACGCGGTGAAAACGCAGAAGTCGTTGTAAATAACTTATTCTTAAATACCCAGCTTGAAAACTCATTCAGCATCAACATGGTTTGTCTAGACAATGGACAGCCAAAATTGATGAATCTGAAAGATATTATTGCGGCATTTATTCGTCACCGCCAAGAAGTTGTGACACGCCGTACCATGTTCGAATTACGTAAAGCACGTGAACGTGGTCATATCTTGGAAGGTTTGACAGTTGCTTTAGCAAATATTGATGAAATTATTGAAACCATCAAAACTTCTGCTAACCCTGCTGAAGCGCGTGAGCGTTTACTTGCTGGTGAGTGGGCAGGTGGTGGTGTTATTTCATTACTTGAAAAAGCAGGGGCTATTTCGGTTCGTCCAGATGAAATTGAAGGTGAAGATCCAAATCGTCCATTTGGTTTAAGCGATTCAATTTACCGTTTATCTCCGACGCAAGTAGGCGCAATTTTAGAATTACGTTTACACCGTTTAACAGGTCTAGAACAAGACAAGTTACACGCTGAATATACCGAGATTTTAGGTCAAATTGCTGAACTGACGGCAATTCTAAACGACTTCAACTTGTTGATGGCTGTTATTCGTGAAGAGCTAGCTCAAGTATTACAACAATATGGTGATGCACGTCGTACCGAAATTGTTGAATCTCGTGTTGATTTCTGTCGTGAAGATTTAATTCCAGAAGAACAAGTGGTATTAACTGTTTCTCAAACGGGCTATGCAAAAACTCAACCACTTTCAGACTATCAGGCACAGCGCCGCGGTGGACGTGGTAAGTCTGCAACCTCTATGAAAGATGATGACTTTATTCAACATCTGATTGTGGCATCGAACCATGCGACGGTACTTTGCTTTACCAACGTAGGTAAAGTGTATCGCCTGAAAGTATTTGAAGTTCCTCAAGCATCACGTGGGGCAAAAGGCCGTCCAATCGTGAACTTGTTACCTTTAGATGCAACAGAAACAGTTACTGCTATTTTGCCGTTAACAGAGTTCCCAGAAAACCACTATGTGTTTATGGCGACTGCTTCTGGTACGGTTAAGCGTGTTGAGTTAGAACAGTTTGCAAACATTCGTTCAAATGGTTTACGTGCTATTGAACTGAATGAAGAAGATACCTTAATTGGTGTTGCGATTACTGATGGTAATCAGCAAATCATGTTGTTCTCTAACGAAGGTAAAGCAATTCGTTTTGCTGAAACTGACGTACGTGCAATGGGTCGTACAGCGAAAGGTGTACGTGGTATGCGCGTGAGCTTCGCAAGCAGTACCTTAAGTGAAGAAGATGCAGACGTTGAAAACGATGAATCAGATGATAACGATGATTCAGCAGATTCAAATCTAGTAAGTCGTATTGTATCGCTTGTAGTTGTGCCAGAGACTGGTGAAGTACTATGTGCGAGTGCCAACGGTTATGGTAAACGTACCCCTGTAAATGACTTCCCAACCAAGAAACGTGGTGGTAAGGGTGTTATTGCAATTAAAACAACTGAACGTAACGGTGAGCTAGTTGGTGCAGTTTCTATTGATGAAACTAAAGAGTTATTGTTGATTTCTGATGGTGGTACGCTTGTTCGTACACGTGCCGCAGAGGTTGCAATGACAGGCCGTAATGCTCAAGGTGTTCGTCTCATTCGTTTAAGCGAAGAAGAAACTTTGGTTGGTGTGGTTTCAATTGAAGCTGTAGAAGACGAAGAAGAACTTCTTGAAGGCGAAGTAGATACGACTGAAACCGATAGTGAAGAAGTAGTATCTAATAATGAAGATACTTCTGAAGAGTAAAAAGTTTTAAAATAAAAAAGGAAGCTGAGGCTTCCTTTTTTATGTGTAATCTATTTATTTTGTTGGATGGAAAATAAATACATCATAGTTTCGGTAGTGTAGAGTTTTCACAGAAGGATCTTTAGTTGCAAAATTATTTGGCTGACTGACCACAATCAAATCTTGCTTTTGGGCTAAGGCATCTTTAAGTTGCTGCTCGCTCCATAAATACTTCTTACGTTCAGGCTCAAATAACAAACCATCCTTAATTTCTAAAGAGGCGCTATCAGAATGAACACTATCCCATTCATTTACAATGTAGACAGGCTGTTTAAGCTGTAAAAGGAAAGGCACATCATAGAAATAGTAATTATAGAAAACTATTTTTGTAGATGGGGTGATGTACTCAGCAAAATCTGTTTGGCCCACATTATTTTTAGTATCTAAAATACGAACAGCAAAAGGAACCGCACTACATAGAACAATTAAACTTATAAAAATATAGTTTAAATAGCTCACTTTTTGCTTTTTATATAACCATACTAAAACTAATGGAAGCACAATTAACAGTGTGCCAATCGTGTAAATGAATACCGCTTCATGTTGGAAAAAAGGCTGATTCGCACGCAGAAAATGTGGGGTAGCCACAATGCCTATTCCAAGAATCATAATAAATACAGGAGTACCCCATACCTGTAATTTGGTTTTATAACTGCTTTCAAGAACCTTATTCATCACAAGTGCCAAGAAAATAGTAAGGGGCGGGACAGCAGGTAAAATATAGCCCGCTAGTTTAGAAGGTGGAATGGAGAAGAAAACCGTGACAGAAATAAACCACCATACAAGCAAAGCAAATACACCAGATTGCTTATGATCTTTAAAGACGGTCTTAATAGAGTCAAATCTACTCGCAAAAAACCAAGGTAAAGAACCAACAAATAAAATAAGCAGATAGAAACACCATGGTTGCTTATTATTAAATTCTTTTGAACTAAATCGACTAAATTGTTGATCAATAAAGAAATAATGTAAAAAATGAGGATATTTACTTTGTACCGCGTATAACCATGGACTAACGATAAGTAAGAATAGCAATATCCCTAATGGATTAAGAAGCGAAGGTATTTTCTTCCACTGTTTGGTGTAGAGTAACCAAGGTAATAAAATCATGCCTGGAATGAGAACACCAATAAGTCCTTTACTGAGAAAGGCTGCTGCGCCTGCAACATAACCTAAAAATAAGATAGATTTACGTGCAGAAATAGTGAAATCAGCAAAGCATAAAACGCTTAATGTAATCCCAGATGCTACTAATAAGTCATGGTTAATGTATTGACTACTACCAAAAAAAAGTAGGTTAGTCGCTAAAATAATAACCGTGAGTTGCGCTACACGCTCTGAAATATGTTTTTTTACAAACCAGAATAGACCAACTAAGGTGAGTGTAGCGGCCAAAACAGGTACTAAGCGTAATACCCATACATGCACCCCAAAAATTTCCATAAAAATAGAACTTAACCAATGGAGCAATGGAGGTTTATGCATAAATGGTAAACTATCGATTCTTGGAGTTAACCAATCTCCAGTTTCGACCATTGCTCGGCTAATATCTCCGTAGCGGCCTTCATCGGGTACTGACAAAGGTCTTATCCAAGAAAGAACAAGTAACCAGCATGGTAAAAAAAATAATAAAAATTTCGAATTACGAAGCCATTGCTGCATACACAATCCTTAATGTTGAAATGCAAAAAAACGGTTAAGCAAAAAAGTCACGACAGAAGTCAGAACAATTGCAATACACACTAAGGTTGAAACAGGAATGTCAAAATAAAGATTTGAAATTAAAAGAAAACTTTCATTAAATAAAAAACCTAAGCCTGCAACTAATGTGAATTTTGGTAAAGTCTGACGATGAGCAAGATGCTGTGCTTTAAAAGTAAAAATGCGATGCCCGAAATAGCTCACCCAATAGGCAACTAAAAATGCAAGTAAATTGGCATATTGCAGCTCGACATGCTGCTTAAACAGAAGCATGGCTACACTATAGTGAGTGAGCGCTGCTGCGGCACCAGTAGTGGCAAACCGCGTGAGCTGAAAAATATGAGCAAACATGTTAGAAACTTGAGAATGTATTTTTAGGCTTTGTGATGGATTTTTCTTTTTTAATATGAGAATGTTCAGATGCAACAATATACTTTGGTCTATTTTTTACTTCCGCATAAATTCGACCTACATATTCACCGACAATGCCCAAGAATAGCAATTGTATACCACCCAGTAATGTCATGCCTGCTACAAGTGTTGCCCAACCTGGAACAGAAACACCCTCAATCAAGGTTTTAAGGATAATCCATGTTCCGTAACCCATAGCACCTAAAGCTAAGATTGCACCTAAATAAATACAAATGCGTAAAGGTAAATCTGAAAAACCAGTTAGACCTGACATGGCTAAATTAAAGAGAGCTTTTACATTAAAACTGGAACGACCATGCTGACGTTCTTGCTCAGAAAAATTAACGCCTATACTTTTGAATCCAACCCAAGCATAGAGACCCTTCATATAGCGGTTTTTTTCTGGCAATTGTTTAATTGCTTCAACAACTTTTGCATCTAATAGACGAAAGTCGCCAGCACTTTCTGGAATATCGATCGGTGAGCTTAAGTTTAATATACGATAGTAACCTTGGGTTAAAACACGTTTGAGCGAAGACTCAGTAGTACGATTGCGAATGCCATATACCATGTCATAACCATTTTTCCAAAGGTTAATCATGGTTGGAATTGCTTCAAATGGATGTTGAAAATCAGCATCAATGAGTAGCGTCACTTCACCTGTTACGTGATCTAAGCCAGCACTTAAAGCTGCCTCTTTACCAAAGTTGCGTGAAAGTTCAAGCACAACCAATGGGTAATCATCAATCATTGTTTGTAGAATAGGAATGGTGTCGTCTTTACTCCCATCATCTACAACAATAATTTCAAAGCTAAGATTTTGCTGTTTTAGACTATTTGCTAAAGCAGGAATAAAAGTTTTTAAATTTTCTGCTTCGTTATAGGCTGGAACAACGCAGGATAAAAATGGTTTTGTGTTCATTGCATTGCCCCTAGTCTAGTGAGCTGGATACCATATTGCTGACAATCAAGTTGAAATTGATCCGAACTGAAATATTCATATTCTTGTATTCGGGCATGTTGAATCGGATCTTGATCATTTGATTCTGCAAGCGCTGGATGGCACATAATCAGTAAGTGGTCTTTTGCATGCGCAAGCCAATACTGGTTCAGTTCGCCATAGTCAGTTTGCTTAAAATCATAGATGCCAGCAAATTGGTCATTTTGATTAAAATGATATGTTTGACATGCTTTTGCTAAAGAATTAGAGCCGAGTGCAGAGAGCACGCGAGTTTTAAAACGATAGTGAGGTAAATCTATCGGGTGCTGTAAATTTCGAATCCAACCCGTAAATTTTTTCTCTTTTAACAATTGCAGCAAAATATCGCGTATGAATGGAAATTGATGAATATGCTGATGTCCATCAATAAAATCTGGGTGCTTTCCCATGGCTGAAACAAATAAGTCCCATTGTTCTTCAATACATTGGGTAATTAATTCACGATTCAGACTTGAAGACCATGCACGTAAAATAAGCATGGGTAAGGAAAAAACAGTATTACCTGAAGCGAAAGCATGGGTAAGATTTAAATGTAAACCGATATCAACTTGGTCACTAAAAGGTTTTAATTTGGCAGCAGCAGTTTCCCATAGTTCAGATTGGGTCATACATGAGGTTGCTTGAAGTGTACCTTGTTCAATTAATTGAATAATTGCGTCAGATATTTCCGCATTCATTGCAAAGTCATCTGCGCAATAACACACCTTTGCCATATTCAAGTTCCATAATGGGTCAGAGTAGCAGAGATACCCTGAAAAGCTGCTGAAAAACTAAACAGCTTTACTATGAACAAATATCCTTAATTTCAACTTAAAGTTTTCTTAAGGTTTTATGACAATTGATACAAACTAATGCTTTGAATTTATTTATTTTTTTTATAAATTTTTGGTCAATTATTTAAGAAATAAGATTTAACTATAAGATTTTATAGTAAATAAAAATATAATTTATATACATTCATGAACCTTTAAATTTACTTAGAATTTTTTAAACGTGAATGGGCAATAATTAAAAAAATGATTCCAATTGTTGCAAGAAAAATTAATTTAGGTATCACAACATTTAAAGGAACACCCATTTGATTAAGCTGTACAAACATTTGTACACCGTGTGTAGAAGGTAAGCACCAAGCAAACCATTGTAACCATTCAGGCATGGCATGGTGGGGCCATGCGGTACCAGTTAATAAGAAAAGCGGAACTGAACTAAATACAATAATATGTCCAGCACGTTCAGGCATGTCTAAAAGTGAGCCAATCAACATGCCTAATCCAATCACACAACTAATAAAAATCGGAACCGCGACGAGTAAACCAATAAAATTTCCACCGTGTGGATAGTCGTTGAACCACAAGGTAAAACCAAAAAGATAAAAACTACCTAAGCAACCAATAGTAAATAGGCTGGCAAAAATTCCAGCAAACCGAATAGCTGTAATTTTTTTATGCTGTTCGCGGTAGCTTGCAATCAGCATGGCTAAGCCTAATACAATCGTTTGATGAATAATGAGTGTGGCAACTGCTGGAAAAATATAGCTTCCATAACCTGAAAGGGGATTAAATAAAGGAACCTGATGAATAGAAAGGGCTGGTTGGAAATGAGTACGCTCTCCAAATTTTTCAACATATTCTTTTAATGTGGCCTCAATAGAAGTAGCAAGACCTAACCCAATTTCTTTAGTTTTTAAAAAGTTGGTTGTACTTAAGTATAAGCCAATTCCACCAGTTTCTCCGCGGCGTAGGCTCTGTGTTAAGTTGTTGGGTAAAAGCAAAATACCATCTGCTTTTTGTTCACGTACCATTTGTTCGGCTTCGAGAAAATTAGCAGTGACTTCAACAATTTTTACGTTCGGGCTATTGCTTGTTTGTCCAATAATTTGAGAGCTTAAAAGACTTTGTTCTTCGTCAACAATGACGATTGGAATTGATTCAGCACGTTCAGCTTTATAGGCAGTTGGATAAAAAAAGCTATAAAGAATGACTGATAAAATCAGTGTCGTGAAAACCGAACTGTTACTAACAATATCTTTAAATGTTTGGGCATAAGCTTTTAAGAATTCTTTCATTGCGCAGCTCCCCGAACTAGTTTTTTAAGTAGCAAGGAACTCAAAATGAAATAAATAAGACAGTAGCCAATCAGTATTAAAAAGGACGTCATTGAATTAAAAAGTGGACTTCCAATGACCCACTGTTCGGTCTGGAGCTTTGCATAAGGTGTATAAGGAATAATTAAAGACCAAAATTTAGTGAAAATTGGTGCATTATTTAAAGGCAGGGTCACACCAGCAAAACTTAAAGAAGAACCACCGTATACCGCAATAAAACCAAAAGTTTTACTTAAATTTTTGGTGGCAAGAATGACAGTACTACTAATGAGTGCATAAGAAAAATAAAGCAAAAACTGAGCAACTAATAAAAAGCTGAGAGAGCCAGCGACAAACCAACCGCGAATCTCAACCAACCAAAACATCCATAACCAAGTCCAGAGACAAAAAATAAAGCTATAAAGTAAATTTTTAGCCAGTAAGCCGCGGATAAAATTTTCACGGTTAACCCACTGGGTTAAGGTGCCGCGTTTAAGTTCTTGTCCAATAGCAAAAGCCACGCAACAACAGAGTAATAGGTGCAAAACAGCAGGAACCATGAAAGGTTCTAAATAAAATTCATAGCTCATATTTGGGTTATAGAGTGTTGAAATTTTGACGTGCGCTGTAGGAACATCTAAATAGGGGATATTATTTGCTAGATAACTCTGGCCTGCGTAGTCTGCTAAAGCATTGAGTGTACTGACTAACATGGCAGAGGAAATCGTATTTCCTACGCTAAAAAAAGATTGGTTAAATGCAATGCTAATTTGAGCGTCTTGAGCTTTTACAAAACGTTTTTCAGCGCCGTCAGGAATAAAAATATAGCCCCAAATTTTGGTTTCATTGAGTAGTTTTTCAGCTTCGGTCGAGCTTGCCATAATTGTTTTAACATCTACCGTATGGTTTAACGAAAGATACTTTTCAATATTGCGACTCAGCTCACTTTGATCCTGATCAATAATTGCGATAGGTAAATGTTCAGCCTTACCTGCATAAAACATGCTGCTAAACAGAAAAATGATAAAAGCAGGGATGAGTGTCACCATACACAAATCCCATTTATTGCTTCTTAGATATTTTAGTTCACGTAATATACTGGCAAACATGTTTTATTTTTCTTCTTTAATTTTAAATAGAACACTCATGCCAACCTTTAAGTCTTTGACAGGACGCTCAGGCACTAGATGCAATTTAAAGCTACGAATATCATAACCACCAGTCTGACGTGTGGTTTTAATCGTGGCAAATTCACCTTCAGCATCAATATTTTTTACTTTAAACATTACGGTTTGATTTAGCGCAGGAATGAATCCTTCTAGCGTTTTGTTTTTATAAACAGAAGCGTACTGATTTTCACCGACATTTAAACTCACCCACAAATCATCATCTTCTAAAATGCTGACAACCGGTACACCTATTGCAACCAGTTCAGAAGGTTTGCCATAAGTTTTTGAAACTGTACCTGAAATAGGAGCGAGTAAGCGGGTTTCTGCTTCAAGTGCTTGGGCTTCACTGACAGCTGCTTTGGCAATATCCACTTGAGCATCTGCTGTAGATTTCTGTTGACTGGTGCTTCCGCGCTTTGCTCGCGCATATTGTTGATAAGCTGCCTCACTTAACTCTTGAGCAGAGGTTTGGGCTGCAAACATCTCATCTCGTCTTTGACGGGAAATGACACCTTGTCTATATAAATTTTCTCCACGCTGATAAGTGGTTTTTGCAAGATTTGCTTGAGCTTTCATACTCTGCCAGTTGGCATACAGAGTATCAATATTTTCTTGTTGCGAACCTCGATCCACAGTCGACTGAAGTGCTAAAGCTGATTGTAAGGTTGCTAGGGCTTGTTGCTTTTTGGCTTCTATTTCTGGACTCACTAAACGAACTAGAGGTTGTCCTTTAGAAACTTTTTGGCCTTCTTGTACATAAATTTCTTCAATACGACTTGGAACTTTAGTGCTCACGTGAATCGTTTCAGCCTCAACTCTGCCTTGTAATTCAATAGGCTTTGGTTGATAACTTTTCCACAAACCGAAAATGATCAAACCTAACAAAGCAATAATGACCACACCAATTATTAGTTTAATTTTTGAATTTTTAGGTGGTTGAGGATTACTTTTATTCGATTTTACTTCTTGAGTATTGTCAGTTTGAATATTTTGTTGATCTTGACCTGTATGCTCTGTATCCGTAACAGGTGAATCTTGCTGAGAAGAAGATGATTCTTGATTCATGTTATGCCCCTATTAGCGGATATAGTCAGTATGTGGTTGAGTCACATAAGCTTTAAACTGGTCCATAGAACCATGGCTTTGCAATAAGGTTGCAAGTGACATGACATATTTATATGCATTTAAAGCCATTTCTGTTTTTAAAGCACTTAACGCATTTTGCGCGTCAATGACTTGTGTGGCTGTTCCCATACCTTCACGGAAAGAAAGCTCCTGAATACGTAAGTTTTCTTGAGCTGCACTAATATTTCTTTGCAATAACGTGTGACTTTGCTGTGCTGAATTGAGCTCGTTATATGATTTATTCAACAATCCTTCAATTTCTTGTTTAGTTCGCTCAGTTAATAGTTCTGAGGCATAACGTTTTAACTCGGCCGCATGAATATTCTTATTTTTATCTACACCTGAAAACAAGTTGTACTTTGCCATCACACCTACAATCCAGTTTTCCTTTTCATCTAGTGCATATTCGCCAAAAGCAAATAGACTTGGTTTCTTTGCTGCTTGTTGAGCTTGAATATTTGCATTAGCCAATTGAGTATCTAACTGCATTTTTTGCACAAGACTCGATTTTTGAGCGTAACTACTTAGCAGTGCTTCTAAAGATTGGCTACTAACTGTATTTACAAAAAGAGGAGTACTTAAATCAGCATTACTTTGCTGATGAAGAAGATTGTTTAAACTGAATTGACTGGCATTTAGGTTTGCTTGTGCGTTTTGTAAAGCTCGCTCTGCATTGTTACGAGCAACTTCAAATTGCATGCGTTGACCTTTACTAATAAAACCTTGCTGTTCGAGCTTTAACGCATTGCTATAATGTTTCTGCATTGCATTAAAGTTAAATAAGCTACTCGCGACCAGTTGCTGTTGTAATTGCACATTGAAATAACTTTGTACGACTTCAAACCGCTGGATATCTTGTTGTTGCTGGCTTGAAAGCTCTGAGCGCTGAGCCTGAATGTTGGCTATCTTTTTTGCACTGCTGGTTAAGCCCCCTGTATAAAGTGGCATCACAACTGAAATAGACGGGCGTACGACCTGATCTTCTAAAGTCAAATTAGCGTAGTTAGGAAAGCGATTTATGCCATCATGGATGATTTGGTTTGAACCTTCCTGAATTTGTCCCAAAACATCGGATGGAATGACATTGTTCCACTGGGACAACTTGTCATTTAGCCCTTGGCTTAAATCATTCTCAAGCTTTTGTTTGAAACTACCAAGTGGTACGTCTGTTTCACTGTGAAATGCGTATGCTCTTACGTTTAAATCAACTCTAGGTAACCCTAGGCCTTTGACTGCTTCAGCTTCTAATTGAGAAGCTTGTTGCAATGCTTGGTTGGCTTGGGTGCTATATGAGCTTTTTAAAGCTTGTTGTTCAGCTTCGGCATAACTTAAGCTTTGTGCATAAATAGGCGTTGCAATAAATATTCCCAATACCAAAGCAAGATAATTGGGTTTAAAGAGAAAAGGGCGTATTGACTGTCGATACTGATGTGTTGGCATTTTATATAACAATTTTTGATCATCCCTTATAGTTTAAATTTCTTGTTATTAAATTCAATTATCATATTGTTTATTATACAATTGTATAAAAGCACAAAATGATTTTGAGTTTATTTTACTTGATGCAAAATCATACAGCATACTTTATATATTCATCACAGTATGGGAAACTCCATTCACAAGTCAAGTTGAACTTTATTTAATAAAACTTATAAAAAAATAAGTGAAAGCAAAGAAATAAATAAAATAGTTATTGAAAAAATAAACCTAAATACGCCCTAGCATTGAAATATTTACTAGAGAAGCTGCTGCAACCTTAAGCAATCTGTGGTTAAATGCCTTTTTTTATTGTGTTTCACTTTACAAGGGAAAAATCATGCGCGCGTACAATTTCTGTGCTGGTCCTGCTGCATTACCTACTGCCGTTTTAGAAAAAGCTCAACAAGAATTGTTGGATTGGCAAGGTAAAGGTCTATCCATCATGGAAATGAGTCACCGTAGTGCTGACTATGTTGCTGTGGCTGAAAAAGCTGAAGCTGACTTGCGTAAGCTTATGAATATTCCTGAAAACTATAAAGTGCTATTTTTACAAGGCGGTGCGTCATTACAATTTTCAGCAATTCCTTTAAATCTGCTTGGTAAAAATAACAAAGCAGATTATATCCATACAGGAATTTGGTCTGAAAAAGCGTTAAAAGAAGCAAAACGCTATGGCGATATTAATGCTGTCGAAGCAGGCATTAAAGTAGATGGTAAGTTCGCAATTTCTGATCAAAGCGAATGGAACTTATCTGATAATGCTGCTTATGTTCACTATGCAGATAATGAAACAATTGGTGGTTTACAGTTTGCAGGTATTCCTGATGTTAAAGCACCACTTGTTTGTGACTATTCATCAAGTATTTTATCTGCTCCATTAGATGTGACCAAGTTCGGTTTAATCTATGCTGGTGCACAAAAAAATATTGGTCCTGCTGGTTTAACAATCGTTATTGTTCGTGATGATTTACTTGACCAAGCTAAACCAGAAATTCCAAGCATTTTAAAATATGGTGATCAAGCGAAAAATGGTTCTATGGTAAATACACCATCGACTTATGCTTGGTACTTGTCTGGTTTAGTATTCGAATGGTTGCTAGAGCAGGGTGGGGTAGATGCTATTCATAAAGTTAACCTTGAAAAAGCTCAGTTACTTTATGGTTATATCGATTCAAGTGATTTTTATAATAACCCGATTGCTATTCCAAACCGTTCAATTATGAATGTACCATTCACTTTGGCAGATGAGGCTTTAGAAAAGCAATTCTTGAAAGAAGCTGAAGAAAATCATTTGTTGAACTTGGCAGGTCATCGCTCAGTAGGCGGTATGCGTGCAAGTATTTATAACGCAGTTCCATTAGAAGGCGTTCAAGCACTTATTCGCTTTATGGATGATTTTGCTAAACGTAATGGTTAAGTAAATCAAATAAATAAAGCCCTCGAAAGAGGGCTTTATTTATTGTGCAATTTATTCATTAAAAAGGGGCGAAACCAAATTGATGAATCATCATCGCGGCTAAGAACATACCTAAAACAAAAAAGCAAAACGCACCAGTATCGACCCTTATACGTGGGTTACTAGTTTGAATGAGGCTGGTGGTTTGTTCAGGTATAATCTTCATTCAATAGCCTAATTTTTAAAATATTAGTGAAATTCAATTAGTTTCACTATTTTTAGCATAAATATTCGCCTGAATCCAGATATTACCGCGAATATATTCACCAATATTAAAGTTTTTGTACAAATCATTTTGGGTCGCAATGCGCACTAATATGGCAGGAAGATCATCTTCTAAAACTAAAGTGACATCATAAAGAGTATATTCTGCTCCCATAAATGACATTGAAGTTTTACCTACAATATTACCTTGAAACCAAGCTTCATCTTCCTGACCAAGATTTTCTCCATATAAATATGCAACCATTTTAGAAAAATCGACCGTTACAGGCTCATGATCTTCCTCAGTTTTTGGTTGCCATTCATTAATGAGCTCTTGTAGGTTTTCAGGTGCAATTCCATTATGTTCAGTCAAAATTGCATTTAACGCACGGTGGTGTTTAATAGATGCTGGGTCATCTACAACAATGGTTTCACCAGCAGGGACTGGTTCTAACTCATAAGCCCATGCATTAAATTGAACTTGATAAGTTTGGGTTTTGTCATATTGACAACGATTAACACTAAATAAATTATCAAATGCATAAACAGTCGTATTTTTATTTAATCTTAAACTTAATACTGCCTGAGTTGCTGAGTCACAAGTAATGATGCGCTCAATTTGCGCATTATATTGATAAGGACTTTCAAAACTAGGAAATGCTGTTTTTAGTGCGCGCGGTTTTTGATTTTCAACCGCAATAATTTGGTTAATGGTGACATTCTGTCCTTGAGGACCTTGAATCAGCCAGAAAGATTGATCCATCTCATCTTCATGCTGACATAAGCCCATTGGCATTACAGGTGCATCAAGCGCCAGTCCAAGCCATTTTGGTACATCTGTCTCTGGATGGGAGGTTAATAGATTCCAATGCTCGCCATGACTACCAAAATTTTGGTCGTTTACCGTAATAACTTCTGGACTGTTTTGATTTTTCATAAGTACGATTGATGTTGGGTTTATCTCACTTGTTATATTAAATCGAGGGTAATTGCTATTTTTCAAGTCAACATGTGTAAATTCTCTTGTAAAAGCACATATTTAGTTATCAAAAATCCTTCCAATCGATAAATCACTCGCTTTTAAGAGTGAATATGCTCGATTGTTAAGGTATTGTTAAAATTAAATTTAGAAAATAAGTTTTATATTTAGCGCTATTCTCGAGTCAAATGCATCTGTTAGACTTATATTTTTAGTGGAAATAGAGAATAACGTGCTGCCATTCAAGCTGTGGGTAGACGCAGATGCATTACCTAAAATTTTGCGTGAAGTCATTTTACGAGCTTCAGATCGTTATCAGTTAGAAGTGATTTTTGTAGCCAATCAAAATGTCGGAATTACCCCATCGGTACGTATTAAATCAATACAGGTTTTAAGTGGAGCCGATCAGGCCGATCAGGAAATTGTAGACCGCATGTCTGAAAATGACATTGTCATTACACAGGATATTCCGCTTGCTGCTCAAGTTATTGAAAAGGGTGGTATTGCGATTCATCCACGGGGTGAGATTTATACCACTGCAAATGTTAAGGCTCGTTTGCACTTACGTGATTTTATGGACACGCTGCGCGGCGCTGGTGTACAAACAGGAGGCCCACCTCCAATTTCAGAACGTGATAAGCGTGAGTTCTCGAGTTCACTCGACCAAACGATTTTAAAGCAAAAACGTAAAACTGCTTAGTGAGCCTCTTATGCCATCCCAAACCAACTTGGCTTCAACGTATGTGTTGCTTGTATTTATTTGGGCAACGACGCCTTTAGCCATTGTATGGAGCGTGTCTGACTTACATGTTATGTGGGCTCTGCTGTTACGTTTTTATATAGCATTACCTCTTTCGGTTATCGTGTTATTAGTCTTAAAAACAGCTTTTCCGATTCATAAACAAGCTCTCCATAGTTATTTTGCAGGTTCTTTTAGTTTAATTGGCTCTCAAATTTTTACTTATGCTGCAACTCAGTATTTAAGTTCAGGCATGATTGCCCTCATGTTCGGTCTGGCACCTATTATGGCTGGTTTAATTGGTCGTTTCGGGTTTGGTCAGCATCTTTATAAACTACAGTGGCTTGGTATGGCGATTGCTGTTTGTGGCCTAGCAATCATTTGCTTAAATGGATCTGGTCAGCACGTGCATCCATTTGGCATTGTTTTAATGTTGATTAGTGTTTTCGTTTATTCATTTTCTATTTTTTGGGTAAAAAAAGTGAATGCCAAAATTCAACCTATGGCTCAGGCAACAGGCTCAATTTTGGTATCTTCACTTTTGGCGAGCTGCCTAATTCCATTTATTTGGCAATATGCACCGACCCATTTACCGCAAGCTAAATCTCTATTTGCTTTAATTTATACAGTGCTTATGGCCTCACTTTTGGCTATGTTCTGTTATTTCAAACTTGTACAAAATATAAAGGCAACCACTTTATCGCTTACCACCGTTATTACACCTATGTTAGCTATGGTGATTGGTGCTGTTTTAAATCATGAACATCTTTCGATGATGGTTTTTGTGGGGGCATTTATTATCTTGTTTGGTCTATTCCTTTATTTCTATAAAGACATTCAGGCAAACCGTAATTTTGCTCAACATATTAAATCTAAATAGCAGAAGATGAGGGTAATTTGTTGAGCTTATTCATTAAATTGTTCTAATTCGTAGCTAAATGCATGATCAAATTGATCTCATATCTTAAGTAGTAGAAAATAGCGCAGCAATATAATATTAGGATTGTTAAGGATAGGTCAGAACTTACTGATTTTTAAACCTTAATACTGCATCTAACGATATGGCCAAATAGGAAGTGTAACTTGCATTTCTCTATTTTCCATCAATGACCTTGGATTTAGAAGGTATGTTTAAACCAATCTCACTGTATATAGGGTTGAGATATACTCGCGCACGACGCAGTAATCATTTTATTTCTTTTATTGCATTAGTTTCCATGATCGGTTTGACACTTGGTGTTGCTGTACTGATCACGGTACTTTCTGTAATGAACGGTTTCGACCGCGAATTGAAAAATCGTGTTTTGGGAATGGTTCCGCAAGCGACAGTTTCATCGACGCAAATTCTTGCGGATTGGCCTGAACTGGTTAAACGAGTTGAAAAACATCCCCATGTCACTGGAGTTGCACCTTTTACCCAATTGCAAGGTATGTTAACTGCTCAAGGGCAAGTGGCTGGTATTATGGTGACGGGTATTGACCCAAAATATGAGAAGAATGTATCTATTATTCAAGATCATATTGTTGCTGGTAGCCTAGACTCACTGAAAAAAGGTGAGTTCGGTATTGTGCTTGGTAAAGACATGGCCGATTCACTTGGTTTACGTCTAAATGACAGCGTGACACTGGTTTTACCTGAAGCAACGCCATCTCCAGCAGGTGTAGTGCCTCGTTTTAAGCGCTTTAAAGTGGTTGGTATTTTCAGCGTAGGTGCTGAAGTGGACTCAATGGTCGGGTACATTGCTTTATACGATGCATCGACTTTATTGCGTTTACCTGATGGTGCCCAAGGCGTTCGTTTAAAAATGGATGATATCTTTGCTGCTCCTCAAGTTGCCGACGATATTGTGAAAAACTTGCCAAGCAATTTCTATGCAACGAACTGGACCTATACACACGGTAATTTGTTTAACGCCATTCAAATGGAAAAAACATTAGTTGGTTTATTACTTGTACTGATTATTGTAGTTGCGGCATTTAATATTGTCTCTTCTTTGGTTATGGTGGTTACCGACAAAAAATCGGACATTGCAATTTTACGTACTTTAGGTGCGTCACCATCTATGATTACTAAAATCTTTATGGTGCAAGGTACAGTGATTGGGGTAATTGGTACAGTTGCTGGCACGGTTTTAGGTGTAATTTTGGCACTTACAATTAGCGATATTATTTCTTGGTTTAATAATGTGCTTGGACTTAATTTGTTCGATGCCTATTTTGTACATTACTTACCTTCTTACTTAAGATGGCAAGATGTGACGATTATCGTAATTGTTTCTTTACTCTTAAGTTTCTTGGCAACTATTTATCCAGCACTTCGTGCAGCCAAAGTTCAACCTGCCGAGGCATTGCGTTATGAGTAAAATCGTTTTAGAAGCAAAAGAGATTTATAAGCATTTTGATGACGGTAAATCTAAGGTTGAAGTCATTAAAGGTCTTTCTTTACAGGTTGAAGCAGGGCAGTTTGTATCTATTGTCGGTGCAAGTGGTTCGGGTAAAAGTACTTTGTTGCATGCACTTGGTGGCTTAGAGCAACCAACTCAAGGGCAAGTATTTCTAAATGGACAGCGCTTTGATAACTTGGGTGAAGCAGAGCGTGGTTTCCAACGCAATAAATACCTTGGTTTTGTGTATCAATTTCACCACTTATTACCTGAGTTTTCTGCACTTGAAAATGTAGCAATGCCTTTAATGCTTCGAGCAGACAGTCAATTTAAGTCTGTAAAGGCACAAGCTGAGTATTTGCTAGATCGAGTTGGGCTATCTCATCGTATGGACCATAAACCAGGTGAACTTTCTGGTGGTGAGCGTCAACGTGTGGCTCTTGCTCGAGCATTGGTGACTAAGCCTGCGGTCGTTCTAGCTGATGAACCAACGGGTAATTTGGACCGTAAAACAGCTGTTGGTATTTTTGAGTTACTTACTGATCTTAAGAAAGAACTAAACATGGCAATGCTCATTGTGACCCATGATGAGCAATTGGCTCAGGCGGCAGATTCTATCTTACATATGGAAGATGGTTTGTGGGTAAGCGGTTCTTAAAAAATTGTCATTAAATCACATTGTTAAAGCCCACTCAGTTGGGCTTTAATTTTGCCCCTAAAATGATAATCACAAGATTTTGAATGTTTAAAATTATTCTATTGGGGTGGATTTGCGGTATTGCATTAATGGGTATTCATTTACCTTTAATCATGCAATATGGAGAAGTAGCTAAGGTTTTACTTTTACTTGCCTTTATTTTTTATCTTTTTAGACGCTCAGTATTCGTTGGCCGACCACTTCTAAAGGCTATTTATTGCCTGTTATGTACAACAAGTCTGTTTATTGTCGGGTATCAATATGCCGAGAATGCACTGATCGAACGCTTACAACAAAGAGAAACGGATTCAAAGAATCTCGATATTATTGTTTATATAAAGCAACTCAGTGAAGAAAAAGACAATAAAGTTCAACAAACTGGACAAGTATTAAACTTATCTAAAGAATCAGTAAATTGGCTGTTGTATTTAAAAAATGATAATCAGGATGTGTTGAAGGGCAGTCAAGAACTTGAATTAGGCCATTACTATCAACTATCTGGAAAAATAAAACCTGCTCATAGTTAGGGACTGTTCTAAATTTTGTGTAAGTACTTAATTTTCATTTATCCTTCAGAGGATAATTACAAAAGGTACTTCACATGGATGAAGCAACAATCAAAAGTATGGCTGCCGAATTGGCTAAAGGTCTAA